>JBNJFE010000017.1:0-24295 GCA_051746505.1 Campylobacterota bacterium
GATATCGCTGACGATAATATCGGGATTGTGCTTTTGATACAGCGCTAACCCCTCTTTGCCGTCATTGGCTATAAAAACCTCTTTGCCATAACGCTGCAGTGCTCTGACATAGCCTTCCTGGATACTTTTGTCATCTTCAACGTATAAAATGGTTGCCGTTTGTAAAAATTTGCTCATGCCCTCTCCTAAATGGAAGATATTCTAACGAAACCAGGTTGTTTCTTTGCTTAAGGTTGATGCTTGGTTATAATGTGTAAGTATAATATCGCACTCTTTTTGCAATGTGAACGAATATCAGTAAATTTTTTATTTATCTGTTTTTGGATATAATATCAGGAATCGAGTTTTTTCTAAATACCTGAAAAAACCTTAAAAAACAATAAAAAGGTAGCTAAAATGGATGATCTTCTGACTTCCTTTAAAGATAACTGCGGATTCGGGCTGCTTGCCAGCATTGACAACCGCCCCGACCACAAAAATTTAGAAGACGCGATCAGTTCGCTGGAGCGGATGATGCACAGAGGCGGCGTCGGAGCAGACGGAAAAAGCGGCGACGGTGCCGGACTGCTGCTTTCCATGCCCGAGCGTTTCATGCACAAGATCGCGCGCCAAAACGGGTGCGAACTGACCAAACAGTACGCCGTGGCGATGATCTTTTATAATGATGACGCGCATTTGAAAGTGTTTCGCGAATACTGCAAAAACAACGACCTGGAAGTGCTTTTTACCAGAGAAGTGCCCATCGATACCGAAGCGCTGGGCGAACAGGCCCATTCGCTGCTTCCCAAGATCGTCCAGGTTTTTGTGGCGCCTTCTTCCATTATGGCTACCAGACGCTTTGAAGCGCTTTTATACCTGGCCAGAAAAGAAGCCGAACACGCCATAGACAATGAAGATTTTTATATCTGCAGCTTTTCAAACAAAGTGGTCAGCTACAAAGGTCTGGTGATGCCTACTATCATCAAATCCTTTTATCTTGATCTGCAGGATGAGGATTTTGAGATCAGTTTCTGCCTCTTTCACCAGCGCTTTTCGACCAACACGCTGCCCCAGTGGCGTCTGGCCCAGCCTTTTCGGATGATAGCGCACAACGGCGAGATCAACTCCATCCACGCCAACCGCGTCAATGTCAAAGCAAGAAGCGAAAACCTGCACAGTGATGTCTACAGCGACGAAGAACTGCAGCGGCTGATGCCCATCTTGCTGCCAAAAGCAAGCGACAGCGCCAGTTTTGACAACTTTTTTGAATTTCTTATTATCAACGGGATGGACTTTTTCAAAGCCGCCCGCGCCGTGATCCCCGCTCCCTGGCAGAATTCACCGCGGATGGACCCCAAACTGCGGGCTTTTTATGAGTATATGAGTGTCTCCTTTGAAGCGTGGGACGGACCCGCGGCGATTAGCTTGACTGACGGGCGCTATATCGGCTGCGTGCTGGATCGAAACGGTCTTCGGCCTTCAAAGTACATCATCACCAAAGACCGCCGTCTGCTGATTTCCAGCGAATACGGCGTGCTTGATACTCCCGAAGATAATATTGTAGAAAGAGGGCGTTTGCAAAGCGGGGAGATGATGGGGCTGGACCTCAAATACGGCCAGGTGCTTAAAAGCGGCGATATCGATACGTACCTCAAAGATTCCAAACCCTATGATATCTGGCTCAATAAAGAGATCAAATACCTGCAGGAACATGTCGAAATCCCCTTTAAAGACAGCAGCGCTTTGGAACTTGATGGTCTTAAAACCAAGCAGCGCTATTTTAACTACACCCATGAGGTGATCCAGGACGTGGTTATTCCCATGATGGAAGGGGGCAAGGAAGCCACCGGTTCGATGGGTGATGATACGCCCATTGCCGCGTTTTCACAAAAGCAGCGAAACTTCAGTGATTTTTTTAAACAAAAGTTTGCTCAGGTGACCAATCCGCCCATCGATCCTATACGCGAAAAGATCGTGATGAGTCTCAATACCGGGTTTGGTTCCAAAGGCAATATCTTAGAAGAAACAGAAACCAAAGCCAGACGCTTAAAGACGGTTTCTCCGATTTTGAGTTATGAAAAGCTGCAGGTGCTGCAAAGCTACGGCGATCCCAAAAGCCCCAGATACGACAGGATTTTTCACAATAAAACCTTTGACATTACCTATACGGGCAGCTTGAAACAAGCCGTGGAAGCGCTGGCGCAGCAGGTGTATGAAAGCGTCAAAAACGAAGGCACCAAGATTATTATCCTTGATGACAGCGGCGTGAGTGCCGGCAAAAAGACGATCCCGATGCTCATGGCCGTGGGACGGGTACACCAGTACCTGCTGGATATGCGCTACCGCTCAAGGGCCAGTATCGTCGCGGTCACGGGGCAGATGCAGGATTCGCACATGGCCGCGTCGCTGCTGTCTTTTGGTGCCACGGCGATCTATCCTTATATGCTTTTTGCCACCGCGTACGAGCAGTGCCAAAACGAGGGTCTTAATGAGTTTAAAACCAGAAAACGGCTCAAAAGCGTCATGCAGGCGATCAACGCCGGTATCTTAAAGATTATGTCCAAAATGGGGATCGCAACCGCGGCCAGTTACAAAAACTCCGCGCTGTTTGACGCCATAGGCTTAAGCCGTGAAGTGGTCAATGAGTGTTTTGAAGGCGCCGTGCCGCTGCTTGCGGGGCTGGGGTATGAAGATATCGACGCGCGCATAGAACATTTTCACAAAAACGCTTTTGAAAACAGCCGGCGGATTTTTCCGCTGGAAATCGGGGGCTTTTACAAGCATATCGGCGGCGGCGAATTTCACGATTTCGGCCCCGAAGTGGTCCATGCGATCCACAAGGTCGCTCAAAGCGGGGACAAAGAGGATTATCAACGCTTCAAAGCGCTGGTTAACGGGCGTGATAAAAAGATGATCCGTGACTTTTTTGCATTAAAGCCAAATAAAAAAGCGATCGCTATCGAAAAGGTCGAACCAAAAGAGGAGATTTTCAAGCGCTTTGCCACCGCGGCGATGAGCCTTGGATCTATTTCTCCCGAAGCCCACGAATGTCTGGCCGAAGCGATGAATACAATCGGCGGGATGAGCAACTGCGGCGAGGGCGGCGAAGACGCGGCCCGTTTTGAAAGCAGTAAAAACTCCAAGATCAAACAGATCGCATCGGGGCGCTTTGGCGTAACCCCAAGCTACCTTGCAAGCGCGCAAGAAATCCAGATCAAGGTCGCCCAGGGGGCCAAACCGGGCGAGGGCGGCCAGCTTCCGGGTCATAAGGTCAACGCCCTTGTTGCCAAGCTGCGCTACACCAGTGAGGGTGTGACGCTGATTTCGCCACCGCCGCACCACGATATCTACAGTATCGAGGATCTGGCGCAGCTGATTTTTGATCTCAAACAGGTCAATCCCGAAGCCATCATCACCGTCAAGCTTGTCTCCACCGCAGGCGTGGGAACCATCGCCGCGGGCGTGGCAAAAGCGTTTGCCGATAAGATCATTATCAGCGGCGGCGACGGCGGAACAGGCGCGGCTCCGCAGACTTCGATCAAGTTTGCGGGCAATCCGTGGGAACTTGGCTTAAGCGAAGCCCACCAGGCGCTGAAGGTCAACGGGCTTCGCGGCAGCGTGCATCTGCAAACCGACGGCGGCCTCAAAACGGGGCTGGATGTGGTCAAAGCAGCGATCCTGGGTGCTGAGAGTTATGCGTTTGGTACGGCTGCGCTGACGATTCTTGGGTGTAAAATCCTGCGAATCTGTCACCTCAACAAGTGTACCGTGGGCGTGGCAACACAGGAAGAAAGCCTGCGTGAACATTATGTCGGCTCGGTTGAACGTGTGATCAATTATTTCAGCACCGTAGCTGAAGATATCAGGGAGATACTGGCAAGTCTGGGGTACAAAAGTCTGGAAGAGATCGTGGGTCAGACGCACCTGCTGGAAGTTATCGATGACAAAATGGCGCAAAAGTTTGATTTTGACGCCGTTATCCGCAGAGTCGAGGGCGTTGATACCGTTCAGGTTGCTTCCAATGAGCCCTATGATAAAAACCGGTTTGAACAAGAACTTTTAAAAGAGGTTTTTCCAACGATCCAGGACCCCAGCGACTCGGTGGTCGTACATAAAGAGATATGCAATCTCAACCGCAGTTTCGGGGCGCGTATCAGCGGCCAGATCGCAAAATACTACGGTGATGAGGGCTTGCCCGATGACCGTATCATCTTTAAGCTCAAAGGGATCGCGGGACAGAGCCTGGGCGCGTTTTTAGCAGGCGGCGTAAGCATTTATATTGACGGGGCCGGCAATGACTACGTGGGCAAAGGGATGAACGGCGGCAAGATCGTTATCACCAACCAAAACGGCGGCAGCGGCTTTTCGCTTGCGGGCAACACCTGCCTGTACGGTGCTACCGGGGGCAAACTCTACGTCGCGGGTAACGTCGGCGAGCGCTTTGGCGTGCGAAACTCGGGGTGTCTGACCGTGGTCGAGGGTACGGGTGATCATCCGTGCGAATATATGACCGGCGGGGTCGCGGTGATCCTTGGCAAGGTCGGCGTAAACTTCGGTGCCGGGATGACCGGCGGGGTGGCTTTTGTCTATGACGAGGGCCATCACTTTATCGAAACGATCAATCAGGAACTCATTGAAGGAATCCGTATCGATACCGATGAGCGCGATTATGAGCGTCACTACCTCAAAAAGCTGCTCAAAGATTACATCAACGAAACGGGAAGCCCCAAGGCCAAAATGATTTTGGATAACTTTAGAGTCAATGTGAGAAACTTTTGGATGATCAAACCAAAAGATGTAAAATCTCCACTTGATGAAAAGCAAGGAGAATAAGATGCAAAACTTTGTGGAACTAAACCGACTCAGCCCCGGCAAACGAGGCGTTGTCGAACGATTAAAAGATTATGAAGAGATTTATGAAATATTTGACAACAGTGACGCAAGGGCGCAGGCCAGCCGCTGCGTGCAGTGCGGGGACCCGTACTGTTCCAACAAATGTCCTCTTGGCAATTATATTCCCCACTGGCTGCAAGCCAACGCGGGCAGGGATTTGAAACTGGCGTTTGAGCTTTCCAACCAGTCTTCGCCCTTTCCCGAGGTGATGGGCCGGGTGTGCCCGCAGGACCGCCTGTGTGAGGGTGACTGTACGCTCAATGACGGTTACGGCGCCATCACGATCGGTTCGATTGAAACCTACATCAGCGAAGAGGGGTTTAAGCGGGGAATGAAACCCGTGGTTGAAGCAGGCAGCATGAATAAGAAAGTCGCTGTCATCGGCGGCGGACCCGCCGGACTCAGTGCCGCGACTTTCTTGCTGCGCGCAGGCGTGGACGTAGACCTTTTTGACCGCCAAAACCGTCCGGGCGGCCTGCTGACATACGGAATCCCCGGATTCAAGCTGGATAAGCACGTGGTCGCGCGCCGGGTGAAATGGCTGGTCGAATCAGGTATGAAAGTTCACAAAGGCATAGAAGTGGGCAAAGATATCACTATCGATGAACTTTCAAACACTTACGATGCGATTTTTATCGGCGTGGGTGCGACCAAGGGCAGGGTGCCCAAGCTGCCAAACGCCGATGCCAAAGGTTGCTATCTGGCGATGGATTTTTTAACCAACGTTCAAAAGAAAAATTTCGGCGAAGCGTATGATGAAAGCATTGACGTCAAAGGTAAAAACGTCGTGGTCGTCGGCGGCGGCGATACGGCGATGGATTGTCTGCGTACGGCTTTACGTCAGGGAGCATCCAGTGTAAAGTGTCTCTACCGTCGTGATGCGATGAATATGCCCGGCAGCAAGAAAGAGTACCAAAACGCCAAGGAAGAGGGCGTGGAATTTGACTTTAACGTTTCTCCCAAAAAGGTAATAACAGGAGAAGATAAAAAGGTCGTTGGCATAGGTCTGTGCAGGACAAAACTCTCCCTGGCGCCCAAAGGAGGGCGTGCCAGCGTCGAAGAGATCGAGGGCAGCGATTACACTCAGGAAGCAGATATTATCATTTTTGCGCTTGGTTTTGATACAATTAGCTATGATTTTTATGCCGAAGCCGGAATCGAGACGGGCAAATGGGGCGAAATCATCGTTGATGAGCGCTACCAGACCACGACACCGGGCATTTACGCGGGCGGCGACTGCGTCCGCGGGGCCGATCTGGTCGTAACCGCGGCTAAAGACGGCCGGGACGCGGCTTTTGGCATTATTCAAGATTTAAAGCAGATACGCTAAGGAGGAACCGGCCATGAAATTTGGTGATCTTTTCAAACGATTGAGTCAGCGGGCGACGCAAAAATCAAGCGCTGAAAAAAGCGACTGGCAAAAATGCCCCAAATGCCTGTCGCTGATGTATTATACCGAGGTGGAGAAAAACAATGAAGTGTGTCCAAAATGCGGCCACCACTACCGTATCGGCGCACAGCAGCGTATCCGTCTGCTGGTTGACAAAGACAGCTTTGTAGCCCACGACAGCGATTTGGTCCCCGTTGATCCGCTGAAGTTTTCCGATAAAAAAAGTTATAAAAAACGAATCGAGGAGGGGTATAAAAAAACCGGTTCCAAATCCTCCGTACTCAGCGGCAGCTGCACCATCAATGAAAAACCCGTGGAACTGGTCGTTTTTGATTTTGCCTTCATGGGCGGCAGTCTGGGGTCGGTAGAAGGGGAAAAGATCGTCAGGGCCGTCAACCGCGCGATAGAAAAGCGCTGCGGACTGGTCATAGTCAGCGCAAGCGGCGGAGCCAGAATGCAAGAAAGCACCTTTTCGCTGCTGCAGATGAGTAAAACCAGCGCGGCGCTGAAAAGGCTGCACAAAGAGCGTCTGCCCTATCTGTCGGTGTTGACCCATCCTACCATGGGCGGGGTCAGTGCTTCCTTCGCGATGCTTGGCGATATTATCATGGCCGAACCCGACGCGCTGATCGGTTTTGCCGGGCAGCGTGTGATAAAGCAGACAATCGGGGCCGATCTGCCAAAAGGGTTCCAAAAAAGCGAATTTCTGCTGGAACACGGATTGATCGATATGGTCGTTGACAGAAACGATATGAAAAAAACGGTAGCCGATCTGCTTGATATCTTAGAAGGAAATCAGGCCGCCTGAGTGTATGAAAATCAATATCTACTCCATCATCAAAAGAGACCGCTCCTCTTTTGATGTTATCTACGCAGATTACGAAAAAATGATCTCTAAATACGCAGATGTTACGACTGTGGACATTTTTAATAAAAATATAGCAAAAGCGCAAAGCGTTAGCGAAGATAAAGCAAAGTTTGAGTACACTTGCGCTTATGAAAAAAAGTTAGATAACGCTTTTAACATCGCACTGGATACCGGCGGCAAACAGGTTGACAGCTACGGCTTTGCCGACCTGCTTGAAAACAGGGCACGGGTGAATTTTTTCATCGGGGGCGCATACGGTTTTGAGAAATCGTTTGTCAACAGGTGCGACCGGGTTATTTCTTTAGGTAAGATCACGATGGCCCACAAGGTAGCCAAAGTGGTTTTACTTGAACAGATATTTCGAGGTATCTGCATCAATAATAATCACCCCTACCATAAGGATTGAATTTGAAAGACGTAGATAAGAAGTTTTTTGAGCAGATGCTGCTTGAAAGAAAAAAGCAGATCCAGAAAAACATCAGCGAAACAGAGATCGAAAAAGTTGCCAACGCATCAAATGAGTTAAACGATGAGGGCGACCACGCTTCAGCCGATATTGACAATATAATCGATGATGCTATAATATCACAGCAGGGCAAAGAACTGTTGGAAATCGAACACGCTTTGAGCAAGGTCAAAGAGGGTGAATACGGGATTTGCGATATGTGTGAAGACCCCATCGGCTTTTCCCGGCTCAAGGTCAAGCCCCATGCCAAATACTGCATAACCTGCAGGGAGATCGTGGAAAAGTCTCAAAAGTCTACAAAAGGATAAGCAATGAAATTGAAGCTATACACCATAGCCTCACTGGTACTGATCATAGCAACGGCTGTATATTCGTATTATTTTTTCGGCGAAGAGATGATTACGCACAAGGTTTATAATACCGAATTTACGCTGCCGCAGTATATCTGGGTGATCGTACCGATGACCGTGCTGTTTATAGCTTCTTTTTTGCATATGCTTTTTTACGGGTTCAAGATCAAGATGCAGCTTGGACGCTGGAAAAAAGACAGTATGAACCTTGTTGACACTCTCAACGCCGCGCTTGTGGGCAAAAGCAAAAATCTCACGATCAAGCACGAAGAACTCTCCCAGGTCGCAAAGGTAGTAAAAGATGCCGTAATCAGAGTCGATAAAGAGTTCAGTGATTTAAACGGCAGTAAACTGTATGACAACCTGCTTAAAAACAGATCGATTGCTACGGGAACGTATGTACAGCTGCCAAAAAGCAGCTATGACAAAGACAATCCTCTGATCTTACAAAACCTGAAAAACAGGCTGCAAAACGATGAGGATTTTTCAAAGCAGGTGGTCAAAAACGCTGATAATTACGATATGAGCATTGTCGAAAAGGCTTTGCGGAAATACGCCGCGATCGCTGGGGAAAAAGAGTTGAAAAACACGCTTGAGCAAATGCCAAAACCCGCCATCGATACCGTGCTTGAGCGCGCTTTGCAAAAGGCGATTGAAGTGGATGAACCTATGGCGGATTTGCTGGCAAAAAAAATCGAACGTTCACAGGTATATTCATACGCGCAAGTGCTGCAAACCCATTTTTATCCCGATACCGTGCTGGCAAAGCTTGAATCTCTCAGCCGTGAGGAGGGGATGTTTCTGCCGGCATACGTGTATATGCTGCTGGAGTTTGAAATGATTGAAAAAGCCGGCGATATACTGGCAGAAAACGAGGGAATGGATAATTTCAGAGCCTACCTTGATCTGCTGGAGTGCAACAAACGCTATGAGTTAAAGATGTTTCTGCGTTCCTAGGCCCGTATGATAGAGTTTTCAAAACCGCTTTACTTTCTGGCCCCGCTTGCGGGCTATACCGATCTTCCGTTTCGATCTGTGGTCAAAAAATTCGGCGCCGATGTCACGATCAGTGAAATGATCAGTGCTAACGCGCTCGCGTTTAAAAACAAAAAAACGCTGAAGATGCTGGAAAAATCTCCTTTAGAAACCCCTTACAGTATTCAGCTTGCGGGCAATGACCCTTACTATATCCAAAAAGCGGTGGAGTATATCAACACCCTTGAAGGCGTTGACGATATCAACCTCAACTGCGGCTGTCCGGCTCCAAAGGTCGCGGGCAACGGTTCAGGCAGCGGACTGCTGCAGGATTTGCCGCTGATGGCACAAATCATCAAAACGATCAAAGCACACGCCACAACCCCCACTGTCAGCGTTAAAACACGCATCGGCTACAGGCAGAAGATACCTGCGCAGATAGCGCGTGTCATACAAGACAGCGGCGCGGATTTTATGGCGGTACACGGGCGGACAAAAAGCGGCGGGTACAAATCGGCCGTGGATTACGACGCCATCGCGCAAATGGTGCAAACCGTGGATATTCCCGTGGTGGCAAACGGTGATATCACAACCCCACACATCGCGAGACAGGTATTGGAACAAACCGGCGCGGCGGGGGTTATGGTCGGCAGAGGGGCCGTCGGCCGGCCGTGGATTTTTGAACAGATGAAAACCGGCAGTGAAGAACTTGGTGTCCAGAGGAAAAAAGAGATCATCCTGGAACACTTCAGGCAGATGGTGCATTTTCACGGTCAGCCGGGAGTACAAATGTTTCGAAAACATTTGCATACCTACTCCAAAGGCTACGCGGGGGCGGGCGCTTTTCGCGACAGAGTCAACAGCGAAACCGACCCTGAAAAGCTGTATGCCATGATTGATACGTTTTTTTAGAGGTGGCGTTATATTTATCAGCAAGTAAGAAGAGTTTAGGTACACTGCCGTAAGAAGCGAAATTCAGGGACAGTTCAGGAAGCAGGGGCAGATGCAGTTAAAATCGCAATTTCTATTTTTATTTTTTCTCCTTGTCGGTATCGCCGCGCTTTTGCTCTATTTTGAAAAAGAGTACAGGATCGGGCAGTTTCTGCAAAAGAATTCCCAGAGCAACCAGGCGGCATACCATACCGTATACGGAAAATACCATGAGATTTCAAAACTCGTTTACGAACTTATAATTGATACGCAGGAGACAAAAGAGATTTATACCGGTATCAACGACCTTACAAAGCAGCAGCTTGGCCAAAGAAGAACGCAGCTGCATACAAAGCTGCAAAAGGCGTACAGCCGGTTAAAAACCCATAGCGTCCGACAGGTGCATTTTCACCTCAAAGACAGCAGCAGTTTTCTGCGCCTGCACAATCGGGAGCTTTACGGCGATGACTTAAGCAAAGTGCGTCAAAGCGTTGTTTTTGTCAATAAACACCAAAAACCCTTTCACGGCTTTGAAGAGGGCAAACTTTACAACGGTCTGCGCTTTGTCTATCCCCTTTTTGATACCAAAGGAGAGCACGCCGGCAGTGTCGAAATCTCGTTTTCTACCCTTGCTTTGAGCAAAGAGTTTATAAAAAACTTCAACAAAACAGCCCAGTTTTTTCTTGATAAAAATGTCGTATCGGACAAAGTCTTGCAGCCCTACCGCAAAAATTACGTCCAATCCCCGCTGGAGCGTTTTTGTATGGAAGAAAGCGCGGCCAAAGCCGTCTTTGAAAAAGCGGGAATAGAAACGATGTTTGCCCTGGCCTCTTCGCAGGAAGCCTATTTTGATAAAAAACTGCAAGAAAAAGAGATATTTTCTTTTTACAATACCAAGATGCAGGCGGTTACGACCGTTATCCCCGTTACCAACCAACTAGCAAACAAAGTAACGGGCTTCTTTACCGTTACCGGCAGCGGCCAATACGTCATAAATAAGACGCTGAATTTTTATTTTATTCTGATATCAGGAAGTATCACGCTGGCGACAATCCTTTTTTTCCTCTACCGGGATATGAAAAGCAGAAAGAAGATACAAAAAGATTCTACGGTTTTAAATACCCTTTTTCAGGAAGTAGACAGCGGTATCGGCCTGGTAGATACCGGGGGACGGTTTTTAAAAGTAAATCAAAAATTCGCTTCGATTTTGGGGTATAACCCTACAAAACTGCTTTTAGGCGGGCCGGGGGATTTTATGGAGGAAAACGACCGGAAGCGTTTTAGCAAAGCCCTGGAGATTACCAGAAAGCGTCAGGTGCTTTCAAAGATGAGCGTTGTTTTTCATACCAGCAGCCGGGTAAAGATACATTTTGAGCTATCCCTTCGCTACCTGGCCGATCATGAGCGCTTTATCGTCGTCATTAATAAAACCCAGGAGCGTTTCCAACTGCAGGAACTTAACGAAATTCTGGATACCCAACTCAAGCAGCAGGGCAAGCAGCTGCGTATTCAGGATAAAGTACTGCTGAAACAAAACCGGCTTGCGTTTATGGGGCATGCCCTGGGACTTGTCAAAGACCGATGGGATATTCTTTTTGCGCTGCTTCCAAGGCAGGTACAGCTGCCGGACAAAAGCAAAAAAGAGCTTGAAGCTATGCATGCGATGCTGCATGATATCGACGAGTTTTTTGACCATGAGGACAGTGTTGCACCCTTCAGCGCCAAAGACGCGGTGCAAAATACGCTTTTAAAACATGCCGCGTATCTTGACCTGCATAATATCACCTTTGCGGTAGAGGGCGAGGATTTTATGATCAAAGGCAGCAAAGCCGAGTTTTTGCAGGCGATGATGCATCTGATCGAAAACGCCAAAGACGCTATCGTGTCGCGAAAGGTACAGGAGGGATTGATAACAATAGTGTTCCAAGAGTATAAAATCCTTGTCAAAGATAACGGCAAAGGGATCAGTCAGGATATGCTGCCCGTGATCTTTCGTCCCTTTACCACCACAAAAGACAAAGGCAGCGGTATCGGTCTGTATCTGACCAGGCAGCTGCTGCACAATATGGGCGTCAGGATCGATGCCAGAAACGCTGCTATGGGCGCGGTGTTTACCTTAAGCTTTCCAGACCCGCAGAGTTAGGATCGATACGCATATCTTTCCATGACCCAAACAGCGTGTTTTTCCTGTTTGATCTTTGCAGCAGGTCCAAAAACGTCTGCCTGTCAACCTCTTTGGCGCCCATGCGCCGCAGGTGCGGCGTGGGCATTTGGCAGTCGATATAATCAAAGCCTTTCTCAACCGCCAGCGCGTGCAGGTAAAACAGCGCGATTTTTGATCCCTCTTTTGTATACGAAAACATCGATTCGCCAAAAAAAGCCGCTCCGTAGCTGATACCGTATAATCCGCCAATAAGCGTATCTTGCTCGTATACTTCGATACTGTGGGCAAAGCCTCTTTGATGCAGGGTCGTGTAAGCCCGCTGCATAGCATCGACAATCCAGCTTCCCTGCTGATCTTTTCGTTCAATCTCGGCGCACGCTTTGATTGTTTTTGCAAAATCGGTGTCAAAACTGACCCTGTAAGGTTTGTTGCGCAGGACGCGGCGAAAAGATTTGGAGATACGCATCTGTTGTGGAAAAAGCAGCATTCTTGGATTTGGCGACCACCAGAGGATGGGATCGCCTTCGTTGAACCAGGGAAAAATGCCAAGGGTGTACGCCTTTAAGACGCGGTCTGGATGCAGGTCGCCGCCGTAGGCTAAAAGTCCCTCATCCATTCCCAGGGCGGGGTCTGGAAAGATATGTTCTTTTGGCAGACACGGGATGGGGTGCCTATGCATAGGAAAAGGTAAAATCCTCTTTATACCCGATAAAAACCCTGCCGCCTTTTTTGAGTTTGCCAAAAAGGATCTCTTCGGTCAATACCGACACGATTTTCTCATCGATCACTCTTTGCAGGTGTCTTGCCCCGTAGCGCTTGTCATACCCCTCTTTTGCCAGGGCGTTGAGGGCTTGGTCGCTGAGTTGGAGTTTGACTTTTTGCAGGCTGTGCTGCAACTGTTGTATCTCGATACGGGCAATGTGTTTGATATCTTCAAATTCCAGCCGGTTAAAAACAACCTTGGAATCGATACGGTTTAAAAACTCCGGGCTGAAATACTCCGCCAGGGCGCTGTCAAAGCGGTTTTGCTGGGTTACAAAGCCCATGGAATCGTTGTCGCCCGCGCCGAGGTTGCTTGTCATGATGACAATCGCGTTTTTAAAATCAGCAACGCGGCCGCTGTTGTCGGTGATCTTGGCGTTGTCAAAAAGCTGCAGGAAGAGATTGATAAGCGAACTGTCGGCTTTTTCTATCTCGTCAAAGACGATCACGCTGTGGGGATGTTTGCGCACTTCTTCGGTTAAAAGGCCGCCCTCTTCATAACCCACATATCCAGGAGGCGAACCAATCAGGCGGCTGATGGTATGGCTGTGCATATATTCGCTCATGTCAAATTTTAAAAAGTGCATATCCAAAAGCTTTGCCAGCTGCTTTGAAACCTCTGTTTTGCCCACGCCCGTAGGGCCTACGAAGATAAAGCTGCCCATGGGTTTGTCGCGTTGGAGTTTGAGGTGAGCTTTTTTGATCGCTTTGGTCAATACCCCAATGGCTTCATCCTGATGGACGATGCGCTCTTTGAGCTTGGAATCCAAATCCCGCAGATGAGAAAGGTCGCTTTTGACTTCGGGCAGGTTAAGCATATTGGCTACGACTTTTTCGATATCTTTAGCGTTGACTGTTTTTTTATTTTTGCTTTTATAAAACGCCCCGGCTTCATCGATGATGTCGATCGCTTTATCGGGCAGGAAATGGTCATGGATATAACGCACCGACAGATCGATCGCTTTTTGCAGGGCGTTGTTGGAGTAGTGTAAACCGTGGTGGGTTTCATACAACCCCTGCAGTCCCTGCAGGATTTTGAGCGTATCTGTGCTGCTTGGCTGGGCTACGTCTATTTTGCTGAAACGTCTGCTTAAGGCTTTGTCTTTTTGGATATACTGGCGGTACTCGTCATAGGTCGTGGCGCCGATACATTTGATCAAGCCTTTAGCAAGGGCGGGTTTGAGCAGGTTGGACATATCCATGCTTGATCCGCCCGTGGCCCCGCTGCCCACAATCGTGTGCAGTTCATCGATGAATAAAACGGCGTTATCGATCTGCTGCAGTTCATCGACGACGGCCTTGAGCCGCTTTTCAAACTCGCCCCTGTACTTGGTCCCCGCCATCAGCGCGGCAAGATCAAGCGCGTATATCTCATATTCGTCATGTTCTTTCACAAGCCCTTCCACGATCGCGCTTTTGCCCACGCCCGCTTCGCCGACAAGGAGGGGGTTATTTTTTTTCTTGCGCTGCAGGATTTGGTACAGACGCACGATTTCGTCATCTCTGCCGATGACGGGGTCGATTTTGTCTCTTTGGGCGTTGAGATGGGTGCAAAACTGCTCAAGCGTACTTTTGTTCTCTTTGCCTGACTTTTGTGCTTCCTGTTGGGGCGTATGCATGGGGTGAGAAATCACTTCCAAAATATCCACCCGTTCAATACCGTACTTTTGAAGCAGGTAGAGGCTGATCGTTTCTTCCTCACTGAAGATTGCGGCAAGAAAGTCTCCGATGGTGGCATTGGTTTTTCCAGAACTTTGGATATGCAGCATCATCTGCTCTAATACCCGTGAAAGCGCGATGGTTTCAACGGGTTCTTTGTGGGTTGGCAGCGATTCGTTGTTGGACAGTACGTAAAAGGCAAGTTCCTTTTTCATCGCTTCGCTGTCAACCTGCAGCGCGTCAAAAATCTGCCCGCCGGCAGGGTGTTCCAGTGCCGTTAAAAAAAGGTGTTCTATGGTTAAATACTCATGGTTGTTCTCTTTGGCAAATTCGATTGCTTTTTGAAAAACCCGGTTTAATTCTTTGCTAATCATCGCTCTCCCTCATCGTCGCAAGCAGTGCAAACCCGTTTTGCTTGGCTGTGGCTTTGACCTGGTTGACCTTCATCTCCGCGATCTCTTTGGTATAAACGCCGCATACGGCCTGTCCCTTTTTATGAATCGTAATCATGATCGCGTAGGCTTCGGGCTTGCTTTTGTGAAAAAGTTCCATTAAGATTTCAACGACAAAATCCATCGTCGTGTAATCATCGTTGTGCAGCAGCACTTCGTATTTTTTGGGCAGCTGCAGGTGAAGATCCAAACGATGCTGATGGTCTAATGCCATTTTACTCTCCCTCGTCTTTTTTTGGCCGCAGCATATCCAACTCTATCATTTTTTCGGCGACGGCTTTAAATACCGGCACCGAGGTCAGTGACGCGAAGTGGTGGTATTTTTTCTGCGGCATATGTGTTAAAACAGCGATATTATATCGATTCTTGACGTCATTTACAAACCCGATAAAGGTAGAATTGTACCTGTTTTCATACGTCCCCTCCACCGAAATATGGGCCGTGCCGGTTTTGCCGCCGATTTCAAGCCCCTCTATCAGCGCACGGTTGGCGCTGCCTTTTTTTGCAACCCTTTGCAAAATATTATTCATCCGTGCGGCGGTGGCTGAAGTGATGACTTGTTCCTTGCTTGGTTTTTGGTGATAGGTTTTGCTTCCCCTTGTCATGGACGCCACCAGGTGGGGGGTGACAAGATGCCCGCCGTTGTTAAAGGCGCTGTGGGCTTTGAGCAGCTGAATGAGATTCACACTCATCCCGTAGCCGTACGCCGAGGTGGCTTTGTATACGGGGGAGTTGAGCTGCGCGACCTCCTGGATGCCCCCGACGCGCTCGTAGGGCAGGTCGATACCGCTTTGTCTGGTCAACCCGAAACGCTTAAATCCGTCATACAGTTCGTATCCTTCCAGCCGCTGGGCCAGTTTGGCCATACCGATGTTGGACGAGTAGGTGATCACGTTTTGCGCGCTGAGCCAGTCGTTTTTATGCTCATCGGTAATCAGGTAACCGTTGAGGCGGTAGCGGCCGTTTTCGGTATTGATCAGTTCCAGGGGATTGACCTTATCTGTTTCAAGCAGCAGGGTGAAAGTGATGGGTTTGATCACCGAACCGGGTTCGTAAAGGTGTTCGGTGGCGGTGGGGTTGAGAAAAGAGATCTGGTTTTGTTTGATATTGGAAGGGTCGTAACGGTTGGAACTGGCAAAGGCGTAAACGCTGCCGGTTGTACTGTCCATGACCACCGCCGTTATCTCTTTGGCTTTGAGTTCTTTTTGGTAAGCATCTAAAACCATTTCCACGCGTTTTTGGAGTTTGAGATTTATATGCAGTTTGAGATTGTACCCGTCGCGGGTGTGTTTTCGTATCGCGTCGCCGTCAAAAACGATATCGCCGTGCAGGTCGCGCTTGCCGCGGATAAAACCGTCCTGTCCGTCGTTTAGCTGCTGCTGGTACTGCTTTTCAAGCCCCTTTAACCCCTGCGGTCTGGTGTATCCCCGGTCATTGACCTTTGTCATGTGGCCCACAGCCGGGGTAAGGGTGTCGTGGTAAAAAAACTCTCTGCTTTCGCCGCTTTCTTCTATTTCTAGCTTATAGGTGATACTGCCGCCGTTTTGGTAATGGATACGTTTGTATACGCCCAAAGTATACAGTTTCCTGGAGAGTTCTTTGAGATATTTTGCGGTTGTGGGATTGATATTGTAAGAAAGTATGACATTGGAATCAAACGTTCCCAGACGGCGTTTGATATAGTCTTTGCTTAGATTGCTGTAAATACTGAACAGGTTGATAAAAAGTTCGCGTTTGCCTTTCTTGATCCCCGGGGCGAAGATGGAGGCTTTGTACAGTTTCACCGACTGGCTGATAGTGAATCCGTCGGCGGTGACGATCTTGCCCCGCTTGGATTTTTCGCTGATGGTGGCTTTTTGGGTGGGAAGGTCCCTGTTGCCGCCGGCTTCAAAGCCCATACGAAGGAGAAAAAAGAGTAAAAAGATAACAAAAGTGGAAAAAAAGATCAGGGATCTGATCTTTTTATTGCTCTGCAGCTCTTCAGGCGTCATCTTATATTTGGGTTTTGAGCAGTTCTTTGTATGCCGTGATCGCTTTGTTCCGTACTTCCAGCATCATTTTCATATTGGTTTCGGCTTTGCCGATAGAGATGGCGGCCTGGTGCAGGTCTTTTACCTGTCCGGTAGCCATATCCGCAAGCGCGTCTTCGCTTTTTTTCTGCACGGCGTTGGATTCGCCAATGGAATCTTTGAGCATCTTCTCAAAGTCCATTTCGGAGGTTTCGTTGCCGCCTTTGTTTGGCTTGTTTAACGTATTAAGGTTGTTTAACTTGTCAAAACCGTTAATATTGTTTGGCATCTATCTATGTCCTCATCATTTCTATAGCGGTATTGGCCATTGTTTTGGCATTTTGAAACGCCGAAACATTGGCTTGGTACGCTCTTGTGGCTTCTATCATATCGGCCATTTCCACGACCGGGTTAATATTGGGATAAGCCACATAGCCCTGCGCGTTTGCGTCGGGGTGGCCGGGTTCGTGTTTCATCTTCGGTTCGCTGTCGTCACGGACGATTTTGTCCACACGTACGCTTGAAAGCGCGGGATCGGGCTTTTTGCCCCGGCTTCCCTCATCAAGCGGATCACTGTATTGTAACATATTCGCGTTTTCATCGATCCTGGAATTCAGCACATCTTTAAAATCAACTTCTTTAAAAACGACCTCTTTTCTTCTGTAGGGCCCGCCTTCTTCGGTTCGTGTCGTATTGGCGTTGGCGATATTGGAACTGACGGCGTTTATGCGCTGCCGCTGGGCGGTTAACCCGTATCCGCTGATATCAAAACTGCTTAAAAATCCCATCATTTAATCCTTAAATACTTTTCGATGAGTCAATGACGCTGTTAAAGATCGCTTTGTCTTTTTTCAAAGCCGTCAGCAGGGCATTGTACATCATCCCGTTTTTGGACATTTCGCTCGTCTCGGTATCAAGATCGACGCTGTTGCCGTCATTACGCGTCATGTGCCCGTCTCTGTGAAAGAGGGTGGCCCGGCTGCTGTCAAACTCTTTTGAACTGTCAAGATGCCCTGAGGCTGTCTTGGCAAGGTCAAGCTGCTTTGAGTGTCCGGCATTTTCATGAGCGGCGCGTTTTTGCGCGAGCATCGATTCAAAGCTGATATCTTTTGCTTTATAAAAAGGAGTGTCTACATTTGCCAGGTTGCCTGCGATTAAGTCTTGTCTGGTACTTCTGTAATCCAATGCTTCCTGGGCAAGTGATCTGGCTTGACTGATCTGCATCGCTATTCCTTTTTTTATGTGCTGAGCATATTATACCAAAAACATTTGTAGAGATAAAAGCAAAAAGCATACCAATATCAACGGTGTGACGGGCTAATGAGATTTTGATAGCTGTTGTGATAAAATTAAAACAAAAAGCGACACTGATGGCAGATAAATATCTTCTTTACACCGTAACCGTGCTGCTAAGCATCGGTTTGATTTTTAGCTATTCGCTTTCTACTTTCGTGACGATGAGTCTGGAAACTTCCCAGTACAACTTTTTTATCAAGCAGGCCGTGGCGGTATTCAGCGGACTGGCGATGATGTTTATGCTCGCAGCTCTTGATCCGGACAAATGGTTCAACCGTATCGGCGCGGCCCTGTTTGTGGTCTTTTTTATCGTCATGATCGCTATGCAGTTTATGCCCGCATCCCTTGTTCCCCAGATCGGCGGGGCAAAACGGTGGATCAATCTCGGCGTTGCCTCTATTTCCCCCGTGGAGTTTTTTAAAGTGGGCTTTGTCTGGTTTTTGGCGTGGAGCTTTTCGCGCAAGTTTTCCCAGACAAAAGACAACCGTCCCCTGGGCGAAGAGTTTTTGGAAGTGATCCCGTACCTGCTTGTTTTTGGCGTGGTGGTGGTGCTTATTGCCATCTTTCAAAACGATTTCGGGCAGGTTGTGGTCTTAAGCGTTACGCTTGCGACGATGCTTTTGTTTGCCGAGCGCAGCAAACGGCTGTTTTTGATCATCTTCGCGCTGGCCGCGGCGGCTTTTACCGTCTTTATCGCCATCAGCGAACACCGCATCGCCAGGCTGCGGTCGTGGTGGTCCAGTATCCAGGACCTCGTGCTGGATATGGCCCCGGCGGGTTTGCAGCAGCATCTTCGCGTAGAAAGCAATCAGGAACCCTACCAGATAGGGCACTCGCTCAACGCGATCGCCAACGGGGAGTTTTTCGGTCAGGGACTTGGCAACGGGCAGTTTAAGCTGGGGTATCTGAGTGAAGTCCATACCGATTTCGTGCTCTCTGGGATGGCTGAAGAACTTGGGTTTTTCGCGGTAGCGCTGGTCGCGTTTGCTTTTGCGGTGGTTTTGTTTCGTATTTTCAAAATCGCAGCCAGAAGCAAGAACCGCCCGTATCATCTTTTCAGCGTCGGTATTGCGATGATTGTCGGGCTGTCGTTTCTTATCAACGCCTACGGTATCAGCGGGATCGCGCCCATTAAAGGGATTGCGGTGCCGTTTTTAAGTTATGGCGGCTCTCATATCTGGGCGTCGTGTATTGCCATGGGAATGATGCTGATGATCAGTAAAAAGGCGATCCTGTGATCGTGTGCACTGGCGGGGGAACAGGCGGCCACCTGGTTATCATCGACGCCGTGGCCAATTACCTGGATGACATCGTGTATATCGGGTCGCAAAAGGGCCAGGACCGTGACTGGTTTGCAAACGATACGCGCTTTTCACAGCGGATTTTTTTGCAAACTGCAGGGGTGGTGGATAAAAAAGGTTTTGCCAAAGCAGGTGCGCTGTTACAGATTCTGGGCCAGATGAAATCTGTCTGGCCCGTGGTGCGCAAAAGCAGCGCCGTTTTCAGCGTGGGCGGCTTCAGCGCGGCACCGGCGGCGATTCTGGCGGTACTGCTGCGAAAGCCCTTGATCATTCATGAACAAAACTCCGTTGCCGGGCGGCTGAACGTGATGCTACAACCCTTTGCCAAAGAGGTGATTGAATCCTTTGGCAAAAACAGAAGCGATTACCCGGTCAAAGAGGTGTTTTTTGAACAATCCAGACAGCGAAAAACATTGAAAACGATTCTTTTTTTAGGCGGGTCGCAGGGAGCAAGCGGTATCAACGCCATAGCCCTGCAGGTGGCAAAGTGTTATGATTTTGCCATTATCCACCAGTGCGGCAAAAACGAGTACGCGATGCTGCAAAAAGAGTATGCGAAACTGGGTGTGGATGTTGATCTGTTTGCTTTTAGCAAGGATATCGCCGGCAAGATGCACAAAGCCGATCTCGCCGTGGCCAGGGCGGGGGCGTCAACGGTATGGGAAACCTGCGCCAACGGTTTGCCGGCTGTGTTTGTCCCCTTTCCCCACGCCGCGCGGGACCACCAGTACTATAACGCGCTGGCAACGGTGGAAAACAGCGCGGGTTGGGTTATGCGCCAGGAATCCTTTGATATGAACTTTTTTCAAACGCTTGATGACGCGACACTGCAAGAAGCCAGCCGGAGGCTTCTTGGGATGCTGCGGCCCGGAGGCGCAGAACAGATAGCAAAACGCTTAAGGAAGTTTGGGAAATAGATCGATATTGAGTTCGGGGTCGTATTTGAAGCCCTGAAATTTGACGGTGATGAATTTGACCTCTTTATCGTATTCGCCCTGCAGGTGGTTTAAAATACGTTTTTCTATTTTCTGACGGATAGAGTGGCTGTCTTTGGTAAAGGGAAAAAAGATGTAGACTTTATGTTTGCAGGCAAAAACGCGGTCGCTTTTTCGTACGAAGTCTTTTAATTTCTTAGCCACATCCACAGCATCAAGATTCATGGTGAAATTCATATGCGTCACGGAGTACGTGTTGTAGCGTTTGAGTTTTGAAATCTCTTCTTCGATATGTTCGTGCAGGGCGTCGCAATCCTGGGCTTTGCCCGTTTCGCTTTGGGGGATTGCGCTTTCTTCATGCGCAACACCCTTGGCTGTATGTGCCTTTAACAGGGCCAGGCGCTTGTATTCGATAATGATCAGGATAACAAGCAGCAGCGCTATGGCTATCTCAAGGTACAGCATTTTTACTCCTGGGTATCAAAAACCTCTAAGGCTTTTTTGATTCTTTTCATACTCTGTTTTTTTCCGATGGCACTCATGATCACATCAAGACCGGGTCCCTTCATAGCCCCCACAAGAGCTACACGAAGAGGTTGGCCGAGTTTGCCAAAGCCCAGCTGCTTTTTGTCTAAAAAGCTTTCAATCACCTGGTGAAAATCGCTTGGCAGGTGCAGCTGTTTATCGTAACTTTCCAAATAATTATAAAACTCGATCAGTATATCGTAATTTTTGGCCGCTTTTTTAACCGCCTTTTTGTCATATTCACTTGGATCTACCACAATCATGTATACATTCTGGGCCAGCTGCTTGATCGTTTTGCTGCGTTCTTTGGATTCATCCAGCAAAATCTCTTTCTTGTCGTGGCTGAAAATATAAATGTCAAACTCTTCTAACAGTTTGGCCAGGCGGTCGTTGTCACAGTTTTTGATATAGTGGGAATTAAGCCAGTTGAGTTTATCCACATTAAAAGCCGAGGCGCTGGAGTTAAGATCTTTTGGATCAAATTTTTTAAGCATATCATCCAGGCTGAAAATCTCCTGATCGCCGTAACTCCAGCCAAGGCGTACCAGGAAGTTAAGCAGCGCTTCGGGCAGATACCCCATTTTTTTGTATTCCATCACATCCAGCGCGCCGTCGCGTTTGGACATCTTCTTGCCCGCTTCATTGTTGATCATGGGCACATGGTAAAAGTTTGGCGGCCGCAGACCCAGGGCTTCATAGATAATAAGCTGTTTTGGCGTATTGTACAGGTGGTCATCGCCCCTGATGATATCGCTTAAGCCCATCGTCGCGTCATCGATGGCCACGACAAAGTTGTACGTGGGTGTCCCGTCGCTTCTGGCGATGATGAAATCATCCACTTCATCGCTGTTTATCGTGATCTCTCCCTTGATCCCGTCGGCAATGACAATAGCGCCGTGGGTAGGGGCTTTGATGCGTACCACCGGTTCTATACCCGCAGGAGGCGTGCCGGTAAAGTCACGGTAGCGGTTGTCGTATCTGGGACGCTGGCCGTTTGCGATCTGTTCCTGCCTCAAAGCGTCAAGTTCCTCTTTACTCATGTAACAGTAATACGCTTTGCCCTCTTCAAGGAGGCGGTCGATATACTGTCTGTACAGATCGAAGCGTTTTGACTGATAAATGACTTCGCCGTCGTAATCAAGACCCAGCCAGTCAAAAGCCTGGATGATCGCTTTTGTCGCTTCCTGGGAATTTCTTTTCAGGTCGGTGTCTTCAATCCGCAGATAGAACTTGCCGCCGTTTTTACGCGCCCACAGGTAGTTTAACAATGCTGTCCGCAGTCCGCCGATATGCAGATACCCCGTCGGGCTTGGAGCAAATCGTGTTGATACCATTGTTTGCCTTTAATGTTATAAATTTAGTGATTGTACCGTTATTTTGTTAAAAACCGCTATTTTCGCCCCTTTAAATCTTTTGCGCAAAAGGGTATTAAGCTTTTTTACAGGCGTAAATGCTTATTGTTTGATATAATTATAATACAAAACAGACAAAAAAGGGCTGATATGAGAATATGGCTGGCAATACTTATGCTGACGGCAACTTTACAGGCGGGGCTGGTAAACGCCGTGGCGATTACGGTCGGGGATAAACCCATTACACTGTATGATATAGACAAAACCCGGCAAACACGCGATATGAGTTCAAATGAAGCAGCACAACACCTGATCAGGCAGAAACTGCGTGAAATGGAGATAGAGCGGCTTGGCATAGAAGTCAGTGAATATGAACTCACAAGTGAACTGGAACAGATGGCGCAAAGCAATGATTTGACCCTAACGCAGCTGGAACAGATGATTCAAAACAGCGGGCGTGATTTTCAAGCGTACAAAGAGGAGTTTAAAAACAAGCTGCAGGAGCGAAAACTGACCGATAAGCTGGCGTCTTCAAACATCACTCCCCCAAGCTCGGATGAGTTGAAAATCCATTATGAAAACAATATCGATCAGTTTTCAACCTTTGAAAAAGCGCAGGTTACCCAGTACGTTTCTTCTTCTAAGGAAGCTTTGCAGGAACAGGTGCAAAACCCCTTTGCGCTCAATGAAAACGTCCAGCGCGGAGCGCAGACGATACGCGCAGACGAAGTTTCCGGGCAGTTGGAGTATATGATCAACAACACACCAAAAGGCGAGTTTACTCCCGTTGTAAACCTATCCGATCGCTACGCGGCCTTTTATATCAAAAGCAAAGAGGGTGTGAGCAAAAAGAATTTTGAAGAGGTCAAGCAGCAGGTACAGCAAAGCTGGCGGCAAAAGCAGCAGGAAGAGATCGTGAAGCTGCATTTTCAAAAGCTGCGGGCAAAAACGCAGATCGAGATTATCCGCTAATACTTAGTTTGCCGGTTTGGGATCGTACGAAACGCTTTGATATGTTCTATGATCGTATAACTGTGATTCAGTGAGGCTGCGATCGACCCGCCGATTCTGGCTGCCAGATCGCCGGCGACATACATGCCTTTTGTATTGGTCTGGTAGTTTTCATCAAGCAGCGGGAGCCCCTTTTCGTTCATTTTTATACCGCAGTTGTTTAAAAAGTCTGTCGGGGCGATGCCGCCTATGGCGTATACGATCTTGTCGTATTTGATTTTCCAGCCATCACTGTAGTGAACCAGGGCTTTGCCGCCTTTGCTCTCAACGGCTTCTATATCGACCCCTGTTCGCAGGTGGAGTTTGTTTTCCATGACGCACTCGTGCAGAATTTGGCTGTTTTGATCATTGATCCTGCTGAATTCGTTTTTTCGGTAATTGAGCGTAACCCGGTTGGAATCAGCCAGGCCGTACGCATACTCAACGGCCGAGTCTCCCCCGCCCACGACCAGTACGTTTTCATCATTGCCGCAGTGTTGCAGGTTGTGCCCCACGATTGATTTGATTGAGGGGGGAATCGCATAGGCGGGTTTGTTGGGTTTGCCCATGTTGCCGATAGCGACGATAACGTTTGTCGCGTAATACGTGCCCGAGTTTGGCGTTTTGATGGCAAAGGGATCTTCAAGAGCGTCATGTTGTGTGATCTTTTCTATCTCATGATTGAATTTTGCTTCAACGGCGTGTTCATCAAGCAATGTGTCAAACAGATCGATCGTGCTTTCTTTGGTCCCGTCGGTAAAGAATACGTTGCCGTGAAGCATAACCTTTTGGCCTTTCCAATCCTTGTCCACTCTTTTGTTATCTTTGTAATACTTTCGTATCGTCATGGAATGGTTTTGCCCCTTTTCAAAGAGAACAATATTTTCAATGCCGCCAAGCACCGCTTCCACGGCCGCACTGATCCCGGCCGGACCGCCTCCGATAATAGCGATATCATACATATTCGTGGTGTCTTTTTGCATATTCCAACCCCTCATC
>JBNJFE010000018.1:0-23275 GCA_051746505.1 Campylobacterota bacterium
TTAACACTTTTTTGACATAATAAAAACTTATACTTTCCAAAAGTATACAGATTTCTTGACCTAAGTTAGGTATAGTTTTACTAAAAATAGGTACAATTTGTTTAAAAATTCTCATAATGTCGATATAATCAACATATGACAGCCGGAAAAAGCAGGAGTTACACAATGGATCGCATCAAAACAATCAAGGCAAAAATCATCATCACCCTTATCGGGTTTTTTATCATCGGTGTCTCATCGGTCATGCTGTATGTATTTAACAGTTTTGACGCAATAATGGAAGACTCGGCCAAGAGAAACGTCAACACCATCAGTGAATCGGCTTTTATCGGGGTAAGAAACGCTATGAATCTTGGCAGTGCCCAGATTATCGAAGAAACGATACAAAGTACCGAAGCTATCGATGATGTCAAAAAGTTAAAAATTTACAAATCCAAACAGGTTATTGATATGTTTGGCTATGACACCAGTTTTACAAAAGACCCCGCCGTGCGCAAAGTGTTTTCTTCCGGCGATCCCAGCTTTACCGAGCAGATAGACGGAGACAATAAATATATCCAGCAGCTCAAACCTCTCATCGCCACGCCCGAATGCCTGGCATGCCATCCAAACGCGCAGGAAGGCGACGTGCTCGGGGTAATGGATATACAACTGTCTTTGGACAATGTGTACGGCGATATTTCAGAATTTAAATCTATTATCATCCCGGCGATGGGCTTTGCGGCGCTGCTGGCGATACTTGGCCTGAGCTTTTTCATGAAAAAAGAGATTTTAAACCCTATCCAAACCCTGACAGACAGAACCAAAGACCTCAGCAACGACGACGGCGATTTGACAAGACGGCTCAATTTCAAAAAAGATGACGAAATCTCAAAAGCGGCGTATTGGATGGACCGCTTTATCGGCAAAGTCCAGGATATCGTTATGCGGGCCAAGGATTCCAGTCAGGAAAACCTGCGGGTTTCAGGTTCGCTCAATGATAACGCCGATCAGATCAGTACACGGACCCAAAAGCAGGTGGGCATTGTTGACAGTGCGACCAAATTGGGACAGAGTATGAGTGAAATTCTTTCGCAATCGGTCAAGGCAAGCGAAGACAGCCGCGATGATATCAAGGTCGCCAACGACAAAGTCAATAACGTCAGAAGCGCGCTTGAGAACTTCACAAACAACCTGCAGTCCGAATCGCAGATGGGGGTTGACCTGGCCGATAAACTCAACAACCTGACCAATAACGCCCAGGAAGCCAAAAGCGTGCTTAACGCCATCAAAGATATCGCCGAACAAACCAACCTGCTGGCACTCAACGCCGCCATCGAGGCCGCGCGCGCCGGAGAACACGGCAGGGGCTTTAGCGTCGTAGCCGATGAAGTCCGAAAACTGGCCGAACAGACGCAAAAATCCTTAAGCGAAATAGAAGCAACTATCAGCGTTATCGTACAGGAGATTTCAGGAGCCAGTTCGCAGATGAACCAAAACGCGGACAGTCTGCAAAACCTGACCAAAGAAGCCGAAGAGGTCGACAGCGATCTGGTCGATACGGGCAATATCGTCAACAACGCTTATAATGTAGCGCAAAAATCGGTGGAGGATTCCAACAAGCTGGTTGAGGATGTCAGCAAAGTCATAGGCTATATCGAAGAGATTCAGGATATTTCAAGACAAAACAATGACGACACCAGCAAGATCAATAACGCCGCAAAGCAGCTTAAAGAAGCAGCCAAACAGCTCAATGACGAATTAGGAAAGTTCAGCACGTAAACCAAGACGCCCCTCAGGGCAGCTTGGCAATAATCTCTTTGTATATCTTTTTACTCTCAGCATCACCGAAAGCCACCGCGACTTTTCCCTCATCTGCCAACTGTCTGTTTTGCATCGTAAGGGGGATTTTGCCCAGCAGCGGTACGCCGTAGCGTTCCTCCAGCGCCGCTCCGCCGCCGCTTCCGAAGATTTCGTAGCTTTTGCCCGTATCGGGAGCGATGAAATAACTCATATTCTCCACCACGCCGGTAACATGTATACCGATATCTTTAAACATCATAATTGAGCGGCTCACGTCATCAAGGCTGACTGTCTGCGGTGTCGTTACCAGCACCGCCCCGTCAAGATGCAGTTCCTGAGCCATGGACAGCTGCACGTCCCCCGTTCCCGGAGGCATATCGATAATAAGATAATCCAGGCTGCCCCACTCTACATCTTCTAAAAACTGCATCAACGCGCTGATGGCAACAGAAGAGCGCCAGACAAGGGGAGTATCGGATTTGGGCGTGGTAAGGCCCACGCTCATAATCTTGATTCCGAAATTCTCACTGGGTACGATCTTATTGTTCTCATTCCACTGCAGCTTTTCACCTTCAATCTGCATCATTCTTGGAATGCTCGGGCCGTATACGTCCGCATCCAGCAGTCCCACTTTTTTCCCCTGCTGGGCCAGTCCCACGGCGATATTTACTGCCACGCTGCTTTTGCCCACACCGCCTTTGCCGCTGCTGATGGCGATCACCTTGTCTGCATATGCGGCTTTATTGTTGGGATTGCGTGTAGTCCCAAAATCGGTGCGTTTTTTCTGCCCGGCGTCAAATACCACATCAGCTTCCATATCGCCCAGCGCTTTTTGGATACGCTTTTGTACCTGATCAAAGACCTTTTCATTTTGCATAGTTAACACAACGCGCGCGCTGTTATCTTGCACCGATACCTCTTTGATGACGTCCAAAGCCCCCAGCGTTTTGTCAAGCCCGGGGTATAAAACGTTTTTGATGATTCTTTCAACTGCCGTTTTATTCATCTGTATACTCTTTTGCTTTTTGTTTTTGCCCTTCAAGCATCTGTACTGAACGCTGCGCCTTTTGGATCCACTCTCCAATCACGGGCTCTGCGTTTTCATAGCTTTGGGCCAAAGCCCGGTACTCTTTGATTTTTGCTTCAAAGAGTTTGATAACGGCATCAAAAAGTTGCGGGAGCCTCTTTTCCTTTTTGGCTTGAAAGATCAGTTTTTTCAGCGAACTTTCGCGTTTTTTCATCGGGAATTCAAAATCCAGCGCCGCTGCCAGTTCGGTAATATCTTTGCCGCTGATATACACCCCGCTTCTGTAAACGGCAAGCAGCTGCTTTTCAAGCGCCTCAAAACCGGTTAAATCATTATTTTTTTTCATTGCCCTCTCCTTGTCGTGCCTGTTTGATCTCATTTGCCAGAATACTGACATCTTTATTATCATCCCCGCACATCTTTTCTACCAGCTTTAGCGGCAGCGAC
The DNA here is from genome assembly GCA_051746505.1 of Campylobacterota bacterium. Classification (GTDB taxonomy): domain Bacteria; phylum Campylobacterota; class Campylobacteria; order Campylobacterales; family Sulfurovaceae; genus TCS-49. The sequence continues at coordinate 3,257 of JBNJFE010000018.1, forward strand.
GGATTTTGTACCGTACGCATCCGTACCATTTTATCAGGATCGTCTGCCAACTTTTGAAGGATCCACAAAGGTGTTTTTGCATTACCCGTAAGCCCGTCTTTGACGATCTTGTCATCTTCAAAAAAGCGCTCCAAAAGCCCAGCGGGCGTATTTGGGTTGGTCGCAACCAGCGCCCGGACCAGGTTGACTTCATCTTCTGCCAGCGTTTTTAAAATCTCCTGTGGCGTATGGACGCATTTGGCCACGGCCCACCTGGCACCCATATCCTTGCTTTTTGCAAGCTGCCTCAGCATCTGTATAATCCTTGGGTCACACTCCCTGCCCACATCATCAACGCTTACCCGGCGGCTGATGTTCATAGCCGTCTGCGCCTGGATGTCGGTATCGTTTTCAAAACTGTTCAATATCTGCAGTACACGCTCAAGATCGGCGTTTTTATCCTGCAGCGTTTCTAAAGCATCTTCTTTTTGCATAATCTGATTCCTCTTATATATAGTATTTAAGACAAATATACTCTATTTTCTCTTAAACGTATCCCTGGTTGACAAAAAAATTCGTAATCATTACTTGATTTAATCATTGTTTTTTGATTAATTTATAGTTAAGACAGCCCGTTTTTGATTAGAATTGCTATATTTTAAGTATTGGTTATAATTATATTAGTATCTGTTTATATCCACATGAATTTTCATATTTTTATCACAATTTGTAACCCAATTAAGGTTCAACCCCCTATAATTTAATCTGAAATCTCAAAATAAACTCCAAGAGATTGGGATTTATTTTAATTATAAGGAGAGGTTATGACGGGTTTCTTCAAATTACTGCTTACGGCGGTAATTTCAACTGCTCTTTACGCAAAGAGCGATATCTTAATCGAGCCTGAAGAGGCGGTTAAGCTTATAGGAAATGAGGACGTGATGTTTGTATCGGGCGACAGTCCCGATATCTACTCACTGTATCACATCGTGGGATCGGTGGAAATGTATGCACACCACCTGCACCACTCGGACAGCATGGGCCGCATGGAGTGTTCTCCGCTTTTTATGTGTCCTGACGAAGCTGAGGAGTATATCAGTAAAAAAGGTATCACCAAGGATATGAAAGTCATCGCGTATGACAATTTCAGAGGTCCCAACGCCACGGGGGTGTATCACTTTTTTAAAAGCTTCGGCCATGATGACGTACAAATCCTAAACGGCGGGTTTGACGCGATCAAAGCCCTTGATCCCAACCAGGAAAAATACGACGAACTTGAAGACGAGTTCAAAGCAAAAGGCAAAAAGATGCGCGCTGCATACAAAGAGTATGAAAGAGGCAGCGAAAAATACGAGCAGCTCAAAGCCGAGTACGACGCGTATAAAGAGGATATGCAGGCTAAGCTTGCCAAGATCGAAAAAAAACTGCTGGTGCGAAAGGGAGAAGAACCCGAGCATGAACACAGCAACTACACCATCAGCGAAGATGATATCGACACTTCCTATATCGCGGGAAAAGAAGAAGTATACAGCGCGATGCAGGAGATTTTAAAAGAGGGCAAGGATAAAAGCGACCACATGATCATCGATTCTCGGGGGATGACTGAAATCATCGGTCAAAGATCGATGGATAACGTCGCAAGAGCCGGTCACGTACCGGGAGCCACCTTCATCGAGTGGAAAAATATCACCGATTTTGATGAAAAACGCAGTTTCAGAGACCTTGACGCGATGGAAGAGTTTTTCCAAAGCCAGGGGATCACCAGAGATAAAACGATCTATGCGTACTGCCACGTCGGTGCGGGCAGAAGCTCTCACATCATCACGGCACTGCAGCTTCTTGGCTATGACAACATCAAGGTGTATACAGGCAGCTGGGATGAGTGGGGTAACGATATGAATCTACCTATCAGACGATAAGGACGGAGTAATGAGTATGAATAAAAGAAGAGATTTTTTAAAATTTTCCGGGCTGAGTGCGGGAATGCTTGCCGGTCAGGGCAGCCTGTTTGCAAAAACGGATGTCATGTCGGTTGAAAACGGTATGGAAAACTATCCAAACGAGAGTTATACCGAGTCAATGTATGCCAATGAGTTTGATTTTACCAGAGGCAACGTGGAAGATACGGGGTATGCGTACCACTGTATCAACTGCCAGGGCAACTGCTCCTGGGAAGTCTGGGGCAACAACGGGGTAGTCACCAGAGAAAATCAGTCGGCCAAGTACCCTATTATCAATTCAAAGATTCCTGATTTTAACCCAAGAGGCTGTAACAAAGGGGTCCAGCACTCGCAGGTTATGTATGAAAAAGACAGAATCCTCTACCCCATGAAACGTGTGGGCAAGCGAGGCGAAGGCAAGTGGAAACGCGTCTCCTGGGATGACGCGGCCGAAGAAGTCGCCCAAAAGATTTTTGACGTGATGACGGATGAAAAGCGCGGTCCGGACAAGCTGATGGTACACGCCGGTACCGGGCTGCTTACTGAAGGGCGCAGACAGGGACCGTTGCGGTTTTCTACAATGCTTGGGGCCAACAGAATCTACCCCGCCTCCTACCTTGGCGATATGTTCAGCGGCGCCACAATCGCGTACGGCGAACCTCTTTTGGGCTGTACGTGGGATTTTCAGTTTAACACAGACGTGCAGGTATACTGGGGCGCCAACCCGTCGGTGTCCAGAATCCCCGATGCGCACTTTGCGTGGGAGGGCAAGTACAACGGTTCCAAAGTAATCGTTATCACTCCCGAGTTTAACGCCAGTGCCAAATCAGCAGACCTTTGGGTTCCGATCAAACCGGGTACGGACAACTTCCTGGCAGCTTCGGTCATCCATGAGATTTTGGCCAATAAACTCTATAAACCAAATTTTGTCAAACAATACACAGACCTGCCCATCCTTGTGCGAAAAGACAATAAAAAGATGGTCAAGAAAAGCGACATCGAAGGCAAGCAGAGCAAGGAAAACGATCAACAGTTTTACTGCATGAACGCCAATACCGGCGAAATCGAACTGATGCACGGATCAAAAGGCAGCGAAAAAGCAAGCCTGCGGCTGGATGAGTACGGAATCGACCCCATCCTGGAAGGCCAGTGGGATATCGAAATCGGCGGCGAAACCGTGACGGTAACAACCGTGTTTGAAATGCTCAAAGAAAACATCAAAGATTACTCTCCCGAAGCAACGGCGGCAAAAACGGGCGTCAGTCCCAAAATCACACGTCAGCTTGCCAGAGAGATGGCACTGCCCAAGGTCGTTTCGGTAACTACGGGCTTTTCTTTGAACAAGTATTTCAACGGCATTATGAGCCTGTGGAACATCTCTTCCATCTGCGGCCTTACCGGACGTCTTGGACCGTACGGGGGCTTAAACACCGAAAATGAGCTCGCGCTTACGGGCATGAGCGCACTTGGCAGTTTCAACGGCAAGTACAGCGCGCGCTTTGGTTCCGGCTTTGTCGGCGAATTCGTTTTTGGCGACGGTATGAAAACCTTTGACAAATACTTCAGCGACGAAGATGTCAAAAGAGCCCAAAACGGCCTGAGCAAGAAAGAGTACATGGAAATTGTCGAAGATATGCTGGCTAAAGGCAAAAACGGGGGTGATGGCAAGCATAAACCGTGGTGGGAACCCGATGTTGCCGTCATCGTGGCCGACAGTAAGTTTCGAAGAAACAAAGGCAGCGACTACAGAGAAGCGTTTTTAAACAAGATCAGCTACTTTGCCTACGTGGATTACCGCATGAGTGACACGGCCGTGTACGCCGACCTGCTGCTGCCGGCAAAATCACACTATGAAGTCCACGATATCAGAAGTACGCCGGGCTACCACAGGTTTACCAATCTCGCCCAGCCGCTGAAAAACTTCCAGAGTGTGGGTGAAGCGATGGAGGAATGGAGCATGTTCTCCCTGATTGCCAAAAAGCTGCAGGAACTTGCCAAACGTCCCGAAAACATCGACAAGGCGAAAGTGCCCGATGATGAGCAGTACGCCAAACCCGGTTTCCACGACCTTACCATCTGCTATGATGAGTTTACCAATACCGATATGGATTCCAAGTTGGAACTGGAACCGGAACTGGGCACGGATAAGCTGGCGGTAGAAGCCGCGCTTGAAAACGTCGAGCAGTACAAACCATGGACAAGGGAAAAGATGTATGCCGCGGGCGGTTTCCTGCCGCTGAATGAAAAAGCGGCCACCAATTCACCGCTGTATCCAAACAGACCCTTTAACTCAAACGAGTACCACCTGTTCAAACACGAACCGTTTAAAACGGTTACCGGACGGCAGACGTTTTACGTGGATGAGGATATGTTTATCAAGATGGGCGCCCATACCAATACGGCCATGGACGGAATCCTGTCCATCGATCCCAAAAATTATCCGTTCCAATTCCTCACGCCGCATGCCAGATGGTCGATCCACAGCAACTACAAAAGCAGCAGAACGCTGCAGCGGCTGCAAAGAGGCGTACCGTACGTACAGGTTAATAATAGAGTATGTGAAAAAATGGGCGTCAAAGACGGCGAAACGATCCGTATCTACAACGCTCTTGGCGAATTTTACGCGATGGTCAAAGCCTCCTCTTCCTGCCCTGCCGACGGCCTGGTAATGGAACACGGCTGGGAACCGTATATGTACAAGTTTAAAAAAGGACACAACGAAGTCGTACCGACTTCACTGAACGTGTTAGAACTGGTTGACAACTGGGGTCACCTCAACTTCGGCGGCTACTGGGACGGCAACCAATACGCCTACGACGGCGCGGTCAATATCGAAAAAGCGGAACTATAGGAGTTAGATGATGGCAAAACGACAATTAGCAATGGTAATGGATCTTAACAAGTGTATCGGGTGCCAAACGTGTACCGTCTCTTGTAAGACCCAGTGGACAAACAGAAACGGCAGAGAGTATATGTACTGGAACAATGTCGAAACGTATCCGGGCAAAGGCTATCCCAAAGACTGGAGAGACGCGGGCGGCGGATTTGACGCTGCGGGCAATCTCAAAAAGGGGGAAATCCCCAACCTGCAAAGCGACTACGGGGTGCCGTGGGATTACAACTTCGCCGATTTGCAAAACGGTGAGCAGTGGTCTCCGGGTGAAGACCCGACATGGGGTCCCAACTGGGATGAAGATGAAGGCGCTGGCGATTTTCCAAACGACAACTATTTCTTTTATATCCCCCGCATCTGTAATCACTGCGACAATCCGGGATGTTTGAGCGCGTGTCCGCGTGATGCGATCTTTAAAAGAGATGAAGACGGGGTCGTCCTGGTGGATCTGGACCGCTGCCAGGGGTATCGATACTGTATCGCGGGGTGCCCGTACAAAAAAATCTATTTCAACCCCAAGATTTCAAAAAGCGAAAAGTGTATCCTCTGCTTCCCGCGAATCGAAAAAGGCTTGCCGCCGGCGTGCGCGCACCAGTGTGTGGGCAGAATCCGCTTTGTAGGCTTTTTGGATGATGAAGACAGCCAGGTACATAAACTGGTCAAAAAGCATAAGGTAGCGCTGCCGCTGAATGAAAACTACGGCACGGGTCCCAATATTTTCTATATTCCTCCAACCGAAGCGCCGCCGAAGTTTGACGCAAACGGCAACGTGATCGAAGGTAGCGAGCGTGTGCCTATGAAAGAGCTGGAGTCGCTTTTTGGTCCCGAGGTCAAAGACGTGGTCAAAAAGGTCAGAGCCGAAAAAGAGAAAAAGACAAAAACGGGCAAGAGCGAAGTGATGGATCTGCTGATTGCGTATCAGCACCAAAACATGTTCCGGCTTGATCAAGATTATTATGCAGACGTAGCCAAGGAAAAAGGCAAGAAACTGGCACCCATTGACAATAGATACAGTGCCGGCAAATTCACAAAAATGAGTTTTAAGGCGGTGCACTAATGAAAAGATTGACTACAGCTATCACGACTCTGGCAGTGGCCGCTACAAGTGCGGCTGCAAGCAGTTACATCAACGCCGCGAAAGTGGATACCGATGTAACGGCGGTAGGAACGCAGTCACAAATATGGCAGGACGCCGAGGCTACACAGGTAATCATGCAGCCTCAAAAGACGATCAGCTTTATCGACGCAAACGCCAATAAGGCCAATAAAAACAACGGCGCGAAAAAAGCGTGGGTCAAAGCGATTTATAACGATGAAAACATCGCTTTCAGAGTCCGGTGGAATGATCCAAGCTATGACAGCGACAAAGCAAAGGCCAGCGTAACCGATTTTTACCCCGACGGCTTTGCGATGCAGTTTGCCACCGATTACAGCGATCCGCAGTCGCTGCCCTATATCGGTATGGGCCAGCCCGGCTCGCCCGTTATCGTGCATCTGCAAAAAGCGCTGTCTAAAACATACGAGCCAAACGGCATGGGCAAGGTCGATATGCAGGTCGACCCCTCAAACGCCAACAAGTTTGAGCAAAACCTGGATGAATTCAATGAAAAGGTAGACGCCCTGGCAAAAGAGAAATACCAGCGTTCCTTTATCGCCGAGGGTTTCAGATCAACAACTGAAATCAAAGACGGTACCGGCAAGTTTCACTCAAATATGCGCCATTCAGACGGGCAATGGTATGCTACGCTGACCAGACCGCTGAGTGACGACTACCTGACACTTGAAGATAGTTTTCCTGTCGCTATAGCGGCATGGGACGGCGAAAAGCTCAACCGTGACGGGCTGAAGCACATTACCGGCTGGACGGCGGTGAAGCTTGAAAACAGTTCCGATGAACTGGCCGAAGCGATCAATGCCAAATCAACCGGCGACCCGGCAGCGGGGAAAAAAGAGTTTGATGCACAGTGTACCGCGTGCCACAGGTATCCGGGCAACGACAGCGCACAGCCCTACGCCGCGCCGGTACTTGATAACATAGGCGGCTATTCTACGCTGGAGTACCTCAGAGATTCTATGATGGAACCAAGCAAGGTAGTCGTTCCCGGTTATAACAGAAACCAGCATCCAAACAATCCCTGGTACACCGTCGGTGAAGACGGCGAGCGCGCCAGTACGATGCCTGGCTATGTCTGGATGAGTGAAGACAAGATAGAAGATATCTTGGCATTCTTGCAAACCTTGAAAAAGGAGGCTAAATAATGAAAAAGTTACTATTAAGCCTGAGCGCGGCCTCACTGCTGCTGCTTGGCCTAAGCGGATGCAGCGGCAAAACTGCGGCAACGCCGCAGGAGCAGGAAGCTTCTGACTATGCCAAGGGCGCTCAAAACATCGATGAGCAGCGAAAAATAGAAAAAAACGGCTTTTTGACCACGAAGTGGTGCGCCCAAAATGATTATTTCACCGGCTGCCCGTTAGAGACGTATGTCTGCGGGTATAAAAACTGCTGGAAAGATTATGAAGTCGGCCAGGAGCCAAAAACAGAACTTGTGCTTTTTGTACATGATGAAATGGGATATTACAATGTCCAGGCATCCGATGCCATCCATATGGATGAGTTTGAAGAGTTGGCATTCGGTAAAAACGATGTAACGCTTCGCGGCACGTTTGACCCGGATTCCAATACCATCACGGCAAAAGGTTTCGACGCGCCTCCTCCGCCAAAAGAGGAGTTTTACAAAGGCTGCCTCTAAGGGTTTGCCTTTCCCCCCGCGGGGAAAAAGATTAGCGTTAAGTTTACCCGCGTAAATTTATCGATAATCTTTAAGGGAGCAATCATGATGGAAGAAAAGATCAGGGCCTATATCTACGCTTTTTTGTCTCGGGTGTACAGCAGCGAAGTCGACAGCGCCTTTTTAAAAGATATGAAAGCCAACCAGGACGTTTTAAAACTTATCGGCCTTGACAGCTACAACTATTTGAGAAACAATAAAAAAGGCGAAGTCCTGGAAGAACTCAACACGGATTTTCACTCACTGTTTCATATGAACAACCATCCTTACGAAACAGCCGTACTTGATTGCAGCAGCGACGTCATGAGCGGGATGCAAAACCCGGTCATGCAGTTTTATAAAAACAGCGGATATGATATCAACCTTGAATATGCCCAGATCAACATCCCCGATCACATCGCCATAGAACTGGGATTTATGCAAAAACTGGTTTTGGATCACAATACCAAGCTGCAAAAGAAGTTTTTAAAACAGCACCTGCTGCAATGGATTCCGCCTTTTATGATGGGTATCAAGCCGATGGCCCAGACTCCGCTGTACAGTGATCTGTGTGATTTTACAAGCGAATTTTTACTTAATGATTACAATGGACTGCTGAATGGTTGAGTTTAAAAGAAACCGCTGCCTGCGGCTTGATTACGCCAACAACGAGTGCGACCTGTGCGCGCAGTGTTATCCTGAAGCAATCGATTTCACTCACGGCATCGCGGTGAATACAAAGCCCCTTGGCGACGACGTCATCGGTGCCTGCCCCGCCCAGGCGTTTGAAAGCGACCAGTACGACCCCCATCTTTTTGTGCTCAAATTCATAGCCGGCAGTACGGATACGCTTCAATCTGGCGATATCGTCCCCCTGGAAGCGCTGAGCATAGAGCATTTTCTTACTATCGCCCTGCGCAGGGAAAACATCAGCGTCGTCAGTGACGATGCGCACGTCACAGCGCGCGTCCATGAAGCCAACGAGCGCTTAAGCCGACTTGGATTCACCCGGCGGCTAACCATTCAAGAGCAAACCCAAAGCAACCGGCGCGGCTTTTTTAAACGCGTAGCCGATACCATCAAACAAAAAGACCTTGAACTAACCGGCGTGTATGATTACCATTCGCGCATACCCGTAGCCAGGCAGATGCTGCAAAACGCGCTGAAGCTGCATGTGGCCAAGATGGAGGAAACCAATCCGCAAACAAAGCTGTACGCGCCAAAAACGATCGATTTTGCAGCTTGCGACAACTGCGGCGACTGTATACAGTTTTGTCCCACAAAAGCGCTGTTTCACGACAGGGAACATGAAAGTATCTACTTTCAAAGCGGCAGCTGCATTGAATGCGGTATCTGCGGCGACATCTGCCACGGCGACGCCATAGGCAGGCAAAGCAGCCCCGACCTCGTGGCTTTTGCTTTTGACAAGCCGACCCGTTTGATAACACATGAGATGGTACGGTGCACACAGTGCAAAACTCCCTTTGCCCGCAAAGACGGCAGTACAACCTGCCACGTATGCCAACAGATGGAGCAAGGCAACCTGTTTACCATCGCTGCTGATATGGAGTGATATGCTATAATACGCCTACTTTGACAAGCAGGAGTATAACGTGATCCAACGCGCGGCCACCAGAAAAATCTACGTCGGCGACGTTGCCGTAGGCGGCGACGCGCCCGTCAGCGTACAATCCATGACCTTTAGCGACACCGCCGATACGGACGCGACGATCGAACAGATCAACCGGCTGCATTTTGCCGGCTGCGATATCGTCCGCGTGGCCGTTCCTGATATGAAAGCGGCAAACGCCCTTGCAACAATCAAACAAAACATTTCCCTGCCCTTAGTCGCCGATATTCACTTTAACCACAAATACGCCCTGATTGCGGCTAAAAGCGTGGATTGTATCCGTATCAATCCGGGCAATATCGGCAGCCGCGAACGGATCAAAGCCGTCGTTGAGGCGTGCAAAGACGCCGGCATCCCCATCCGCATCGGCGTGAATTCGGGCAGCCTCGAAAAACAGTTTGAAAACCGCTACGGGCCGACTGCCCAAGCGATGATTGAATCCGCCCTGTATCATGTCAAGACATTGGAAGATTTGGACTTTAGTGATATCAAGATTTCGATGAAAGCAAGCGACGTGCAGCGCACCGTGAGAGCGTACCGCGGGCTGCGGCCCAAAGTGGATTACCCTTTTCACCTGGGCGTTACCGAAGCGGGAACGAGTTTTCACGCCACGGTCAAATCCTCCATCGGACTGGGCGCGCTGCTGCTTGATGGAATCGGTGATACGATGCGTGTTTCCATTACGGGACAGCTGGAAGAAGAGATCAAGGTCGCCAAGGCTATCTTAAAAGATTCGGGTGTGCTCAAAGACGGGGTCAATATCATCTCCTGCCCTACCTGCGGGCGCCTGGAAGCGGACCTGGTCACAGCGGTGGCTGAAGTGGAAAAACGTCTGGCCCATATCAAAGCCCCGCTGGACGTGTCGGTGATGGGATGTGCGGTCAACGCCATCGGCGAAGCCAAACACGCCGACGTGGCTGTTGCATACGGCAAGGGCAAGGGACTGGTGATGGTTAAAGGCCACGTCGTGGCCAAGCTGGATGAAGCCAATCTCGTCAAACGCTTTGTCGCCGAAGTGGAAAAAGCCGCCAAAGAGTATGAAAATAACACATAAGCACCTTCCTCAGAGCGCATAATAAAGCCACCTCTAAAAATATTGTTGAAAACTTTCACAATATTTTCGTGAGGCAGTCTCTGTTTTTAAAACATTTCTGATAAAATATGATTAAAACAGACAAATCAACAGATAAAGGCAGCATACCCATGCGCGCAAATCAAAAAATCACACTGATCATCTTTACCATGGTTTCGCTTTTGATCCTCGTTATCGTCGCGCTTGTGGCGTTTGGATCGCGTGAGGGCGGATACAAAAGCGCCCAGAAACGCGCCGACCTGACCGCCGAAATCGTCAAACAGTCGCTTACGGCGCATATGATCAACGGCACGATGGACCAAAGCGGTTTATTCTTAGACCGCCTGCAGCAGCTGGAGGGCTTGAAAGATTTGTGGATTGTCCGGGCCAAAAGCGTCAATGAACAGTTCGGGGACAATTTTCAAAGCCAGGTCGCACGCGATGATATCGACAAAACCGTGCTGCAATCGGGTGCAAAGCAGATAAAAACGAAAGAATCGCTCAAAAACGCTTCAATCCGCATCACCATTCCCTACATCGCCTCGGCTTTTGACAAACCAAACTGCCTGCAGTGTCACGATGCCAAAGAGGGCGACGTTTTGGGTGCTATTTCGCTGCGTTTTGATATCAGCGACGACCGTACCGACAATATGATTATTTTGCTTAAAATCATCGGATCGGCACTGCTGTTTATGGTGCTGTTTTTACTTTTTATCAGCAAACAGATCCGGCCCTATACCAAATCCTTTGACACCATTATCGGGGCACTCAAAAAGGTACACCAGGGCGATTACGCCGCCAGAGCCAGCGGAGGCGCTCTCAAAGAGGATAAAGAAGCGTTCAAATGGCTCAATGAACTCATCGACAAACTCGAAACGGTGCTGACACGCATCGAAAAAAACCTCACGGCGTTTGTACACAACCGCTCCAGCAATGTCAATAACGACAAACTTTTAAGCGCCAAAGAGATCATTGAGGATATCGCCCAAATTTATTCTTATAAAAAAACGATCGAAACCGATTACGGTAAAGACGATATTTATTACCGGCTTTCTCAGATTTTGCACGACAGGCTACTGGTAGATGATTTCATCATTTTTGAAAACGATCTGATCAAAGATGAGCGGACAACGATCTATCGCAGCAAAAACGCGCACGCGTGCTGTGAAATCGATACGGGCGTCAAAGAACGCTGCCGGGCTCAGCGCACCGATACGGTCGTGATCTCTTCAAACTTTCCGCATCTGTGCCAGGCGGCCAACGCCCCCGGATGCGCCGAATACGTCTGTATCCCCTTTTTGATCAACGACCAAAAAAGCGTGACGGTTCATATCCTGTGCAAAGATGAGGCTTGTCTCAAACACGTCAAATACCAGATCGGTATCATCAAGAAATACCTTGAAGAAACCAAGCCGATCTTAGAAAGCGCGATGCTGATGGATATCTTAAAAGAGCGCAACCTGGTAGATGCCCTGACGGGATTGTATAACAGAAAATATCTTGACGAGTTTATCGATACGAAAATGAAACACGAACTGGACGAGGGTATTACCTACGCGATCATGTTTTTAGATATCGATTATTTTAAAATGGTCAACGACACCTACGGGCATGATGCCGGGGATGCGATCTTGCGCGATCTGGCCAAGGTGATGAAAACGTTTATCAGCCAGGATGATTTCATTATTCGCTACGGCGGCGAAGAGTTTTTGATCGTGATGCGCAACCCAACCGAAGAAAGCGCATACGACATGGCTAAAAAGATCAACCAGGAGTTTGCCAAGCTGATCTTTACGTTTAACGACGAAACCTTCAGCAAAACCGTCAGTATCGGCTACTCCTTTTTCCCAGGCGACGCCGACCAAATTTGGAAAGCGATCAAGTACGCCGATATGTGCCTGTATGAAGCAAAAGACCAGGGCAGAGACAAGGTGATCGGCTTTGATAAAAATCTGCTGAACAAACACGGGGGCAATGAATATTGATTTTAACCCCACGGGTGGTATAATTACGATTAAAAAGGCGCACCTTTATGGAAAACCTCTCCAATCTGGATATTGAAAAAGCGATCCTAAGCAGTATCATTTATGATTCCAACCTGTATGAAGAGATCGCGGCGGTTTTAAAGCCCAAAGATTTCTACCACCCCTTTCATATCAATATCTTCAAAGCGATGGAAAAGCTTTATAGCGCCGACAAACCCATCGATGAATATTTTTTAAAAGAGCAGCTGCAAAACCAGAAGCAGTTTGACGAAAACGCCTTTTTGGACGTGCTCTCAACCAGTGCCATCATCAATGTAAGCGCGTACGTATCCCAGCTCAAAGAGCTCTCTGTTAAGCGTGAACTCATCCATCTAAGTACCGATATCAAAAAACTCACCATCGAACAGGAGCACAAAAGCAGCGACCTGATGGATGAGATTGAGCAAAAACTGTATAAAATCACTCAGGATAACATCACCGAGGATTTTAAAAACTCAGATATCATGGTCCATGACACGATGGCGTTCATCGAAGAGATGAAAGCCAAAGGCAACTCCAAGCTCATCGGCGTAGATACGGGCTTTCGCGCGCTCAATGACCAGACTTCTGGCTTTGGTCAGGGTGATCTTGTCATCCTGGCGGCCCGTCCTGCGATGGGCAAAACCGCGCTGGTTTTGAATATGGCGTTAAAATCGATCCTGCGAAACGAAGGCGCGGCGATCTTTTCACTGGAGATGCCTGCTGAACAGCTCATGCTAAGAATGCTGAGCATCCACACGTCCATTCCGCTGCAGGACCTGCGGGTGGGCAATCTCAGCGATGATCAGTGGACCCGTCTTAGCAGCGCCACCGATGAGTTGAAAACAAGCAAACTCTTTGTCGATGATGACGGCTACGCCACAATCCACCACGTCCGAACAAAGCTGCGTAAGCTTAAATCCAAACATCCCGAGATATCAGTGGCCGTGATCGACTACCTGCAGCTGATGACGGGTGAGGGCAGCGAAAGCCGCCAGCAAGAGATCAGTGAAGTCTCCAGGGGCCTCAAACTGCTGGCAAGAGAGTTGCAGATTCCTATCATCGCGCTTTCTCAGCTTAATCGCGGCCTTGAAAGCCGAGACAATAAACGGCCGATGCTCAGCGATTTGAGAGAATCGGGCGCGATCGAACAGGATGCCGATATCATTCTTTTTGTTTACCGTGATGACGTGTACCGCGAAGCCAAGGAAAAAGAAAAAGAGATGAAAGCCAAGGCTGAGGGCAAAGAGTATGACACGACCTTCAAAAAAAAGTCTGAAGAAGAAGCCGAAATCATCATCGGCAAGCAGCGTAACGGCCCTACCGGTACCGTCAACCTCATCTTTCAAAAGCGTTTTACACGCTTTGTGGATGAAGAAAGCGGCCACGGTCCCGATATCGAGATCGAGTTTGAAAACATCGATACCAAAGAGGGCAATATAGAAATCCCCGATATTTAATCATGCAGCTTTCCCCTGCCCCGCTGATCCAGTCGCCGGCGCAGTGGGGTTGGCTTGCGGGGCTGGGCGCTTTTATCATCTGCTTGCAGCTGCTTTGGCACCACAGCAGTTATCAAGACTTCATCCAAAAGCCCAAACATTTTCTCACCGCAAAAGTGATCGCGCAGTATCCCAAAAACGATTATCAGGTTCTCAAGCTTCAAAGCAACGATCACACCTTTTATACCACCAAAAAAGATATTGACAACCTCACAGGCGCTACCCTTCAAATCCTTATTTTTACCAAATACGTTGATATCGAGTTCAAATCCTACCTCACGCATTTTTACGTACCAAGCCACATTATAAAAAAAACAGAAGAAGCGAAAGAGATAAGCTATTTTACAAACCAGCACCCGGACAATGCCCACATGGCGCAGTTTTATAATGCCATCTTTTTGGCCAAACCCATCTCAAAAGAGCTGCGCCAAAGCGTAAGCGCGCTGGGAGTAAGCCACCTTATAGCCCTTAGCGGCTTTCATCTGGGGATTTTATCGGCGGTATTGTATTTTCTGCTGCGCCCGCCTTATCGCTTTTTGCAGCAGCGCTTCTTTCCCTACCGCCACGAACTTTTTGATCTGGGACTGGTGATTGCGACGCTGCTTGGAATCTACCTCTTTGTCACCGACTTTCCTCCCTCGCTGGTACGGGCTTACGGGATGTTTGTTTTTGGCTGGCTGTGTGCGATATGGGGTGTTTCAATCTTGAGTTTTTCGTTTTTATTTCTGGTAGTTCTTGTACTGTTGGTGCTGCATCCGCCCTTTTTGTTTTCACTTGGGTTTTATTTCAGCGCTATGGGGGTGTTTTATATCTATGTCTTGCTTGACTGGATGAGAGATACGAATAAACTCATCACCACACTGGCGATCAGTTTTTGGACCTTTTTGATGATGCTGCCGGTGACGCATTATTTTTTTCCTACGACCTCTTTGTGGCAGCTGCTTTCACCCTTATTGACTATAATGTTTAGCTTTTTTTATCCGCTTGCTCTGGGATTGCATGTTTTGGGTGTGGGAGACTTGCTTCAATTTTCTTTTCCCCAAAACCTGCCCACATATGACAAAGCTACGCCTGCATGGTTTTACTGGCTGTTTTTAGCACTTTCCCTGCTTGCGATTAAGGATCGTTTCAAACCGCTGCTGCTGTTTGCTGCACTTGGCTTTGGCCTGTATCTGTATATGCTATAATAGCACCCATGCAAACACCCATTTCACGAATAGCCCCTACCCCAAGCGGCTACCTGCACCTTGGAAATATTATCAACTTTGTCTACACGTGGACGCTGGTTCGAAGCGGGCGCGGTAAACTGTGGCTGCGCATCGATGATCTGGATCAAAACCGCACCAAAGAGGCTTACATCGAAGATATCTTCAGCACTCTTGACTGGCTGGGGTTTGATTTTGACTACGGTCCTTCCGATATGCACGATTTTACTAGCAAACACTCTTTTGTGTACCGTTTTGATGATTACAAACGCTGCGTGATGGAGCTTTTAACCCAAAACAAAGCCTATGCCTGCGGCTGCTGCCGAAAAGAGTTAAAACCCTATGGCAACCTGTATCCGGGCTTTTGCAAAGACAAAAAGCTGCAACTCAAACCGCAGCAGACAAGCGCGCGCATCGATCTTGACGATACGCTGATCAACCTCAAAGGCCGCCGCATCGATGCAAAAAAAGAGTACGGCGACTTTATAATCTGGCGCAAAGAAGATATCCCCTCTTATCACTTTGCCTCAACCTTGTTTGACTGTGAGACAGGGATCAATACCGTTGTTCGCGGAGATGATCTGTTGTACAGCACCGCCGCGCAAAAAGCTTTAGCGCACACCCTTGGCAAAGACAGCTTTAACAAGATAGCTTTTACCCACCACCGGCTGTTTGCGCCAAATGGAAGCAAACTATCAAAATCAAACCGGGATGATTCCATCATGCAGATGCGTAAACGCGGCTACACCAAAAGCGATATCCTCACCCTGGCAGGCCGGTTTTTGGGCGTGGAAGAAAACGTCTACTCACTGAAAGGGTTTTTACCCCACATAGAAGCAATAAAGGCAAAAAATGGATGAAATGAACGTAATACTGACAAATGAGCAGCTGCAAAGATTGCAAGAGTGCGCCAAGGCATACCAAATAGATACGCAGACGCTTTTTTCACAGGCAGTCGATGACTACCTGGATGCCTGCGAGCAGCAGCTAAACAATCAAGACAGCGTCGATGCGGGGAGCAAACTCAGCTATGATGAATTCTGGGACGGTGTAGATATTTAATCGATATTTTGCGCGGGGGCGCTTTTGCCCAGGTATTCGTTTTTAAACGCGACATAACGCTTGGCGCTTGCTTTGAGTTCGGCGACCTCGTCGTCGCTGAGTGTTTTGACCGCTTTGGCCGGGGAACCCATGATCAGCGATCTTGGCGGAAAGGTTTTATTTTTGGTTACCAGCGAGCCGGCGGCGACGATACTGTCTTCACCGATTACCGCACCATCGAGTATCGTAGCGCTCATACCGATCAGGCAGCGGTCTTTGACCGTGCAGCCATGCAGCATCACTTTATGCCCCACAGTCACGTCATCGCCTATAACGGTCGGGTTGCCCGTGGTTTTGTCCCTGCCTTTAAAATGGGTCACGTGCACCATCGAGAGATCCTGAATACTGCTGCGCGCGCCGATACGGATGGAGTGCACGTCGCCTCTTATGACGGTGCCAAACCATACCGAAGCATCCTCGCCCAGCTCCACATCCCCGATGATATCGGCACTTGGAGCGATAAAGCAGTCTTTGCCCAGTTTCGGGCTGCACCCTTTGTACGCTAAAAGCATTTAACTCTCCTTAAACAGTCGCCCGGCCAGTTTCTTCACGCGGCTTTCGGTTTCTTTTTTGGTGGATTTATGGATACGGTTGGCATACTCTTCCAGTATTTCGTGGTTATCGATTTTAACCTCGCCTGATTGCTGCTTTTTGAGGTATTCGCCGTTGCTTTGCAATTCCCAGCTGAGCGTATTATCATTGAGCTGCAGCTGCAGAATCTGCTTGATCTTTTCGGCCAGTTCGGGTTCGATAATGGGTGTCATCAGTTCAATCCGGCGGATCAGGTTTCGCGGCATCAAATCCGCACTGGAGATATACACTCTGGGGTCGGCGTTTTTAAAGTAGTAAATGCGCGGGTGTTCAAGGTATTTGCCCACAATGGAGATGACGTTGATATTTTCGCTCACACCTTTGATCCCCGGACGCAGACAGCAGATGCCTCTGATGATCAGATCGATTTTTACGCCCGCCTGCGAAGCTTTGTACAGCGTTTTGATGACATCCTCGTCCACAAGCGCGTTGGCTTTTAAGACCATATACCCCTCTTTGCCGTGTTTCGCTTCGGCTTCGATGAGTTCTAAAATCTTGGGCTTGATCTGGGTAGGCGACATATACAGCGAATTAAGCTTGGCCTGCTTGGAAAAGCCGGTGAGAAAGTGGAAAAAACGCGTCGCATCTTCGACATACTCTTTTTTGGAGGTAAAATAGCTCAGGTCGGTATAAATCCGCGCGGTTGAGGGGTTGTAATTGCCAGTAGCCAGATGGACGTAGTTTTTAAGATTGGACCCGTCTCTTTTGATTACCTGCGCGATCTTGGCGTGAACCTTAAGGCCCGGGATGCCGTAGATAACATGCGCCCCGGCATCTTCGAGGGCTTTGGCCCAGATCAGGTTGTTTTCTTCGTCAAAGCGTGCTTTTAACTCCACAAGCGCCGTTACCTGCTTACCGCTTTCGGCCGCTTCGGCCAGAGCTTTGACAATGGGCGAGTTTTTGCCCGCGCGGTACAGCGTCATACGAATAGCCAGGACGTTTTGATCTTTAGACGCCCGTTGGATGAAATCCACCACCGGGTCAAAGCTTTCATAGGGGTGATAATGCAGCAAATCCTGCTTATCGATCACTCTGAAAATATTTTCATTTTTATCCAGCGGGGGCAGGATACGGGGATTGAAAACAGGCAGTGTGAGGTGGGCAAACTTTTTTTGTCCTACCAGCTGCCACAGCGCGCCCAGATTCAAAGGAATATCAAAGCGGTAAATATCTTCTTCGTCCACGTTGATATGGCGGCCCAAAAACGCCAGCAGATCGGCATCGGCGTCTTTTTGGATTTCTAAACGGACGATATCGCCTTTTTTACGCAGCCGCAGGCCCTCTTCCAGTATCTCCATAAAATCATCGGCTTCTTCTTCTTTGATGGCGATATCGGCGTTTCGCGTCACCCGAAACGCGGCGGTACTGACGGTTTCATACCCGGGAAACAGCGTGGAGGCAAAGTTTTGTACCACCGATTCGATGGGGACGAAGGTATCTTCTAACGTTTCGATAAAACGGGGCAGAACCCGGGGAATGCGGATAAGGCCGTATTTGTTTTCAAAATCGTCTTTGAGCTTGATAGCCAGAGCGAAACTGAGATTGTTCAGATGGGGAAAAGGGTGGGTGGAATCCACCGCGATGGGAACGATAACGGGAAAAATCTGTTCTAAAAAATACGCTTTGACATGTTTTTTCTGCGCGCTGCTGAGGTTTTCAAAGGTGGTGGTATTAACCCCTTCTGTTTTAAGCTTGGAGGTAATGTTTTGATACTGTTTTTGCAGCTCTATCTTTTCGGTATGGATATAATCGCGAATAGCCACCAACTGTTCATACGGCGTCATTTTATCTGCCGAACCGCCGGTTACCCCTGCTTTAAACAGATCATTCAGCCCCGCAACACGGATCATGTAAAACTCATCCAGATTGGTACCGTAAATAGCGATAAATTTCAGCCGCTCCAGCAGCGGCAGGGATTCATCCTTAGCCTGGGCTAAAACCCTGCTGTTAAATTGAAGCCAGGACAGCTCCCTGTTGAAATAATAGTTATGATTTTCTAAATCCATCTTTGTACCCTTTGTAAATAATAAGCAATTATATCATCTTTCAATGCACAGAATTATTACAGTTTTCTAACCTTGGCGATCTCATCGCGCAGCCTGGCCGCTTCCTCAAACTCCAGCGCTTTGGACGCGGCTTTCATCTTGGCCTGCAAATCCTTGATGAGTTTGTTTTTCTCACCCTTTGGCATCTTTTCCATCTTTTTGCGTTTTTCATACAGATCGCCCATATCCTCAACCTTGAGATCGGCATCGAGTTTTCTGTAGGTGGTGGTGGGCGTAATGCCGTGCTTTTTGTTATATTCCATCTGCAGTTCGCGGCGGCTTTGCGTGGTATCGATAGCGGTGCGCATGGACTTGGTGATCTTTTTGGCATACATCAGCACCTTGCCCCTGCTGTTTCTGGCCGCTCGCCCCATGGTTTGGATCAGGGCCGTCTCACTCCGTAAAAAGCCCTCTTTATCCGCGTCCAGTATCGCCACCAGGCTCACTTCTGGCAGATCAAGCCCCTCACGCAGCAGATTGATACCCACCAGTACGTCAAACTCGCTTTGGCGCAGGCCGCGGATGATCTGGTTTCGCTCTACCGCGTCGATATCACTGTGCATATACTTAACCTTGATGCCAAGATCAGCGTAGTAGGTGGTAAGCTCTTCGGCCATTTTCTTGGTAAGGACGGTAACAAGCACTTTTTCGCCCCGCTCCACGACGGTTTTGATCTTGTCAAACAGGTCTTCGACCTGATACTCGCTGTCGATGACTTCGACCCTGGGATCAAGCAAACCGGTAGGCCGGATCACCTGGCGGGCGATTGTGGCGGAGTTGTGCGTTTCAAAGTCCGCCGGTGTGGCGCTTACGAACATAAACGACGCTTTTTTGTCGATAAACTCTTCAAACTTTAAAGGCCTGTTATCAAGCGCGCTTGGCAGCCTGAAACCGTGATCGACCAGGACTTCCTTGCGGCTTCTGTCGCCTGCGTACATCCCCCGAAACTGGGGCAGGGAAACATGGGATTCATCCACGATAAGCAGATACCCGCTGTCTTTAATCTCAAAATAATCCAGCAGCGAATACGGCGTAGCACCCGGGGGCTGCTGGGTCAGGTGCCTAGCGTAGTTTTCCACGCCCTTGCACATGCCCGTCTCCTCAAGCATCTCCAGATCAAACTCCGTTCGCTGTTTGAGGCGCTGGTATTCCACCATTTTATCTTCTTTTTGAAAATACTGCAGCCGCTCGCCCAACTCTTTTTCGATCGATTTGATCGCTTCTTTCATACGGTCTTGGCCCACGATAAACTGGCTGGTCGAATAGATCGTGATCTCTTCATACTCACGCAGC
>JBNJFE010000019.1:0-11660 GCA_051746505.1 Campylobacterota bacterium
CACCCAGATCAAGTGAGAGAATTTTTTCCATGCATAAACCTTACAAAACAAATTTATCTATTGTACTGAAGAAAAACTTGAAAGTTGTTTGTAAATGCGGTTCACAAAGGTTGAAGATACCTTTGTGATATTAATAGATATCAACGTTTATAGGTATTTTACAAGCACCTTTGAGTACGGATTACCCTTATCCAGCATGGTAAGAATATCAGCCCGCATCTGGCGGTATTCGATCTCTATGGTCGATTCGATTGAGCGGCACAGGTGCAGGAAGTTTTCAGAAAACGGCACGGCAATCTCAGTGATTTTTTTATCGTGGATGAGTTTAACGCATTCATTGACGATGGTTTCGTACACGATCTTATTGGTCGCTCTTTGCAGGCGGAATTTGTACATAAACTCGTAATTGTTTCGCAGCGTCTCTTTTTCCACTTCCTGCAGCGTGTCAAAATCATCGACCTGATCGATCTCTTCCTGCAGTTTTTGCTTATACTGTTCTATCTGCTGCTCATAATACGTGTCAAAATCGGGCACTACCTTATATACTATCTCCATGATCTTGCTTTGATCATACACGCTTTTTGGCAGCAGGGATACCGCGGTATCCTCTGTGTTTATGAGTTTTTCCAGCAGATGCGTTGCTGGTTCGATGTAGTTGTATTTGTCATGCTTGGAGTCGATAAATGAGACCCCCTTTGGCGTGATAACGGGTCTGTTGCCGACATATTCAAGTTTGATCATAAATAACCGCTCCTTTATACGTGTTTGTTAACATCCCCCATATACAGCTGTCTTGGGCGGGTGATCTTCATATTTTCCTCGCTTCGGAGTTCAAACCACTGCGCGACCCAGCCAACTGATCGTCCGATCACGAAAATCGGCGTAAACATATTCAAAGGGATTTTGAGTGCTGTGAGTATTATACCGGAATAAAAATCAACATTGGGATAAAGGTTGCGCGAAATAAAGTATTCGTCACTCAGAGCGATCCGCTCGATCTCGTAAGCGATCTCTAGCAGTTTATTGTCGATCTCGATTTCGCTTTTGATCTCTTCTAAGATACTTTTTAATATCTTGGCTCTTGGGTCGTAGTTTTTATATATCCGGTGGCCAAAGCCCATCAGCCTGAAAGGATCGTTTTTATCCTTGGCTTTTTGGATGAATTTAGGCACGTTTTCCACCGAGCCGATCTGTTTGAGCTGATTGATCACGGCTTCGTTGGCCCCGCCGTGTTTTGGCCCCCACAGCGCTGAAATGCCCGCCGAGATCGCGGCGTACGGGTGCGCGCCGGTGGAGCATACGACCCGTACCGCGGTGGTAGAAGCGTTTTGTCCGTGATCGGCGTGCAGCGTAAAGATCGTATCAAGGGCTTTGATCTCGATATCTTTGATCTTTGGCCGGTGGTTGGGGTACGCACGCAGCATATACAGAAAGTTTTCGGTAAAGTAGCGGTTTGGATCGGGGTAAATCGAGGGCAATCCGATGCTTTGGCGGTATGCCTGTGCCGCGATGGTAGGAATCTTGGCGATAATACGCTGGGCCATAATATAATACTCTGCCCGGTTATACTCGGTCGATCCGTGGATTTCGACAAAATTGTGGTAAAACGACGTCAGCGCGGCCACGGCTGATGAAAGCGTAGACATGGGGTGCGAATCATCAGGAAAAGCCGTAAAAAGACGGTTAAGCTTTTCATGCAGGAAATAACGGGTTTTGATAAGCGAGTCAAACTCTTCGTACTGGCTGCTGTCTGGCAGGTCACCGGTTAAGAGCAGATAGCACACTTCCAGGTAGTTTTTTTCCTTGGCCAGCTCTTCTATCGGGTAGCCGCGGTGATACAGCTTACCCTCTTTGGCGTTTAGGTGGGTGATGCGCGATTCGCAGCTGATCGTGTTGCCAAGACTGGGATCGTAAGAGTAGAGTTCAAACTCCTTTGGCAACGAGGCGATGTCCACCGCCGGCGTACCGCCTTTTGGGTATCTGATGGGCGCTTCAAACGTTCTGCCGCTTCGATTGTCTGTTAACGTAATTGTATCCATGGAGCCATCCTTTATATAGACTTGTATAATCTTTTATTATAAGAAAACTCCATAGCATACAGATAGCATTACAGCCGGCGTGTATCCAGGCAGCGGGCCTGTACCTGCACCCTGCCGTCTTCCAGCGTAAATTCTTCATCTTTTCGCAGTGCTTCCAGGCTGCTGTTTTTGCCCTCTTTGACGATGCAGGCACTGTTTTTTGGGACTTTTTCGGCCGGATCGGAAAGCTTAAAATGACGCTGCAACTCTTGCAGGCTTTGTTCCAAACCGCCCATTTTTTGTGCCATCACCCTTTTGTATTGACTTTGCAGCTGCGACACTTCCTGCAGCGAACTTTGCAGTCTGCGCTTTGGGTTGTAGCGTTCAAACTCTTCATGTAAGCGTCTTGTCTGTTCCTGCTTTTGGCCGAGGTTGTGGGTGATTGCCTGATGAAAACGCTGCATATACTCATCCAGGATCACCAGCACTTCGGTTTTATCCGGCAGCAGCATCTCTATGGCGGCACTGGGTGTGGGCGCGCGCAGATCGGCGACCATATCACTGATGGTGGTATCAACTTCATGACCCACCGCGCTGATCACGGGCGTTTTGGCCCTGTGGATCGCTTCAGCCACGACCTCTTCGTTAAACCCCCACAAATCCTCCACGCTGCCCCCGCCGCGTCCTGCGATAATGACATCGGCTTTCAGCGCGTCGGCGTAAGCGATATGCTTGGCGATTTCTGCGGCACTGCCCTCACCCTGGACCAGCGTATCGATGATGCTTACTTTCACCATGGGCCATCGCTTATCGATCACTTTGCACATATCCGCAACCGCGGCGCCGCTTTTGCTGGTCACGATAGCGATATGGCCAATCTGCCTGGGAATGGGTTTTTTGTTTTCAAAATACCCCGCTTCGCGCAGCTTTTTTTTGAGCTGCTCAAACGCCACGGCCAAAGACCCCTGCCCGTAGGGTTCGATGTTGACCGCATACATCTGATATTCGCCTCTGGGTTTATACACTCCAAGCGAACCGCTGATGATGATGTGCTGCCCCTTTTCCAGGCGAAATTTCAGCCCCCTGACGTTGGAGCGAAACATAACGCATTTGATCGAACTGTGCGCATCCTTGATATTAAAATACACATGCCCGCTGGTATGGTACGTCACCGAGCCGATCTCGCCCTGGACCATGACATGGCTGAAAGTAGTTTCTATAAGGTTTTTTATCTGTTCGTTTATCTGGGTTACCGTTGCGGCTTCTTGCACTGTACATCCCTTTTTTAGGTGCCATTGTAGCACAAGGAAGCAGCAATTAACAAACGATTAATACTTCTTATGTATGCTGTAAGTATAGAAGATAGAAAGGATTATTTATGGAACCCAATTTACATGATATTGATGATTACAACAATAATGAATCGCCCCACAAAAGAAAAGTCGTCAGGCTTACAATCTTGCTGCTGGTTTTGGGGGCTTTGATGTACGGCGGAATACGTTTTTTTGTTCATTCGCAGGGATACGGAAGTTCACCCCACGTCGTTCCGGCTGAAAAGCTGGAAAAAAGCAGAGCCGATTAAGCGTTTTTTTCGCTAAAAAGCCAGACAAACACGATCGCCAGCAGCGGCGCGCTCAAAACTCCGAAAAGATAGGAGCTTACATGCAAAAGCTGCTGGTTGCTCAGGTACAAAAACCCGGTAAAAAATGCCCCGTACGAAGCGATCCTGTAGATTGACAGCCCCGCTTTGGAATCTTTCATTACTTCGGTAAATTTTCTTTTGTTTTCTTTGAGACGTTTTTTCTCCTCTTTGAGCATCGAAGCGGCGTCTTCATATTTTTCTTCATCCTCGCCGTACAGATCGTGGGGATCGTCAAGCTTGTCGATCACATCTTTTTGATGGGGCACATCTCCGCTTTGCAACCTGGCTTCCACCATTTTTTGGTATCCCATAAAAGAACCAAAGATCACAAACGCCGACGTAATAAACCCCACCTGCGTATTTATCAGCCAAAGACTCTGGCCGCTTAGCAGACAAAAGACGATAATCCCCACATCGGCCGCGGCTAAAGCTTTAATAGCTTTTATCATCGTCGTCGTCTTCATCTTTGTCGTTATAAAGGTTTTGGTGCTTATATCTGGGGTCGTCTTTGATACTGTCCCAGTTTTTTACCTGGTCTTTATAAGCTTTGTATACGTTCAGGCCCGCAGCCAGCACGCCCCAGGCCACGCCAAGCCACAGCACCCACTGCACTTCAAAAAGATAGCGCATCCCAAGGCCGGCACCGACGCCAAAAAGCACCGCTATTACCATCGAAAGACCCAGACTGAGCTGGTCGATTCCTTCAAAGACTTTTTTATACTTGGGGTTTTGCCCGTCGTTGTTTTCTGCCAAAATATCTCCGTTTATTTCAAGCTCGCGAGAACTTCGTTTGCGTTTTGCAAGACGATATCGATCATCGCGTCAGTGATCTGGGTATTGATAAAGCCCGCTTCAAACTGACTGCACGCAAAATAGATGCCCCGATCAAGCATCGCCTGGTGGAAACGCCCGAAACGCTGTGTATCGGATTTGGCCGCGTCCTCAAACGAGGTCACGGGATTATCGTTAAAGAAAAAGCCAAACATTGAGCCTCTGTAATCCACCTGCAGCGCGACGTCATGACGGTCGGCGGCTTCTTTGAGCCCTTCCGTCAGCCGCTTTGCCTTGGCTTCAAGCCCGGCGTAAAGCTCTTTTTGTTCTTTGAGCTTTTTCAGCGTCGTCAACCCTGCCGCCATAGCAACGGGATTGCCGCTGAGCGTACCCGCCTGATATACCGGGCCTTCGGGAGAAAGATGGCTCATAATCTCTTTGCTTGCGCCAAAGGCACCCACGGGCATTCCGCCCCCGATCACCTTGCCAAAGGTCGTGATATCAGGAACCGTATCCACAAGCCCCTGCGCACCTTGCAAACTGGCGCGAAAGCCGCTCATCACTTCATCAAAAATAAGCAGCGCGCCGTGTTCATCACAAAGGGCTCTGACCTGCTGTAAAAACTCCTCATCGGCAGCTACCAGCCCCATATTGCCCGCAATAGGCTCCATGATCACGCACGCGACACCGCTGCTTTGTTCAAAACACTGTTTTAAACTCTCAAGGTCATTATATTGTGCCAGCAGCGTGTGCTTGGTTACATCAGCGGGCACGCCCGGCGAACTGGGCGAACCAAAGGTCGCCGCGCCGCTTCCGGCCTGAACCAGCAGCGAATCGCTGTGGCCGTGATAATTGCCGGTAAACTTGATGATATCATCTCGCCCCGTGTACCCTCTGGCCAGCCTGATAGCACTCATCACCGCTTCGGTTCCGCTGTTGACAAAACGCACTTTGTCAATATGGCCAAACAGGTCCACGATCTCATCGGCCAGCTGCGTTTCCAGTTCCGTCGGCGCGCCAAAGCTCAGCCCGTCGCGCACGACGTTGGTGACGGCGTTGATCACATCCTCATCGCCGTGGCCCAGAATAAGCGGCCCCCAGCTTTGGACAAAATCGATGTAGCGGTTGCCGTCGATGTCGTACATATACGCGCCCTGACCCCTTTGGATGAAAGGAGGCGTACCGCCTACGCTTGAAAACGCGCGAACGGGAGAGGAAACCCCTCCGGGAATACTCTCTTTTGCATGGTTGAACGCTTCGATACTTTTTGCGTGATTCATTCAAATCCTTTTGCTTTTTGCCGCAATTGTAATAAAATTTCGCCTTTTTAACAACACCGGCGCGATTAATTGGGTCATTTTATCGTCTTTTTATTTAATTTTAACTATAATATCCGATTTAAAAGCAACTACTTTTATCTTACCAGGGATACAGCAATAATTTATCAAGGAGCTTCTTTGACTGCAAAAGAAATAATGGACAATATCGAAACGTTGTTTGAAGAAACAAAAAGCGGGGAAGCCATTACTTTCGAGCGCCTCATGAAAGAGTTTGAAAAACCGCCGACGGCCGCTCAAGCCAAAAAGATTTTTAAACTTGCCAAAAACAAAAAAATCAAGTTAATCAGTGCTTCAAAACAGGCAGAACTACTCAACCAGAAAGATATCAAAAAAAGACGCATCGAACTCAAAAAGCTTACCGATGACGCGTTGATGGACGAATTTGATTTCATGAAAGAAAAGGAGCTGTTTGAATGGTCCAGAAGTGACAGCCCGGTGCGGATGTATCTGCGCGAAATGGGCCAGATTCCGCTTTTGACCAAGGATGAAGAGATCAAACTCTCCCGACAGATAGAACGCGGCGAGGATATTATCCTGGACGCGATCTGTTCGGTACCCTACCTGATTGACTATATTCTCAATTACCAGGAACCCCTGCTCAACCGTGAAAGACGGGTCAAAGAACTGTTTAAAAACTTTGAAGAAGACGACAAAAGCAGCAAAGAAGAGCGCGTCAAACTCAAAGACGAGCGCAGCAAAAAGGTTAAAAAAAGTTTCAAAGAGCTTGAAAAGGCGAAAAAAGAGTGGGAAAAGATCACCAGAGAGACAGAGTTTGAAGATGAGTTAAAAGATGAGAAAGACCTTCAGGAACATTTGAAAGTCGCGTACAAAAAAACGATGATGAAAAACCGCCTGATCGATCTGGGGCCTACCAGCAAGCTGATCAACGAAATCGTGCGCTCCATGGAAACCGCGCTTAAAAGCGATGACGAATTTGACAAAGAGCTCAAACGCCTGGAGTACAAGCTGCCGCTGTTTAACGACCAGCTTCGGGACAATCACAAAAAACTGCTTGATGACATCCTCACGCTGGATAAAAAAGAGATTCTAAACCGCGTGCCAGAAGCCACGATGGTTAGCACGTATGTAGAGATCAAGCGGCTGTTTGAGACAAA
This sequence comes from Campylobacterota bacterium, assembly GCA_051746505.1. Lineage (GTDB taxonomy): Bacteria > Campylobacterota > Campylobacteria > Campylobacterales > Sulfurovaceae > TCS-49. The sequence goes on from JBNJFE010000019.1 coordinate 6,887, forward strand.
AGAGGCCAGTAAAAACAGTTTCAACCTCAGCAGCGACGAACTGGTGCAGATTCTATACCAGATCAAGCGGGGTAAAAAGATCAGTGAAAAGGCCAAAACCAGAATGGCAAAAAGCAACCTGCGCCTTGTGGTTTCTATCGCCAAGCGTTACACCAACCGCGGGCTGCCCTTTTTGGACCTTATCCAGGAAGGCAACATCGGCCTGATGAAAGCCGTGGACAAATTTGAATACCAAAAAGGGTATAAATTCTCCACCTACGCCACGTGGTGGATCAGACAGGCCATCAGCAGGGCTATCGCCGATCAGGCACGCACCATCAGAATCCCGATCCACATGATCGAAACGATCAACCGCATCAACAAAATCGTGCGCAAAAACCTGCAGGAAAAAGGTAAGGAACCCACCATCGCCCAGATAGCTGAAGAGGTGGGGTTAAGCGAGGATAAGGTCAAAAACGTCATCAAAATCACCAAAGAACCCATCAGTCTGGAAGCACCGGTAGGCGATGAGGACGACGGGAGATTCGGGGATTTTATCGAAGATAAAGAATCCATCAGCCCGTCTGACACGGTGATGAAAGATGACCTCAACCTGCAAATCGATGACGTGCTGGTAGAGCTCAACGAAAGAGAACAAGCCGTGATCCGTATGCGATTTGGCCTGCTCAATGACGAAAGCGACCGAACGCTTGAGGAGATCGGTAAAGAGTTAAACGTTACCAGAGAACGCGTCCGCCAGATCGAATCCAGCGCTATTAAAAAGCTCAAGCACCCCAAAGTGGGCAGAAAGCTGAAAAACTACATCGAGGATTAAAGGCCGCCTCTCAAAGAGGTTATGCCTCTTTTGGCACCTCATACCCCAATGCTTCTATCGCATCTTCCAAACCGTGCAGCGAATACTTTTTTTGCATTTGTAGCGCTTTTTGGATCGCTTCGGGCGCAAACTGCTGCTTGATATTGACGCAGGTTTTAACAATCATCAGCATCACGGCCACTTTTTTTAAATCTTTATTGACATCTTTATCCACGCCGCTGAAAAAGTTCAAGATCGAAATGGTCGCGTCGTTGAAGTTCCACTTATCAAACATCATTGCGCTGACCCGTTCGGTCGTAACCCCCGTCAACTCCTTTTCAGCGCTTCTGATCTGGGAAAAGTTCTGCGCCTGCTGCAAAGCGGCGGTGTCTTTGCCCTCCAGCACCTTGGCCAGGGTCAGCTTGCCAAGATCACTCAGCAGCGCGACCACGTACAGATCATCCGCGATGGCTTTATCATACCCTTTGGCCCACTTCGCGCCCAGGCCCGCCTGCAGCAAACCGATATCGCCCAGCTGCTTTTTGGTGATGCCATAAGCCTGCGGTTCTATATCGATCACCTTTTTGCTGCCATAGCTCATCACCAACCCCGAAACGGTGGTGATCCCAAACAGGCTCACCGCCTGCGGCAGGCTCTTGATCTCTTTTGACAGCCCGTACACCGGCGAATTGGCCGCCCGCAGAAGATTGGCGCTGAGCATCGGGTCATGCTGTATTATCTCCGTGATGTCCGAGACGGTCGTTTCCTCATCTTTACACGCCTGCTGTACCTTGCTCACCGTTTCCGGCATCGGCGGCATATTGCCGATGGCGTTTTGTATTTGTTCGATCATTGTTACCCCTACTCTTTTAAGCGTTTGATATCGGCACCGAGTGTTTTTAACTTCTCTTCTAAATGTTCATATCCCCTGTCCAGGTGGTATATCCTGTGGATATTGGTCGTATTCGCGCTTACCAGCGCCGCCAGTACCAGCGCGCTGCTAGCACGCAGATCCGTAGCCATCAAATCCGCACCACTAAGGACTGTTTTGCCTTTGATAGTGGCGATATGGCCGCTCAGAGAGATATCAGCCCCCAGCCGCAGCAGTTCGCTGACATGCATGAAACGGTTTTCAAACAGTTTTTCTTCGATGGTGCTGGTTCCTTCGGCCTGTGTGGCCAAAGCCATGAACTGCGCCTGCATATCGGTGGGAAAGCCGGGGTATTCCGAAGTGGTGATTTGAACGGGCTTTAATGTTTTGGCAGGCAGTATCGTGACATCCCGCCCCGCACAGCGAAAGCTACACCCCATCGATTCCAGCTTATCCATGACCGCTTCCAAGTGTTCATAATTTACGTTTTGCACCGTCAGCCTGGAGTTGGTAATCGCCCCGGCACACAGATACGTGCCCGCTTCGATGCGATCCGCGATCACTTCTATATCGCCAAGGTCGATACAATCTCGCCCGTAAATAACAAGCTCGTCGCTGCCGATACCCTCGATTTGTACGCCCGCATCTTCTAAAAAACGGCATAACTGCACGACTTCGGGTTCTTTGGCCACGTTGACAAGATGAGTTTTGCCCCTGGCCAGGCTTGCGGCCATGATAATGTTTTCACTGCCGGTGACAGTCACCTTGTCAAACACGATCTTGGCACCCTTAAGCCCCTCTTTTGCCGTAGCGATGACATAGCCTTTTTGGATATCGATTGTTGCTCCCATTTTCTCAAGCGCGCTTAAATGCAGATCAATAGGCCGCTGCCCGATCGCGCAACCGCCGGGCAGGCTTACCTCACAATGCCCAAAGCGCGCCAGCAGCGGCCCAAGGACCAAAATTGACGCGCGCATGGTTCGTACGATATCATAATTTGCCACGGTGGAGTGAAGCCGGTCGTTTTGGATGGTGAGGGTATTGTCTTGAAAAGAAAACTGGGAGCCAAGCTTTTCAAAAAGCTTCAACAGTGTCTGCAGGTCCGCCACATCAGGCAGGTTGGACAGCGTCATTTTACTCGAACTCAGCAGTGTCGCGGCCATCAGGGGAAGTGCCGCGTTTTTAGCCCCGCTGATGCGTACGCTGCCGCCAAGTTTCCTGCCGCCTTTTATCTTTAAATAATCCATGTACTTCTTTTCTTTTTAAAAGTATTATAGCAAAACCCGCCGCGATTTTTATTTAAAAAGCTCTTCCCCGAAGCCGTAATTTTCAGTAATAAAATCGATATCTTTATCCCCCCTGCCGCTGAGATTGACCAGGATTGATTCATCAGGGTTTTTACTTGCCAGTTCGCAGGCATACGCCACGGCATGCGCGCTTTCAAGAGCGGGAATGATGCCCTCTTTCTGGCTGAGGGTAAAAAACGCTTTCAAACTCGCCGCGTCATCGGCATGACCCGCGATTGTGCGGCCTATAGTGTTGAGGTAGGCGTGTTCGGGACCCACTGATGGATAATCCAGCCCGCTGGCTACCGAGTAAACCGCGCTTGGCTCTCCCTGCGTATCTTTGAGCATAATGGAGTGAAATCCGTGCATCACCCCTTTGCTGCCGTATCTGAGGCTGGCGGCGTGTTCGCCGATTTTCTGACCTTTTCCCATGGGTTCTACGCTGTGCAGTTTCACATCTTTATCGTCGATAAAAGCGCTGAAAATTCCAAGAGCGTTACTGCCCCCGCCCACGCACGCGACGACGTTGTCGGGAAGATTACCCGTCATGTCCTGAAACTGCTCTTTGGCTTCCAGTCCCACGATGCTTTGAAAATCACGGATCATCAGCGGAAAGGGATGGGGGCCGACGACTGAACCGATGGCGTAGATGGAGGTTTCGGGATCTTTCAAATAACTCTCAAACGCCGAATCCACCGCTTCTTTCAGCGTCTGGGCGCCAAAGGAAACGGGCACGATGGTAGCCCCAAGCAGTTTCATGCGCACCACGTTTGGCTTTTCTTTTTTAATATCAACTTCGCCCATATGGATTTCACACTCCAGGCCAAAGTACGCCGCGGCCGTAGCCAGCGCCACCCCGTGCTGCCCCGCTCCGGTTTCGGCGATCACTTTTTTCTTGTTCATATGCTTAGCCAGCAGCACTTCGGCCATGCAGTGGTTGAGCTTGTGCGCGCCGGTATGATTGAGGTCTTCTCTTTTGAAATAGATATTGCCCCCATACATTTGGCTCAGATTCGCCGCGTAATACACCGGGGTGGGACGGCCCTGAAAATGCTTGCGGATTTTTCGCAGCTGGGCGATATAATTGTGATCGTTTCTGATATACAGATACGCTTCTTTGATCTTTTCAAACTCTTTTTCAAGCTCCGGGGGCAGATACGCCCCGCCGAATTCGCCGAAATACCCCTTGCTGTCGGGAAAGTCCTGCAAATAACCCATTTTAGCTCCTCGTATACTTTTACGTTATTATGACTAAAAGGCGCTATAAATTACTTTAATACGGATAAGTGTTTTTGACTCAGGCAGCGGATAATCCTTGTACGCCACTTCTATCAACTCCCTGCTGTTATCGTCCAGCGCTCTGTAACCGCTGCTTTCAATCAGCTTCAACCCGCTGATGTCGCCGTTTGGATGCAGCGTAAACTCGACGATATTATCACCTTTCTGGCGTGTTTTGATCGCGACGGGCGGATAGCCCAGTTCATACAGGTAGCGCTGGGTAATGCTTTGAATCGATTTGATGTTGGTGGTCAAAAACTGCTTGGACTCACTGTCAAGTTCACCAAACGCGTCACCGTAAAGCTGTTTGAGTTTTTGTTCCTGTTTGGATTGCGCTTGGCGCTGCTTTTTTTTCTGCTGTTTCTGCGCATTTTCTTCCATCGCTTCATTGAGCTTGTTAATGGGAATAATGCCCGATTTGGCGGGTTTTATTTCCGGGGAGGCGGCTTTTTCGGGTTGTTTTTCGGGTTGTTTTTCGGGTTTTTCAGACGGCTGTTTGGGCGCGGGCTCTTTACTGCCTTTTTGTTTTTTTGGCGGCTTTTTATC
>JBNJFE010000019.1:11760-20058 GCA_051746505.1 Campylobacterota bacterium
TTTTTCGGGTTGTTTTTCGGGTTGTTTTTCGGGTTTTTCAGACGGCTGTTTGGGCGCGGGCTCTTTACTGCCTTTTTGTTTTTTTGGCGGCTTTTTATCCGGCTTTTTCTCAGGTTTTTTGGGCGAGGTACCTTCCGGGTCTTTGTTTTCAACCTCGGGGTCAAACGCCGCTTTAGGCTGCGGGGGCTGCTTTTTGGGTTTTGCGGGCTTGGGAGCGGGCAGCTGGGTCAGATCGATCTGCATAGCATCTTTTTTGGGTTCCTGCTCTTTTTGTACAGCCGCAAACAGCAGCAATGCCCACAGCAGCAGCACATACAGCAATAACGCGATACCAAAAGAAACCAGCCGCAGTGAGATAGCGTTATCCTTTAGCTTCTCTTGGCGTAAAAAGCTTTTTTAAACGCCGCGAATTTATCCTGCATGATCGCTTCGCGCATCTGTTTCATCAAATCCAGATAATAATACAGGTTATGGATCGAAGCCAGCCGAAAGTACGTAATCTCTCTGGCGCGTATCAGGTGGTTGAGGTACGCTTTGGAGTAGTTTTGGCACACCATGCATCCACACTGCGGATCCAGGGGTTCATAATCGTTTTTATAGCGCGCGGCTTTGATGCTGACCTTGCCGTAGCTGGTAAACAGCGTGCCGTTACGCGCGTTTCGCGTAGGCATCACGCAATCAAACATATCCACGCCCCTTTGAACGTTTTCAACCAAATCCTCAGGCGTACCCACGCCCATAAGGTAGCGGGGTTTGTCTTTTGGCATAAAGGGGGTGGTGTATTCTACGGTATCATACATCTGCGTATTTTCCTCGCCCACGCTCAGTCCCCCGATAGCAAAGCCGTCATACTCTTGCAGCGCGCACAGATCGCTTGCGGAGCGTTTGCGAAACTCTTTGTCGATGCCGCCCTGGATAATGGCAAAGATATTTTGGTTTACGCCGATCCCCTCGCTTTGCTTCTGCCTGTGATAAGCAATCGATTCTTTGGCCCAGCGTGTGGTTTTGTCAATAGAATCCTGAAGCCGCTGTCTGGTCGCAGGCAGCGCGGGCAGGTCATCCAGGATCATCATGATGTCGCTGCCAAGATCATACTGAATATCAAGCACTTTGCTTGGGGTAAAAAGGTGCTTGCTACCGTCAATATGGCTGGCAAACTCGATACCGTGATCAAACATCTTGGTTTTGGCGTTGAGGCTGAAAGCTTGGAACCCGCCGCTGTCGGTTAAAAAACTTTTTTCAAAACCGCTGAAACCGTGCAGGCCGCCGGCGTCTTTGATAACTTTGCTGCCCGGGCGCAGGTAAGTATGGTAGGTATTGGCCAAAATAATACTTGGATCAAGATAGCGTTTGAGATCCAGCGTATCGACGGCTTTGACCGCCGCGGCGGTGCCAACGGGCATAAAAACGGGGGTTTGGATGATTGAATGCGCGGTTTGAATGGTGCACGCTCTGGCGTCACTGTCGGTATGATCTATGCTAAATTTCACTGCTGTGCTGCCTTTATGGTAAAATATCAATAAAATTATACAACAAAAGTGGCAAGCGGCACTTGATTGAGGTGGCATGAGAGAGATATTGGTATTGGCTGACGGCGTCGTGGCCAAAACATTTATCAACTGGCTGGAAAAAAACAGAATCGTTGAAAACAAATTTACCGTCGTTTATTACAACGACGCGCTCAAAAACGATAATAAAAACATCGATTTTGTCAAATTCGATCCCACCAGCTACGTCAAGCTTGCCACCCTCCTTGGCAAAAAGTTTTCCGATATTTTTGTCATCATGGCTAATAAAACCGACTGTAGAGCAGTTTATGACAATATCCGCTATGTTGATGACAAAGTCCACATCGTCATGTACGACAAGTGGGGTTTTGAAATCGATGATACCAACCTGCTGCGGCTGGACGGCAATGAACTGCTGGCCAACCACCTTTTTGACCAGATACCAAACGTTCCCGTTTACGCCAAAAACGTCGGCCTCGGACAGGGTGAGATCATGGAAGTGCTGGTGCCTCTTGGCAGCAGTTACTCCTACCGCTACATCGGATCGGTCCAGCAGCGTAAATTTACGATTGCGGCTTTATACCGAAACTCCAAACTGCTTCTTGCCAAAAATAATATGATCATCAAGCCAAACGATACGCTTTTGATTATCGGTAAACCGAAGGTTTTAGAAAACGTTTTTTACGCCATCAAGCAAAAGGGCGGACAGTTTCCGGCACCGTACGGCAAGGATATCTACCTGATTTTGGATATGTACAGGGATTACAAAGACCTCTTTTCGCTGCTGCAGCAGGCGCTGTATCTGAAAAACAAATTTGAGACAAAACTCATTATCCGCACGCTTAATATTTCAAAATTACAGTTTTTAAACGAACTCAAAGAGTATTCCAGCCAAAGCGTGGAACTGCTGTTTGACTACAGGGACAACAGTTTTGACAAACTCATCCAAAACGACCTGAGCACGTACAACCTGGGGCTGGTTTGTATCGATAAAAAAAGCTTTGCCAAACATATCAGCTATCTGCACAAAATAAACAAACCCGTCTACAGAAGCGGCGATTTTGAACTCAGCGCCATTGACGCGGCCGCGGCCATCATGACCGATGAATACGATATGGAAACGATTTCAACAACCGTTTTTGATATCGCCGACAAGCTGGATTTGGGGATCAACCTGTATGATTACGACCCCGAGGGGGATTTTAAAAGCACCAACTTTACCGTAGAACACTTTGAAGCCCTGGCCAACGTCCACAGCAGGAAACTGCACGTCACCAGAGATGCCAAAAACCCGATCTTGGCCCTTCGGGAGCAGGATGCGCATTTTCAGGTGCTGCCTTTTTCCAAAAACCTGCTGAAAAGCTCCTTTTTGAAACTGTTTTCAACCAATATCAAAGACTTCTTTTTAACGCTGAAAAAACACCCGCAGATTTTTATCCCCATCGAAGAAAAAAACGGGGATTAAGCCCTTTTTTTTCTGGTGCCAAAGACGACGATCCACCCTATTACAGCTGAGATAAAAAGCGCGCCAAAGACCATAAAAAGGGTTTTAATATCGCTGATCTTGGAACCAAAATACGCAAGAATATACACGCGGATAAAGCTGACAAAAAACGTAATCGTTACAAATTTTTTCAAATTGATCCCGATAACGCCCGCGGCGTATGAGATAACATCTGAAGGGTTGTAAGGCAGCACCCGCACCAGCAGGATCGGCGTTTCCACCTCGTGCAAACGGGTGATAACGCGCTGTACCTTTTCTTTTTGAAACGTTTTTTCAAACCCTTTGTGGATAAAGCGGCCTATAAAATACACCAGTACGCCGCCCACAAACAGCCCCGCCCCCGCAACGGCCGTGGTCGTCCATACGCCGTGAAACTTTGCCGAAAAGACAACGACCATTTCAGCGGGAATAGGCGGGATGATCACCTGCGCGACCATAACCGCAAACAAAATCAGCAATTCAAGCATATCAGTTCAGCGAAGCTGTCTGATACAGCTTCATCAGATTCATATAAAAATCTTTATCGTTTTGCTTTTCCAGCAGCCCGGTCTTTGGCATGATGTCGTAATAAAGCTTTTGCATATCTTTAAAACGGTTTGGAAACAGTGAACTCAGTATAAGAGCTGATATTTCGCTTCGGACCAGAACCGCCGGGGGCATGATCCCCATGCGTATGAGCTGCAAAATCGAATCGGAGTGATAACTGATGTGGTGATGATGACCGTGCGGGCACGTTTTGGCGCTGATGAGGGTTTTGCAGATTTCACAGTAGGAAAACTCATCAAGGGTTTTGATATCGATATCGATCCCGCTGACACGGTCAAAGATGGAGTGAAACTCGTTTTTATCGTAATATACCCCAAGGCCCGCGTGGTTGATACCCGTTATTATCTCATCGCACCCGAAATTTTTGGCTACCAGCGTATCGATCACCATCTCATTAAAGCCCGCAAAGATATACGTGTTTTCAAGCGGAACGATGACGACTTTGTTTTTTGGCAGATAATTGTCCACAAAGTGTTTCAGCGTTTTATAGCGCAAATCGTAATCCAGGCCGCTTGTGGAGTTGAAGGGTTTGAGCAAAAACAGCACCAGCAGATCGGTTTGATCCAAACTTTGCCTGATAACGCGCTCCAGCGCCCTGTGCAGCGGATTGGCAGCGATCATGATCGCGCTTGTTTTTTTGGCATCGGAGCGCTGTTTGGCGTCATTGATCATTTTTCGCATGGAAAGCACGTTATCGCTTTCGACGTTGTATTTGCCGCTGATGGCGAGATCGCCCAGACGCTTAAGCGCTGATTTGACCCCCGGGTGGGTTTTGGACCTGGTACCGTAGATACTTTCAAGCCGCTTGAGCGGATCAATGGGAAAAACTTCATCAACGCGCATATCCCCGACTTTGAGCCCGTCAACTATCAGGTCAACGCTTTCACCCTTTTTCAGCCGCTGCATGACCTCTTTGTTACGCCTGCCTTTTGGGGCCAGGACAAAAGAAAAAGGAAACGAAACGCCTTTATATTTTTTATCCCTGTCGGTTTCATAAGCTTCTTGCTGATTCATCAGTTTATCAATGGGGCGCAATCCGCCCTCCTGCACCAAAGCCAGGGTCGAGTGGGCTTCCTGGTCTATAAAAAGGGCTTTATTTTTGCTTGTAGATGTCATATTTTTTTCTTCTCTCCCATAAACTTTTGCGGCTTATGCCAAGCTTTTTGGATAACTCGGTATCAGGAAATCGGTCCTGGTAGGTTGTGAGGATGTATTTGACATAATCATCCAGCGTCAAAATCTCGTCAGAATCAAAGTTATCTCCGCCTGAACTGAGTTTCAGAGTCGGCAGATCACAGTCAAGTTCGACGTTGGATGAAAGAATGAGGTTTTTATCTTTTGCCAGTTTCAATATATTGTCTACATCGCTTTTTTTGAGCTTTTGCAGATGGGTTGCGTACACAATGCCGTCCTCACTGTTTTTAATCGTCCAAACAGCGTTTTCATCTTCCAAAGAGACAAAAGTGACCTTGTTTTTTGTTTTATTGACATAACTGTACACATACGCATCAGCCTGCTTTTGCGATCCCACGAGTACAAGCGGGAAAGTAAGCTTACTGTCAGCGTCCACTTCGCAGTTTTCAAAGCGCTTGTCAAGGTAAGCTTTAAAATAAGCGTTGCAGTTTTTAATATCGCGGACATTTTTGTAATGATCGATCTTTCGCACCAGCTCTTCGATCATAAAAGGCTTGATGATATAGTCAGTCGCCCCCGCTGCGATCGGTTTGGTCACGGTATCGTCACTGACGTATGTGACCATCAAAATAATGATTTTGTCGCTAAAACTTTCTAAAAAAGCGTTGATATTGCCGCTGACATTGGTAGAGAGCAAAATAACATCGCTGCTTTGGTCCACTTCCGAAAATGACCCCGCAACTTCCGCTTCATGTCCGAAATCAGCCAGTTTAGCCGATATACTCTGTGCTAAATACACCTCGTTGTCAATAATCGTTATCTTCATACTACTCTCTTTCCCACCTGTGAAATCTCAAAGTGGCACATGCCTGAACGGCCACGCCCTCTTCTCTGCCGACAAACCCCATCTTTTCCGCCGTGGTTGCTTTGACGTTGACAAAATCGCACTTGCACACGGTACTGAGGATTTGGCGCATTTCATCTTTATACGGCGATATTTTAGGGATTTGGGCGATAATTGTCAAGTCGATATTGTCTATTATATAACCGTAGCTGCGAAGCCGAAGGACTACTTGATCCAAAAGCATCTTGGAATCGGCCCCGGCAAAGCTTTCGTCACTGTCTGGAAACAGTTCGCCGATATCGCCCATACACGCCGCGCCCATGAGCGCGTCAATCACCGCGTGCAGCGCCACGTCTCCGTCACTGTGGGCTTTAAACCCCAGTTCATGTTCTATCTCCACCCCGCACAGCACCATCTGTTTGCCTTTTTCAAAAGCGTGGGTGTCGTATCCGATACCCGTAAATACCGTATCACTTGGGGGACTGAGGCAGTCCAGCTTGCCTAAATCTTCAATACGGGTGAGTTTATGGGCTTTTGGCGAACCCTCCACAAACCCGACGCTGCCGCCTGCGGCTTTGACCGCACTGCTGTCGTCGGTAAAAATTTTGGCCGAGTGCAGCGCCTTTTTTAAAATCTGCGTGCGGCTCAGCTGCGGCGTCTGGATCAGTTTGATCGCGTCTCTGTTGATCACTTCATCATCCAGATACACCGTGTCATTGACCTTGGTAAAGGGCACCACGCAGTCATAACTTTGCTGCTTGGCAAGCACCCGGTTGATCAAGGCGCTGTCAAAACAACACCGGGCTATATCGCTGACTAGCACGTAGGGTGTCTGTACCGCTTCCAGGGCGTTTTGCAGCGACTTTTGGCGGGTTTTGCCCCCGATAACGACTTTAGCACCCGTAAATCGCTGCATATACGCCTGATCTTCCCTGCTTGAAACGATGACGATGTTTTTAAATCCAAAAGCTTCGTAATCGTTTTGCACCTTCTGCCACAGCGGTCTGTCGCCTATGCGCAGCCACTGTTTCTTGATATCGCTTTGAAACCTGGTCGCACTGCCGGCGCCAAGTAGGACAACCGTTATATCCTGCAAACCCTGCCTTTCTGCTTTTGAAGTTATTTTTACATATAAGATGTGCTTATCTATTAGAGAACACTGTTACGAAATTATACACATAAAAAGCTTGTTTTTATCTTTTTTATGTAAAATCTTCCGAAATTAGGTATAGTTGCCCTGGGAATTTAACGTAACATATTTAAAGGTTTACCATGAGAAGTGAATGGGTCCAAGCAAGACAAAACGATACGATACGCACACAGATGCATTACGCGAGAAAAGGCATTATAACGCCGGAAATGGAACATGTTGCCAAAGCAGAAGATTTAAAGCCCGAACTGGTCCGAAGCGAAGTCGCCAGAGGACGGCTGATCATTCCGGCCAATATCAACCATACCCATATGAATCCTATGGGTATCGGCATTGCCACCAAGTGCAAAGTCAACTCCAACATCGGCTCCTCGGCCATGGCAAGCGACATAGAAGGCGAAGTTGAAAAAGCCAGAACCTCGGTCAAGCACGGCGCTGATACGGTGATGGATCTCAGCACCGGCGGCGATCTTGACGCCATCCGCGCAGCCGTGATCGAAAACTCCAATATCCCCGTAGGAACCGTGCCGATGTATCAAATTCTGCACGACTGCGGCGACCAGATAGAAAACCTCACCATAGAGCAGATGCTTGCCACGCTGGAAAAGCAGGCAAAACAGGGAGTGAGCTACTTTACCATCCACGCGGGATTTTTGCTGCGTTTCATGCCCAAAATAGCCCACAGAAAGATGGGGATTGTCAGCCGCGGCGGGTCTTTGATGGCAAGCTGGATGATGCACCACCACAAAGAAAACCCCTTTTATGAAGCATATGATGATATCCTGGCAATCTGTCAAAAATACGACGTCTCTTTAAGCCTTGGCGATTCGCTTCGCCCGGGATGCCTGTATGACGCAAGTGACGATTGCCAGCTGGGCGAGCTCAAAGTCTTAGGTGAGTTGACCAAGAGAGCGTGGGACAAGGATGTACAGATTATGATCGAAGGCCCCGGGCACGTACCGCTTAATCAGGTTGAGCGAAATATGAAGTTAGAGCGCGAATACTGCCACGACGCGCCTTTTTATATCCTGGGGCCGCTGGTTACTGATATCGCGGCGGGGTATGACCATATCAGCAGTGCTATCGGCGCGGCCGTCGGGGGCTGGCACGGAGCCAGTATGCTGTGTTACGTGACCAAAAAAGAACACCTCGGCCTGCCAAACGCCGATGACGTGCGTGAAGGCATCATCGCCTATAAGATCGCAGCCCACGCCGCAGATATCGCCAGGGGCCGAAAAAACGCGATGGATCCGGACAATGAAATGAGCGACGCGCGCTACAACTTTGACTGGAAACGGCAGTTTGAACTGGCGTTTGACCCCGAAAAGGCCAAAGAGTACCATGATGAAACCCTGCCACAGGATGTATTTAAAGAAGCGGAATTTTGCTCCATGTGCGGGCCCAAATTTTGCAGTTACAAAATCACCCAGGATATCATGGAAAATTATCCGCAGGAATCTTAAATAAAAAGGAATCAATTTATGAATGAACAGACAATCAAAGACGCTTTAGCAAAAGTAACCTATCCGGGATTTAAAAAAGATATCGTTACCTTCGGTTTTGTCAAAGATATCACCATCGAAAGTCAAAAAGCTTATATCACCGTAGATAT
>JBNJFE010000019.1:20158-23168 GCA_051746505.1 Campylobacterota bacterium
CGCTTTTACACAGCGGCCCATGAACTGTGGGAACAAATTGAAAAGATCAACGAAGAAGGCGGCGTAGACAACGAAGCCATTCAGCCCACCACAGCCCCCGGACAAAGTGCTTGCTCCACCCAGTAACGTATTATTTTATCGCCCACAAAGCCGAAGCGCAGGTTTATATTAACAAATATGAACTTGCCCCGCTTCGCCCGTCTCCTTTTTTGATTTACGGCAATGACCGTATCTTGCTGACGGTAACGGGAATGGGACAAAAAGCAGCCTCGGCCGCAGCGTATACGCTGCAAAAATATCCTCCAAAAGACAGTGATTCTATCATCAACGCGGGACTGGCCGGATGCGCCAAGCGCAGTATTGCCAAAGGCAGCGTATATGATCTTGCAGGCGCGGTTTATAAAGACACAACACTGCGTCTAAGAGCAGGTGAACTCTGCCACAGTTTTACCGCGCCCGTGCGCGAAAATTTTGAGGGCAGCGTATGTGATATGGAAGCGTTTTTTGTGCTCCAAAGCGCGCTTGGGCAGGTAAAGCCACGGCAGATTCGTATCTACAAAGTCATCAGCGACCACCTCACCGACGCGGCCATTCCAAGTAAAGACACCATCAATGATTATATGCAAAAGGTAACAGAGTATGAAAACAGCAGTTATCACCGGTATTAGCAGCGGCATCGGCAAAGAAAGCGCCAGATTGATGCTGCAAAAAGGGTATAAAGTCATCGGCCTAAGCCGCAACAAACCCGAGGGCCTTGAAGGCGAATTTAGCCACATAAAGATTGATTTGCAAGACAGTCTGGCTATCGACAAACTGCCCCAAATGCAGTGCGATATCCTCATCCACTGCGCCGGGCTTGGCTACTTCCAGCCTCTGGAGACAATGCGAGCGTCACAGATTGAAGCAATCCTGGATCTTAATCTCAAAGCCCCGATTTTGCTCACGCAAAAGCTGCTGCGCAGCCTGCGTGAGCGCCAGGGGCGCGTGATCAGCATCACTTCTATTGAAGCCACCCGCTCGTCAAAGTTTTCAGCCGTGTATTCAGCCAGCAAAAGCGGGCTGCTTGCCTTTAGCAACGCATTGTTTGAAGAGGTGCGAAAGCAGCACGTCAGCTGCACCGCTATCAACCTTGGGATGACCAAGACAGGCTTTTTTGACCGGCTTAATTTTGAGTGCAGCGATGATTCCAGCTGCCACCTGCAAGCTCACGAAGTGGCCAAATCCATCGCCTGGGTTTTAGAGATGCCAAAGGAATCGGCAATGACCGAGATCACCCTGCAGCCTCAGCGCATCGGCGTAAAGAAAAAGTCACAAAAAGTAACGCCTCATTAAGCAAATCTGTATTTTTTCTATTTTTCAATACACATAAAGCTATTTTCGATAAAATCGCCCCATCTTTACAGTCGAGGGCCGAACCATGTGAAAACAATTTTTTTTATCTTCCACCACATATATTAATACTATTAAGGAGAAAAATTGTTACTGTTATCAACAAAACAAGACTGGTTTGGCAATATCAGAGGCGACATCTTGGCCGGTATCGTCGTTGCCCTGGCCCTCATTCCAGAAGCGATTGCCTTTTCTATTATTGCCGGTGTCGACCCCAAGGTGGGCTTATACGCCTCTTTTTGTATCGCGGTTGTTACCGCCATTGTAGGCGGTCGCCCGGGTATGATCAGCGCGGCTACGGGGGCGACTGCGCTTTTGATGGTTACGCTTGTGGCCAACCACGGTTTGCAGTACCTGCTGGCTGCCACCGTGTTGACGGGCGTATTGCAGATCGGGGCGGGATATCTTAATATTCATAAACTGATGAGTTTTATCTCACGGGCCGTTGTCATAGGCTTTGTCAACGCTTTGGCGATTTTGATCTTTATGGCCCAGCTGCCCGAACTCACCGATGTTACCTGGCACGTATACGCCGTGACCGCGGCGGGGCTTGGTATTATCTACCTATTTCCCTATATCCCAAAAATCGGTACGATGATCCCCTCTACGTTGGTCAGCATCCTGTTTTTGACCGTTGTAGTGGTGGCTATGGGCATTGATATCCGAACCGTGGGGGATATGGGCGATTTGCCCGATACGCTGCCGGTGTTTTTGCTGCCTGATATCCCTTTAAACTTTGAAACGCTGCAGATTATCTTCCCCTACGCGCTTGCGTTGACGATTGTGGGACTGCTGGAATCACTGATGACAACCAATATCGTCGATGAACTCACCGACAGCGAAGGTGATAAAAAAAGAGAGTGCAAAGCCCAGGGTATTGCCAATGTGGGCAGCGGCTTTCTGGGCGGTATGGCCGGATGCGCGATGATCGGGCAGTCTATTATCAATGTCAAATCAGGCGGCCGCGGGCGGCTTTCCAGCTTCAGTGCCGGGGTGTTTTTGCTGATCATGGTGGTCTTTTTAAGCGATTATCTCTCAGTCATCCCGATGGCCGCGCTTGTTGCGGTGATGATCATGGTCTCAATCGGTACGTTTAACTGGGAATCGATCAAGGAGCTTAAAACGCTGCCGCTTTCAACCAACATCGTCATGCTTGCCACCGTAGCGGTAACGGTGTATACGCACAACCTGGCGTACGGCGTTTTTGTGGGCGTCCTGCTGGCGTCCCTGTTTTTTGCCAACAAGATCAGCCACTTTATGTACCATACCACCGAGTTTGACGAAGCGACTCAGACAAAGACGTACCGCTTTGTGGGACAAGTGTTTTTTAATTCCGCGGAGAAATTTGCAAAATCTTTTGATTTTAAGGAAGTTGTGGATAAAGTTGTTATTGATTTAACAAAAGCCCACTTCTGGGATATCTCAGCCGTACACGCGCTGGATAAAGCCGTGATCAAATTCAGACGTGAAGGGACCGAGGTAGAAGTAATCGGGCTCAATGAAGCAAGCAAAACAATCGTCGACCGCTTTGGTGTACACGACAAACCCGAAGAGATTGACAAAGTCATGGGAGGCCACTAATGAGTCAAAAGTTTATATTAGCGTGTGTTGACGGATCAAC
>JBNJFE010000020.1:0-22787 GCA_051746505.1 Campylobacterota bacterium
TGACGGATATGTTTCTGATGCTGGCTGCCTTTGGTTTCAACCGAGATGGAAACATACGCATCGCCGTATTTCAAATCCGTGGAGGTGCGGTCAAATCCGATCTGGACGATATTGGCTCCCACGTCGGTAAATATATCGGTAAGATTTTGCAAACTGCCCGGACGGTCAATCAGCGTTACGATCAGTTTCATCTTTCTGTTGGATTTTAACAACCCTTTTTCAATGATCACAGAAAGCATCGTAACGTCGATATTGCCCCCGCTTAAAACCGAAGCGATCTTTTTGCCTTTGACATCTTCAATCTTATCGTGCAGCAGTGCGGCAACGGAGGTTGCGCCCGCTCCCTCCACAACAAGTTTCTGCTTTTCCAACAAAAACAAAATCGCATTTGCGATCTCTTCATCATCGACTAAAACGATATCATCGACATACTCCAGGATATAATCAAGTGTTTTCTGGGACGTGTCACGCACGGCTATACCGTCTGCGATGGTTTTGACGCTGATACTGTCTATACACTTTTTTGCCTGAAAAGACTGGCTCATCGCGGGCGCTCCCGCCGCTGCGACCCCATAAACCTTGATGTCTGGATTAATATGTTTGGCGGCTTTGGCGATGCCGCTGATCAGGCCGCCTCCGCCGACTGGGACGATGAGGATGTCAAGGTCTTCGCAGCTTTCCATGATCTCCAGCGCAAGCGTACCCTGCCCCGCAATCACCGCGTCATCGGCAAAGGGATGAACAAACTCATACCCCTTTTGGGCCGCGATCTCCTGGCTTTTGGCGTAGGCTTCGTCAAAATTAGTGCCATGCAGCACGACCTGGGCGCCGTGGTCCCGGACGCCGTTGATCTTGGTTAAGGGCGTGGCTTCGGGCATCACGATTGTTGCCGTGATACCAAAATGTTTCGCGCTGAAAGCCACCCCCTGGGCGTGGTTGCCCGCACTGGCGGCAATGACACCTTTGCTGCCCTTTTCTACCAGGGTAGCGACTTTGTTAAACGCGCCTCTGAGTTTAAACGAACCCGTTATCTGCAGGTTTTCTTTTTTTAAGTACACATCGGCCCCGCAGTGTTCGGAGAGGTTTTTCGCACTGCCAAAGGGGGTGTGTTTGATAACGCTTTCCAAGCGTTTTTTAGCTTTTTGAATATCACTGAAATTAAGCACGCATCTTCCTTTGTAATTTTTGGTGATCGACCATGCTGCATCTGTTTTGCACGACTTCCATCCCCGCGTCAACGGCTTCCCGTGCCGCTTCATTGTTGACAATACCCATCTGTGTCCACAGATATTTCACATCGCCTCGTTGCTTGCAGGCTTTGACTACCTCGCTTACGGCAGCGGGCTTTCGAAAAACAACCACCATATCGATACTTTTTTCGATATCTGCCAGTTTTCTATACACCTTCTGGCCTAAAATCCGCTCTCCTTTGGGATACAGCGGAATCATGTCATACCCTGCTTCAAGCAGGTATTTTGCTACCATATTGCTGTCTTTTTCCTCTTTTGGGGAACACCCCACCACCGCTATGGTGCGGGTTTTGTCAAACATTGTTTCAATATCGCTGCCCGGGGCCGTAACCATCGGCATTTCACACTCCATTATTCCTCCTTCTTGTCTAAAATAATCCCTGTTTCTATATGTTTGCTGTAGGCAAACTGGTCAAAAACGGCCGCGTCGGTGACGACGTGGGTTTTGCTCAGCTGCCACAAATCTCTTGCCAGCGTCTCAGGATTGCAAGAGATATAAATAATTCTTTTAATAGCGCTGATCAGTTTGATCGTATCCTCATCCAGCCCCGCCCTCGGTGGATCCACAAGAACGGTGGTAAAGCTGTAGGTATCCAGATCGATCCCTTGTAATCTCGTAAACGTCCTTTGCTTTTGCAGTGCCTGGGTCAACTCCTGCGAACTCAGTCTGGCAAAAGCGATATTGTCTATTTTGTTTTGCTCGCAGTTTTCTTTTGCCGCCTGGATCGATTTTTTGGCGATTTCCGCAGCCAAGACTTTGTCAAAGCGCGTACTTAAAGGCAGGGTGAAATTGCCCGCCCCGCAGTAGCTTTCCAGCAGGTCCCCGCTGTTGTCCACCCGCTCCATCGCCCACTCGATCATTTTTTCATTGACCTTTGGGTTTGGCTGGGTAAAGCCGGTGTCATACTGACGCTGCAGGTAGGTTCTGCCCTTAACACTGAGCTTTTCGGTTATAAAATCCTTATCCAGTACCACTTTCTGTTTTCTGCTTCGGCCGATGACAGAGATACCAAAGCGCTCCTGCAGTTTCTGCGCCGCAGCCTGCCATGTTTGTTCTAAGCGTTTGTGATAAATCAGCGTCACCAGTACCTGCCCGCTCAGCCCGGATAAAAACTCTACGCTAAAGAGTTTGTGAGCAAGGATTTCATGCTTGCTTATCTCCTCTATCAGTCCAAAAGCCACCGCATCGATGGGCTGTAACACCTTGGGGCACTGCCCTATGGCAACACGTTCTTTATCAAAGCCTTTCATCGCCAGATAGCAGCTGTCGCCGTCTTTGTATACACCAAACTCCGCTCTTGCGCGAAAATGGCTCTTTGGACTGTAATACAGGGCAAAGTCTGCGCTGTAAAAGGGTGCCAGCAGGGTTTGTACTTCCTCTTTTTTGCGCGCGAACTGCTCGTCAAAACTCAAATCATAATAATAACAGCTGCCGCATTTGCCAAAATGTTCACACGTCAATGAAAACTCTCCACTAAGTTGCCGATGAGCAGATTCCACCCATCAACAAGAATAAAAATCAAGATTTTAAAAGGCATGGACACCATCACCGGAGGCAGCATCATCATACCCATACTCATCAGAACCGAACTCACGACCATATCGATAACCAAAAACGGCATGAAGATCAAAAAGCCGATCTCAAAAGCGGTTTTAATCTCACTGATCATAAACGCCGGAATCGCGATGCTAAGGGGCACATCATCGACTGTTTGGGGATTATCCATATCGCGGATACGAAAAAACAGCGCCAAATCCTTCTCCCTGGTGTTTCGCACCATGAAATCCTTGAAGGGTTTGACCGTTTTGTCAAAGGCTTCTTCATAACCGATCTCTTCGGCCGCGTAGGGTTTGATCCCTTCATTATACGCTTTGGTGCCGATTGGTTCCATGATAAAATAAGTAAGAACCAGCGCCAGCGTGATCAACAGCTGCGTGGGCGGAGACTGCTGGGTTCCCATCGCCTGGCGCAAAAACGCGAAAACCACGATCAGCCTGGTAAAACTTGTCATCACCAAAACCAGCGAGGGTGCCAGGGCCAGCAGGGTAAAGATAATAAGAACATTCAGCCCCGTTACCAAATCCTGGGGTTCCTGGGGCGCGCTGAGGCTTAAATCGACTCTGGGCACTTCCACCCCGTACAGGCTCAGGGCGCCTAAAAGAATTACAAAGAGTGCTCTCATTGCCCCTCTTCTTCCAACTCAAGCACGCTCTTTTGCGCTCTTTGCTCAGCGTCTTGCTCCTTGGCATAAAACTGCAGTTCCACGCGTCTGTTTTTCGTCCTGCCCTCGGGCGTCGAGTTTGTCGCCACGGGCCGAAAGCCGGCGTTGCCAGCCACGGTGATCTTTTTTTCTTTGACCTGATTCTCGATTAAAATCTGCGTCACCGAAAGGGCTCTGGCCGAGGAAAGTTCCCAATTGTTCTGGTACACGCTTGTGGCCGCGGGGGGTTCATTGTCGGTATGACCCCTGACGTTGAGTTCAATATCGTTTGGCATCGAATCCATCATCAAAGCCAGCCGTTTTAAAAACAGCACCGCGTCCTCGTTGGTCACTTCCGCGCTGCCTGCTTCAAAAAGAATAGAACTTGGCAGGTTGATCGTAAACCCCTCCTGGGCTTCTTCCATCGTAATGGCCGAACCGCCCTGGGCTTCGATCATTTCGTTAAAATCAGTCACCATACTGGAGGTTTTTTCCGCAACTTCACTGCCCATATCCCCCGTTGCCGCGCGCTGGGCGAGTTCCTGGTTGACTTCGGTTTTCACCCCGCCTTCCAAGATACTCATAGCCCCCGCCAGCGAACCGATCGCGGCTTCCACTTTTTTGGCATCAAGCGAACTCATCGACAAAAGCAGTACGAAAAAGGTCAGTAAAAGACTCATCAAATCCCCAAACTGCACCAGCCAGGCCGGCGGACAGGTGGGGCATTCGGGACACTTTTTCTTTTTAGCCATCAATATCCTTTAGTCAAACTGCGACTCTCTGTCTTTTGGCGGCAGGAATGAAAGCAGCTTGGCTTCAAGGTTTCTGGGATTGTCGCCTGCCTGGATAGACATAATCCCTTCGATGATAATAGTCATAATCACTTCTTCATCTTTGTTTCTGTTGTTAAGAATAAGCGCAATCGGCGTCCCGAAGATATTGCCGACCATCGCCCCGTACATGGTTGTCAGCAAGGCAACGGCCATCGCCGGGCCGATCGCGCTTGGATCGTCCATATTCACAAGCATCCCCACAAGACCGATCAGCGTACCGATCATCCCCATCGCACCCGCGATACCGGCCCAGTCGCTGAACATGCTGGCGTTGTCTTTGTGGCGGTTGCTGGTTTGTTCCTGTTCGACTTCCAGCATTTCGCGGATGGAGTCGGGTTCATTGCCGTCTACGGCCATGTTCAACCCCTTGCGTAAAAACTCGTTTTCTTCGTTGTTGGCATCGGTTTCCAAGGCTAAAATGCCGTCACGCCTTGCTTTTGTGGAGTACTCAACCAGTTTTTTGATCAGATCAAGCGGGTCGGTAACGGGCGGCTTGATCGCGATCATAAAGACTTTGCCGAAATTTTTCATCTGCTCCATTTTAAACGCGATCAGCAGCGACCCGAAAGACCCGCCAAAAACGATCAGTACGGCGGGAATATCGATATAAGCACCCAGACCCACACCCATAGCCATCGCACCAAAAAGCAGCACCAATACCAATACTAAACCGACAACCGTAGCTAAATCCATTACAACCCCGCAAAATATGTTTTTGGCTACATTATAGCAAGTAGCTCATTAAATAAAGTTAAGCGAGCTTAAAATAGAGGAATTTAAATTTATTTTTGTATAATCAGTCCCAATAAAAACAGGACACAAAGGAACTCACTCATGGCACTTTCAACCGTAATCTTAGCTGCCGGTTTTGGCACCCGCATGAAATCAGACACGCCCAAGGTTTTGCACACTATCAGCGGCGAAGCGATGATTTTTCATACGATCAAAGCCGCCAAAGCCGTAAGCGACAACGTCACGGTCGTGCTTTACCACCAGCATGAAACAGTCCGTCAAGCCATTGAAAACCGTTTTGAGGGAATCGATTTTGTTTTGCAGGATGTCAAAAACTACCCCGGAACCGGCGGCGCGCTGAAAGGGCTGGAGTTTAGCGCAGAGGAAGTGCTTATTATCAACGGCGATATGCCCCTTGTCACGCCCGCTTCGCTGCAGCCGCTGATAGAAACAAAAGCCGATATCGTCATGAGTGTACTGGATTTGAAAGACGCGAAGGGCTACGGCCGCGTCGTTATCGAAAAGCAGCAGGTTAAAAAGATCGTGGAACAAAAAGACTGCGACAGCAGTCAGCTTGCTTTACAAACAGCCAACGCGGGCGTGTACAAGGTAAAAAAAGAGCTTTTGGACGAATATATTCCCCAACTGAGCAATGATAACGCCGGCAAAGAATACTACCTGACCGATATCATTGAGATGGGGGTTTGCCAAAGGCGCACGATCAAGCCCGCTTTTGTCAGCCAGGACGCTTTTAAAGGGGTTAATTCCAAGCTTGACCTGGCAGAAGCCGAAGTATTGATGCAAGAGCGCATCAAAAAACAGTGGATGCAACAGGGCGTGATCATGCACCTGCCCCAAACGATCTATATCGACTGCAACGCGGTTTTTGAGGGCGAATGCGAACTTGAAAGCGGCGTATCCGTCTTCGGGGCCAGCAGACTGGTTGAAAGCTGCCTGAAAACAGGCACGGTCGTTGAAGATGCCACGCTTATAAACTCCAAAGCCGGGCCCTATGCCAGAATCCGCCCCAAATCAACCCTGCGTCAAACCCAGATCGGCAATTTCGTCGAAACCAAAAAAGCAGCACTTACCGGGGTAAAAGCGGGCCATTTAAGCTATCTGGGAGATTGTGAAATCGATGCGGGAACCAATATCGGCGCAGGCGTAATCACGTGCAATTATGACGGCAAAAACAAGTACAAAACCGTAATCGGCAAAAATGTTTTTGTCGGCAGCGACTGCCAGCTGGTAGCCCCCGTTGTTTTAGAAGATGATACGATGGTGGCTGCGGGAACCACGCTGAACAAAGATGTGACAAAGGGCAGCCTGGCCATTTCCAGACCGGCTTTAAAACAGATCAAAAACTTCTTTTATAAATTTTTTAAATAACCTCCATGCCCGGCTGCGGGGCTATTAACCATCAGTTAACGCTGCTTGGCTACCATGGTGGTTACTTTAAAAAAAGAGGTTGCTCATGTCACTGCTACGCTTATTCTTTTCTTTTTACACCACCATCACCCTCCTTGCGATATTGGCAATCGGGGCGGCGGTGGCTACGTTTGTTGAAAACGACTTTGGCGCGGAAACGGCCAAAGCCCTGGTATACAGCGCCAGATGGTACGAAATCGTATTAACGCTGACCACGGTCAATATGATCGGGGGAATGTACCGTTATAAAATGTGGCGCCGCAGGGGGATGTTTTTGATCCACGGCGCTTTTGTCGTTATCTTTATCGGCGCGGCGATGACGCGCTATTTCGGTTATGAGGGGATGATGCCCATACGCGAAGGCCAGACGACCAATAAAATGCTCTCCAGCGAACCCTACCTGCAGATAGAAGTTGCCAAAGATGATCAGGAATATTACAGCGAAGACCGGCTGCTGCTGCCGGCGGTTGGCAATCCAAGCTACCACAAAGCGTTAGAACTTGAAGACAAAACGATCGAGATCAACCTGCAAGAGTACAAACTCGCACAGCAAAACGGAGCGAAGATGGGGATTGCCCGCTTTAACGTCACCGTCGGCGATGAGACAAAAGAGTACAAACTCATCGGCACAGGCGGCATGGAAGGGGTGAAAAAAACCCATGAATTTGACGGGGTAAAGGTCAGTCTTACCCGCGGCAGCAAGGATTTGTACCTGCCCTTTGAGTTGAAACTGCGCGATTTTGACATCGACCGTTATCCGGGCAGTATGTCCCCGTCCAGTTATGCCAGCGAGGTGACCGTGATCGATGAGGACAATGACAAAAACTTTGAATACAGGATTTACATGAACCATACACTCAACTACGGCGGGTTTAAATTTTTTCAGAGTTCATACGACCAAGACGAGAAAGGCACCGTTCTTTCAGTCAACAAAGACCCGGGCAAAACACCGACCTATATCGGGTATTTTTTGCTTACGCTTGGTTTCTTGCTGAACCTGTTTGATTCTAAAAGCCGCTTTTCAAGACTGCGCAAATACTTGAAGAAAAATACCGCCGCAGCGGTTTTAGCAGTGGCGGCTCTTGCATTGCCGGTACACAATCACGCCGCGCAAGAACCACAGCAGTCAGCCCTGGAAATGGCAAAAGAATACACCAAGGATTTCAAACAAAATTCACAAAAGACGGCCAAACTTTTCGGCAAACTGGTCACACAATCCAACAGCGGCCGGATGCAGCCTGTCAATACCCAGGCTATTGAAGTGCTCAATAAGATTTCGGGCAAATCCCAGCTGTATTCCATGCAGGCTGAACAGGTTCTGCTTGGCATGATGACAGCCCCGGAAATCTGGCAGGGACTGCGCATTATCAAGGTCAAACACCCGGCACTGCAAAAAAAGCTGGACGCCAAAGAGGGATATATCGCTTTTAATGATGCGTTCAGCCAGGAGGGGCAGTATATTTTAAAAGAAGATGTTGAAAAAGCTACCCGCAAAGACCCCAAAAACATGGGAACGTATGACAAGGATATCATCAAGCTTGATGAACGCCTCAACATCACATACATGGTTTTTAACGGCTCCATCGTACGCCTCTTTCCAAAACCCGATGATCCAAGCAACACCTGGTATCCGCCGCTGATCGCGCTGGAAGAGTTTCCCTCGCCCCAAAACGCCGAGGTAGCCGACGCGGTTCAGGGATTTTTCGGATCTGTGATCAATGCCGACTGGGAGCGGGCACAGCGTTATATCCGCAATATCAAAGATTACCAGGAAAAATACGGCAGCGAAGTAATCCCAAGCGATACGCAGATACAGCTTGAAATACTCATGAATGAATCCAAACTGTTTCCAAGCCTGACCGTGGCGTATGTTCTGATCGGTCTTGTTTTACTGGTTTTAGCCTTTACGCAAGTTTTTAAACCATCACTGAAATTCAAAAAAACCCAGCTTGCCTTTATCGTGCTGCTAAGCATCTTGTTTGCGCTGCAGACGGCGGGCATGGGTATGCGCTGGTATATCAGCGGCCACGCCCCCTGGAGCGACAGTTACGAATCGATGCTGTATATCGCATGGTCGGCGCTGCTTGCGGGACTACTCTTTTTTCGAAACTCTTACCTGGCTCTGGCCGGGACGACGGTTATGGCCGCGGCGTTTATGTTCTCAGCCCACCTAAGCTGGATCAACCCGCAGATTACCAATCTGGTTCCGGTGCTCAAATCCTACTGGCTGACCATCCACGTCTCGGTTATTACCGCAAGTTACGGATTTTTGGGTCTTGGCGCGATCCTTGGCTTCTTTGCGCTTGTCCTGTTTAATTTCAGAAGCAGCAGCCGCCCCCACATCGACAGCGAAATCAAAAAGATCACGGCGATCAATGAAATGACGGTGATTTTAGGTTTAAGCCTGTTTACGGTGGGCAACTTTTTAGGCGGCGTTTGGGCCAATGAAAGCTGGGGCCGGTACTGGGGATGGGACCCCAAAGAGACATGGTCGTATGTACTGATTGTCGTGTATGCTATTGTCATTCACCTGCGTTTTATCAAACCGCTGAACAACCCCTATACCTTCAGTGTCGCTTCGCTGCTTGCGTTTTCGACGGTATTGATGACGTATTACGGGGTCAATTTTTATCTTTCGGGGATGCACTCTTACGCTTCGGGCGATCCGGTACCCATTCCCACCTGGGTTTATGTGCTAAGTGCGGTTGTCCTTATCACCATTGTCACAGCCTTTAGGAAAAAAGATCTTCCAAAGCTCATGTAACCCGGGATTTTTCCTTTGCCTTCAGGGTGCTTTTAAAAAAGCCCCTTGAAGCGTTCATACACTTTATCTCCCAGTTTTTCCTTGAGCTTTTCATTTGCCTTTTTCTCTATTTGCCGCTCTATCTCTTTTCGAAGCAGGCTTTCATAATCGATAGCGTCTTTAAGATCGTCCGTATTGCCGTCAATACCAAGGGTATAGGCGTGTTTTGGCAGCGTCAAATCAACACTGCCCCGGATGCGGCCCGTGTCGGTATCGATAAAAAGGTCTTTGCTTTGGAGTCTGGCTTTTTCCATACTGAGCGTAAAATCACTGCGGGTTTCACTGCCGCGGAGATTACTGTGGAAAAACCCCTCTTCTATCTGCCGGGCACTCAGGTCTATCCCGCGGTAGCGCTTGATCGCTTTGGTAAAAAAGTTTTCACTCATGCGGCTGCCGGCCAAATCCGCGCGGAGGCGGCCTGTTTTGTCATCCAGGCTGTAGCTGCCCTCAAAATCCGCTTTCCCTTGTAAAAGTTTGGGTTTTTGCAGCGTATGCAAAAGTTTCCAGATATCTACACCGCTGCCCGAACTCTCAAAACGGCTGTTTTGGTATTTCATCTTTATATTACCGCCAAAAGAGGACGTGTTTGCATTAACAAGCACCCCGCCCGCAACAGCACTGTCATAAATTACGTCAGCGTCAAACTCCGCACTTCCTCGCAGCTTTGTTTTTGTCACGCTCTGCAGACGGCTGAGATCGGAAATGCTGAGTACAAGCGGGGCAAACAGCGTATTTTCTTCCAGATTATATGCCACCTTTTGTGCCTGCACCTGCGCCAGATCGCTGTCTATACGCAGTTTTGAAACCACGCTGTTTTTTTCAAGCGTACTTTCTGCCTGCAGGGAAAAACCGTTGTGAGGCCCGATAGCAACGCCGCTTAACTCCCGTAACAGCGACGCGTCGATACGGCCGTCTGTAAGCTTGGTGACCACACTTCCCTCAAACGCATCTGCGCCCCGGCACAGATCAAAGACGATATCGCCCCTGCCTTTGGCAATTTTCTCGCGCTTAGCCATCTGCAGCAGTTTTTGCAAAGAAAGATGCTGTACGCTGCCTTGCAAACGTTCAAGCTTTTTATCTTTGATCAGGGCATTGGCACTGGTATCAGACCCCGCCGCAGATGTTTGCATGGTAATACGCAATGCATCAAGCGTGCCGCTGTAGCTGCCCCTGGCCGAAAAATCCCCCGCAAGCTTGTATCCGATGACGGGTTCTAACTGCGAAAGCCTGGGAACGCTCACCTCGTAATCGCCGCGAATCTGCTTTTGATCGGTCGCATTCCCGGCGGTAAAAAAAGAAAGCGGCGTACTTTTGAGGGCTACATCATAGGTAACAGTCTCTTTGACCTCCGCCCGGCCCCCGGCTTGAAAGCTGTTGTCCGCAAGGATGATACCGTAGTTTTCTTCCAGCCAGTTGGCACGCAACCTGCCCTCTTTGATAAAAAACTTTATATCCCCGCGCGGACGTGTTACCAGATCAGCAAGGTCGGCATTGATCTGCAGCCGGCCGCTAGCTAAAGGATCGTTGTAACTCATCCACAAAAGCTGCCCCACAGAAAATTCTCTGGCTGCAACCTCAAGCTTTGTCACACTGTTTTGTACGATGCGGGCGCTGTATTCTGCCTGCCCCTCTGCGCTTTCAAGCGTGCCCTCTACGGCGATATCGCCTACACTGCCCGCAACAGTTCCAAACGTCCGCACCCCACCCCGAAGACGCTGCTGGTGCAGGTGCTGCAAATCCCTTAAATCATCAACTTCAAGTTCATACTCCCCCCGCAATGTCCGTGAAAAGATATCAAACGTTCCCTCAACCCTCACTGCCGTGCTCTGGCCAAGCGAGGCCCGGGCAAAGAAACTGTTAAAGCGCAGCGAAAAATCTTTCAGGATAATCTTTGTAGCGGTTTGCTGGCGCAGCTGTTTTTGCACATAGGGTTTGATCAAATCGTTGCCCGCCTGGGTAAAAGCAAGCACATACAGCGCAACAAAAAGCACTAGCAGCGTCGCAAGCGCCCAAAACAGCAGTTTCATGAGTTACACCTCGGGGGCGGGTTCGTGCAGTAAAAACCCCTGAGAATAATCAATTCCCAGTGCTTTAACCTTCGCAAAAACCCCCTCATTGCTGACAAACTCCGCAACGGTTTTCATGCCTCTTTTTTTGGCGAAGTCGATAATGGTTTTAACAATCTCTTCACTGTCTCTGTCCTTGTCGATATTTTTTATCATCGATCCGTCAATCTTTATATAATCTGCCTGAAGCTTGATAAGGTACTCGAAATTGGAATACCCGGTCCCAAAATCATCAATAGCAATCTGCACGCCAAATTCCCGCAGACGGCTGATAAAGGAAACAACCTTTTGGTTTTTGCTGTCGATGCCTTCGCTTTCTACCATCTCTATGACCAGACGTTTGCCGATACCGTACTTTGCGAGCTTGGCAAACAGGTATTCCTGCAAAGAGTCGCTTTGGATATCTTCCAGCGTAATATTTAAAGAAAACTCTTCCTGCCTGTTAGCAAAGTAAGCAAAACTGCTGTCAATCATCTTTTTTGTCAGCTTTATATATTGTTTGGAGCGCTTGGCCACATCCAGAAAGAAAAAGGGTGAAATCACTTTGCCCTCTTTTTCAACCATCCGCACCAGGCATTCATATTTTTCGATTTTGCCCGTAGTGTTATTGTAAATGCCGTGGTAGTAAGGGATGATACGGTCTTGTTCAAACGCCTTTTGCAGCTTGGCACTCCATTTTAAGTTGCTTTCGTACTCTTTGTTCAGATCCAGGGAGGAATCATACACAAAAAAATGCAGCCTGTTTTTCTTGGCGTATTTCTTTGCCATATCCGCCGTTGAAAGCAGTACGGAAGACTTTTCAAAAGAGACCGTGACCGTGGTTTGCAGCGACAGAGGCTTATCCTGTACGTAAAACGCGCGGTTTTTTATATTTTCATGCACCCGCTGGATAAAATCCATGAAAACATTTTTATCTTCGCAATCGCACAAAATGGCAAACTCATCCCCGTGGAGCCGGTACAGCCGGTAAGACGACTCTTGTAACTGCTGCTGCAAAAAAGACCCGAAATCCGTAAGTACCGCGTCACCGAAACTGCTGCCGTAAAAATCGTTGATTTCGTTGAAGTGGTCGATATCGATAATAGCCATAGCAGGCCTGCGCGCACTTTCGATATCGCTTAGCAGGCTGAACCGGTTGCCCCGCCCCGTCAAGCTGTCGGTACTGGCGATTCTTTTTAACTCCTGCTGACTCTCAACCAGTTCGGTGATATCATGACGGACGCCGATATACTCTTTTATATCATTGTTTTGATCCAAAATGGGCATGATCGTGATATCCACCCAGTAGTGGGTGCCGTCTTTCTTGCGGTTTTTGAGTTTACCCTTCCACACCTGCTTGGATTTGATCTTTTGCCACATCTGCCTGAAAACCTCTTTGGGCGTATCGGGATGGCGGACGATATTGTGGGGCTTGCCCACAACCTCCTGGGGCGTATACCCGGTCAAGTCGCAAAAATTCTGGTTGGCGTAGGTAATGCGCCCTTTTTTATCGCTTTTGGACACAATCGCGCTTTCATCGATCGCATCTTTGTAACTTTTCAGCAGCGCCACGTTTTTATCAACGGCTGTTTTGAGCTTATTTTCTTTTTGCAGTACCTGGCTGATATCTCTGACAATAGCCAGGCTGTACTCCCTGCCGCCGTACGCAACGGCCTTGGTCTTTGCCTCCACCGGAATCATTTGACCGTTTGCACAATGCAGGTGCGCCCTGTCGATAAGCTGTTTTTTTTCTTGCAGCTGCCTGAGATGGGTTTGGAACCCGGGCATTCCCTGCATGGGTTCTCTGAAATTTTCAATCCCTTTTTCATTGAGTGTTTTTAAATCATATCCCGTGATTTGCCGGGCCATTGCATTGATATAAACCATCTTTCTGGATTCAATATCAACAATAAAAACCATGTCAAAAAGATCGTCTAAAATCCGTTCATAATCAAAAAAACCTGGATCAAAACTTTTGGTGTGTGCCATCGCGACGCTCCCGCATTTGGTTGTTGGCTCAATTATATCATACAGTTGCTATCATTGATCCATATCAACCAAAGTTAAACCCGGTATTGGGTATAATTATCAAAAAAGGGAAACACCATGCATTATCCAGAATTTTTTGACGCCGTAGAAACGATCACGTTTAAAGACGAACTTTCAGGACTGCTTGGAAGCTTTGAGGATGAACGTATCGAATTTAGCTACCTTGATGTGGTCAAAGCCGCGGGCCACAGCTGCCCGACCACGGCCGGGGCGTACCTGCTGGTCCAACGGGCCGTAGAGGAACTGTATATCGGTGACAGGCTGCCCGTGCGGGGCGAGATCACGGTAGAACTTGCCAACAGGGCCGATGAAGGGGTCACCGGCGTCATGGCAAACGTCTTTACCCAGCTTACCGGCGCGGCAGGCGACGTCGGCTTTCCCGGACTTACAAAACGTTTTAAGCGCACCGGTCTTTTAGAATTTGATAAAAAGATCAAAGGCGAAGTCAAATTCACCCGCACCGATTCCAACCGCAGCGTAGAACTCAAATACGACCCCTATGTCCTGCCTTCCAATCCCAAGGTTATTGAACTGATGATCGAAGTTGAAAGCAACCGCGCAAGTAAGGAAGAAAAAAAAGAGTTTCAAAAGCTGTGGCAGCAGCGGGTCAAGACAATCTTTGACAATGCCGACAAGGTAATCAGCCTTGTCTCCTGAAACACTGCAACGCGTTGACATATTACGCTTTTTAGACAGTGATTCCCTGCACAAATTAACACGCCTGTGCAAAGAGGAACGTTTTGAAAAAGACAACATTATCTTTTACGAGGGGGACAACCCCCGGTGGCTGCATATTTTAACCGAGGGTGAAGTCAAGATTTACAAAAGCAGTCCAGGCGGAGCGCAGACGACCCTGCACCGCTTTAACCGCCCCTGCCTGCTGGCAGAGATGGCCGTGATCGAAGATATAACGTATCCCGCAACCTGTCTGGCGCTGCGTCCGTGTACGCTTGCAAGAATCAAACAGGAGGATTTGCTGCACCTGCTGCAAGAGGACAGGAATTTTTCCTTTGCTTTTATCAAATCACTGAACAAAAAGATCAAAACCCTGGAAGAAACGATCAATACCAATATGATTTTATCAGGAACCAAGCGCATCTACACCTATATCTACCACCATCCTGAGGATTTCGCGGCAAAGAAAAAAGTCACCGTGGCCAAAGAGCTTAACGTCACCCCCGAAACGCTTTCACGGGTAACCACGGCTTTACGGAAAAAAGGGATCGTTGCTTCTGATTTTTCTCTCAAAGACCCGCGGGCGCTGGAAGAGCTGTTATAACCCTTTTGCGATACTGAGGTAATTAACAACGCCGTCAGCGATCCCCCTGGCAAGACCGTCCTGGTATTTTTTATGCGCGTTTAACACCAGCCGTTTGGCGTCTTTGGGATTTGTTATATAACCAAGTTCGACCAAAACCGCAGGCATCTGCGCGCCCACCAGGACCCAAAACGGCGCTTCGCGCACCCCGCTGTCGCGTACGTCGCTGTAGTGGCGCGTGACGTAGTAAAGCATGTTTTTCTGGATATCGATGGCAAGCTTGTTGGATTCTATAATCTTTTCACGGTTCATCAGGTTCAAAAACGTGTTTTTGGAAGACCATTCGCGCATCTTGTCCATCACCTCTTTATTTTCAAGAGCGGCTGCCTGCTTGGCCCTTTTACTTCTTGCAGGAGAGAGAAAATAGGTTTCAATGCCGTTTAAAGATTTCCTGTCGTTTGCGTTGGCGTGGATGGAAACAAATACGTCCGCATCCTTTTGGTTGGCAAACTCCGTTCGGGCGCTGAGTTTCAGATAGCTATCGTCATCTCTGGTCAAAATGGCTTCGATCCCGTTTTTTTCAAGATACTTTTTTACCTGTTTGGTTATCTCATTGACAACGACCTTTTCACGCCACCCTCTGTACCCGACCGCACCGGGATCCCTGCCGCCGTGTCCCGGGTCAAGAACGACGCGAAACTTTTTATTTGCCTGTTCCATGATGGAAGGAGTCTGCTTTTGCTTGCCAAGGGGGAGCAAAAAAGAGTTGTCATTCATCTTTGGCTGCAGATTCAGCTTCTTGGCCGTGGTCACCACCATGCGGACGGTATCTTTGTCAAACTGAGAAATCTTGACGGAGGTATCTTCATATTTATACGCTTGCGAAACCTGCGGAAAGATCGCGTGAAAATCATACACGTAGCGGATTTTATCTCTTTGCAGAATAAAATCACTGTATTTTGGCTTGGAATCAAAATGCATCTTCAGCGTCGCGTTTTGCAGCGAAGTGGCTTTTATCCTGGCAGGCTTGCCGGCGGTATCTGGTTTGTTTTTTTCGCCGCCTGGCAGGGTCAGGGCAAAGCCCGCATCGGTTTTGTTTTGCTGCAGTACCAACTTTGTGTCGCTGCTTACAACCAGCCGGACCGTTTTTGCATCAAACTGCGAAAGACGGATGCCGGTATCGCCGTAACGCAGCGTTTTGCTGGTAGGCGGATAGATAGCGTTAAAATCAAATACATAACGGTATTTATTGTTTTTGAGCGCGAAACTGCGCTTGAGTTTTGCACCCTTTTCAAGCGCCAGCGTCAGCTTGTTGCCGCTAAGATCGATGGAAGCGACGCGGCCTGTCTGGACAGTAGGCTTTTTGGCAGGCTGTTTTTGTGCAGCAGTTTCCTGCGTGTCAGCAGAGATTTTTTGCAACTCTTTGCTGTAACGTTCATGGGAAAACCCGAGGTCCTTTGAAACATCGATCAGTTCAGTCAGTACCTTCTCTTTCTGGGCCTGGCTGCCTTCAAATATAAGGCCCAGATACAAGCTTTGCAGATCGGTATACGCCCCGGAAGGATTGCTTTGGCGCTCTTTTTGAATCTGTGCAAACTCCCTGTCAAAATCCGCGTACAAAAAGCTACACAGTAGCAGCGCCGCTGCAATAATGGTTGTGAGTTTCTTCATCTATTATCCT
Organism: Campylobacterota bacterium; assembly: GCA_051746505.1. GTDB lineage: Bacteria > Campylobacterota > Campylobacteria > Campylobacterales > Sulfurovaceae > TCS-49. Next base: position 16,281 of record JBNJFE010000020.1, read on the forward strand.
GCCCTTTTATTTTGCGCTTGTCAACTCCTCCATCAACTCTTTGACCGAAACCAGCGAAGTGAGCTTATAACCGTTGGAACCGGTAAAAAACAAACCGGTCTCTTTTTTGCCAAGGTGTGCGTCCCCCAGACGGTCGGCGATACAATATCCCACCGCTTTGGCTTCTTCACCCCGTTTGCAGGGAGCCACGCAGTTGCTGATACAAGCAATTTTCGGTCCTTTTCTTTCATCTACCATATTGATCAGGTTTGTACGCACCCCTCTGGCAGGTAATCCCACGGGGGATTTGAGCAGCTCAATATCATCTTCTTTGGCATCAACAATGACCTGCTTGAAATTGTCATCGGCGTCACACTCATGCGTTCCTATAAAGCGCGTCGCCATCTGGACGGCTTTGCAGCCCATATCCAGATACTCATTGATATCATCTTTATCCCAGATACCGCCGGCGGCGATGACGGGGATATCCCCCCATTTTGAAGCTTCTTGGATCACCTGCGGGATCAGGTTTTGGAGTTGAAACTCCTCTTTAAAGCAGTCATCATACACAAAGCCCTGGTGCCCGCCGCTTAAAGGCCCCTCTACGATCACGGCATCAGGCAGCCTGTTGCCATAGCGTTTCCATTTGCGAATAATCAGCTTCAGCGCCCTGGCGCTGGATACGATAGGTACAAGCGCCACATCCGGGTACGCGTTGGCGTATTTTGGCATATCCGTAGGCAGTCCGGCCCCCGTAATCAGGATATCGATTCCCGCTTCACACGCATCTTCAACCACACGGCCGTAATCGTTTTGCGCATAGAGGATATTAGCCGCAAGCGGCGCGTCGCCACAGATTTTGCGGGCGTTTTCGATAATAGCAAAAAGCGCGTCACGGCTGTAAAAATTCTCGACTTCTACCGGACGTCCCTGCGCCGTTTGCTTCACGTAACGCATATTTTTATAATACCCGGTACCAACGGCGCTGACTACACCCAGTCCGCCCTCTTTGCTGACGCTTCCGGCCAGCTGATCCCAGCTGACGCCTACACCCATGCCGCCTTGGATAATGGGATGGGTAAACGTATGCTTGCCTATTGTAACCATTGTCTTCGTTCTCCTGCTTTGTACATAGTAGTGTTATTGTATCTTAATTTTTGCAAATCTTCTTTTACCCACCTGCAAAACATACTCGCCCTCAGCCAGCTGCAGATTCATGTCACTAATCTTCTCACCGTCTACGCGCACAGCGTTTTGCTTGATATCGCGTCTTGCCTGTGAAGTGGAAGGCTCGATTGCACAATCGACAAGCGCCTGGCATATCCACTGCTGCCCGTTTGCCTCATACGTTTTGATATCACTTGGTATCTGGCCGCCTTTGTGCACTTTTTCAAATTCGGCTTTAGCCTTCTTAGCCGCGGCTTCATCGTGAAAACGCGCGGTGATTTCAAAAGCAAGGTCCTCTTTAGCCCTTTTAGGATGGTACTGCCCGGCCTCAACCTGTTCTTTGAGCGCTTCGATTTTTTCAAGAGGGTGAAAGCTTAGCAGCTGATAATACTTCCACATCAGCTCATCACTGATACTGAGCACCTTGCCAAACATATCTTTGGGGCTGTCTTCTACGCCGACATAGTTATCCAGACTCTTGCTCATTTTCTGCACGCCGTCAAGGCCTTCTAAAATCGGCGTCATCAGGACCGCCTGTTCCTTCCCGGTTTTATACACTTTTTGCAGCTGCCGGCCCATAAGCAGGTTAAACTTCTGGTCCGTGCCTCCCAGTTCGATATCGCTTTTAAGATGCACACTGTCATAACCCTGCAGCAGCGGGTAGGTAAATTCGCTGACGGCTATGGGGGTGTTGGCTTTGAAACGTTTGGAAAAATCATCGCGCTCTAACATCCTGGCCACGGTCAGATGCGAAGCCAGATCGATCAACCCGGCCGCGCCCAGATCACCCAGCCACTCGCTGTTAAAGACTACTTCCGTTTTTTCCTCATCCAGTATCTTAAACACCTGCTTGGTATAGGTGGTGACGTTTTGATTGATCTGTTCTTTGCTTAAAATCTTGCGCGTTTCGTTCTTGCCGGTGGGATCGCCGATCATAGCCGTAAAATCGCCGATAAGAAACTGCACGATGCCGCCGTAGTTTTGAAACGTGGCCAGTTTGTTCAAAAGCACGGTATGGCCCAGGTGCAGATCGGGAGCGGTGGGATCAAAGCCGGCTTTGACGTAAAAATGTTCCCCCGTATCGTAATAGCGCTGAACCAGCGTTTTGACCCGGTCCTGGTCAATGATCTCTTCAACGCCTCTTTGGATTTCGCGTAACGCTTTTTCTACCATAAAAACTCTCCTTCATTCACTTTCTATTTATTGTATGCATCTTTGGCACTGATCAGTTCGACCAGTTTTATCTTGTGTTCCAGTACTTCTCTGAGTTCGTCGCTGCTTTTGTATTTGCTCTCAACCTTCATTTCACAAAAGTTCGCCTGCTCCGAATACGCCGCGCCAAGCTGGATGGAAAGCACGTTGATATCGATTTCGGCGATCTTTTGCAGGACTTTGGCCAGTGAACCTTTTTCGTTTTTGAGGCTGATGATGAGATTATACTTGTGCAGGCGGTCTTCGGTCCACTGCACAAATACCATCTGCTTATTTGAATCTTGCAGCATCGAATACGCGTTTTTGCACAGTTTGTGGTGGATGGCGGCTTTGGACCCTTCCAAAAACGCCACGACCGGATCGCCGTATTTGGGGTGGCAGCAGTAGTCAAACTCCACAGAACTGATATAGCGGTTGGTCACAAAGATGAAATTGTCTTTGCGCAGGGATTTGAGTTTTTTATTCCTTTGAAACAGCGGCAGGAATTTAAAATCTTTGTTGTCGTTCAGATAACTTTTGACGATATTTTTAAAAAAGGCCGTTTTGTTGGGCACCTTGTAAAGGTTTTTTTCCAATTCCTTCTGCTGCACCCAGGAAGCCAGATCGTCTCTTTGGATCGCCGTTTGCAGCAGCTTGTACCCCACCTGCATATCCACCTCTTTGATGCGGTGGCGGCAGTCTATCTTCATAACGTGTCTGGCGCGCGAGGTTTGGACCGTGTCAATCCAGCTGCACCGGTAGATGGGTTCATCGGCGGTGTCGATGCGAATCACGTCGCCGTTTTTAAGCTCCGTTAAAAGCGTGGCGCGTTCTTTGTTGATATAGACCGCTTTGGCCCGCTGACCCACTTCGCTGTGGATCATGTAGGCAAAATCCAGCGCTACCGCGCCGCGGGGCAGCGTATACTGGTCCCCGTTTGGCGACAGCACGGTCACGTCGTTGCTAAAAAGATCATTTTTTGCCAGTTCGTAAAACTCTTCGACATTGTCATGCTGATACTGCAGGTTTTTCAGCCAGTCAAGCTTGATATTTTGTGACGTGCCCTCTTTGTACTTCCAGTGGGCCGCGACGCCGAATTCTGCGGTATGGTGCATATCCTGACTTCGAATCTGGATTTCGTAAATGTTTTCATTGTCAAACACCGAAGTATGAATCGTCTGGTAACCGTTGTCTTTGGGCGCGGAGATATAATCTTTAAACCGCGCGATAAGGGGTTTGAAATTCAGGTGAATAGCGCCTAACGCTTTGTAGCAATCCATCGAATCTTCGGTAATAACACGCACCGCAAAAAGATCCAGCACCTCATCGACGCTGATGCCTTTGCGCTGCTGTTTGAGGTAGATGGAGTAGTAGTGCTTTACCCGGCCAAAAACCTTGAAGCTTTTATCCTTGAGTCCGTACTGCACCAGTATCTTTTCCAGCTTTTCGATGAAGCTGTTGAGTAAGATCGTGTAATCTTGGGTATTATCATCCAGGTACGCGTCAATCTTGGCGTATTCTTCGGGAAAGATGTAGTAAAAACTTTTATCCTCAAGCAGGTTTTTAAGCACCGAGATACCCAGACGGTGGGCAATGGGCGCGTATACCACCAGCGTTTCCTCCGCAATGCGGCGCTGCTTTTTTTTAGGCAGCGCGTCCAGGGTGAGCATATTGTGCAGCCTGTCACACAGCTTGATCACCAGAACGCGCACATCTTCGATACTGGTAATGAGCATCTTGCGAAAACTCATCGCCGAAGAGAGCAGCTTTTCATCAACGTAGGAAGGCAACAGCTTTTTATCCCTGATCTCATCGATCTTGGTAAGCCCTTCTACAAGCAGCGTTACCCCGTCGCCGTAAGCACGGACATCTTCTAACTCATAAGGGGTATCTTCGACCACATCGTGCAAAAGCGCGGCGATGACCATATCCTCATCCATACTCAGCCGCGCCACGATAGAAGCGACTAAAATGGGATGGATCACATACTCTTCCCCGCTTTTTCGAAACTGGCCCTCGTGGGCTTTTATGGCAAAACGGTATGCTTTGTCGATGCGTTCGGATTTGAGGTGTTCATCTAAAATTGTCTTGGCGTATTCGATACTGCCGACACCGACGATCTTTTGCAGGAGTTCTTTCACGGTGTGGTGTGTTTTACCTCAAGACATCCGTCAGCGATCTCTGCGATAGCGATATCGGCGTGTTTGAATTTTTTGGGATCCATATCCACACACGGCGTGGCGCCGTTGCCGATCTGTTTAGAGCGCTGCGCGACTGCTTCTGCAAGCAGGTATTTGTCGTATTTTACTCTTTCAAGAGCATCAGCCGTTAACTGTTCTAATCTCATTATTTTCCTTTATAAAAATGTGTTTATTCTACGATGGAGCATTTGTCTCTGTCGCCCTGTACGATGCGAAGCAGATTGCCTTTTGCAAACATATCACACACCACGATGGGCAGGTTGTTGTCTTTTGCCAGGGCGATGGATGTATCATCCATAACCTTGATATGGTCTTTGAGCGCGTCATCATAGCTAAGCGTTGCGATCTTGTTCGCGTCAGCGTGTTTGTTGGGGTCTTTGTCATACACCCCGTCAACCTTGGTGGCTTTGATGATCATCTCCGCCTCGATCTCTGTAGCTCGCAGCGTCCCGGCGGTGTCGGTGGTAAAAAACGGATTGCCCGTTCCCGCCGCAAAGATCACGACGCGCCCTTTTTCCAGGTGGCGCTTGGCTCTTCGCACGATGAAAGATTCCGCGATCTGTTCCATCTTGATCGCACTTTGCACCCGCACGTCAAGCCCGGCGTATTCCAGGGCTTCCTGCATCGCAACGGCGTTGATCACCGTTGCCATCATCCCCATATAATCACCGCTGGTTCGCTTGATAATACCGTCTTTTGCGGCATTGACGCCGCGGATAATGTTGCCCCCGCCGATAACGACGCCGACTTCGATTCCGCCTTCGACCAGCTGCTTGATCTCATCGGCGATATATTTTAAGACATTGGTATCGATACCGTGTCCATCCTCGTTTGCCAGCGCTTCACCGGAAAATTTCACCAAAACCCGCTTTGCCATATGCACCTCCGATATAAGTTGTATTATTTTACAACAATTTAGCTTTAAAATCGCTAAGAACCTGCCCAAAGGGCTTTTTAGGATTTTTGTGATAGCATACACGCTAAAAAAGTGACGATAACGCATGGAACTGACCGAGAAAATACGCAACAATAAACGCATCAGCGCTGATGAAGCGCTTCAACTCTACGACATGGATCTTTTCACCCTGGGCCAGCTGGCCAACCAAAAGCGCTTAAAGCTTCACGGCAAAAAGACGTACTTTAACGTCAACCGCCACATCAACCCGACCAACGAATGCGATGACGTATGCAAATTCTGCGCCTTTAGTTCCGGGCGCAAAAACCCCAATCCCTACACTATGAGTATCGACGAAATCGTGAATACCGCCAAGGAAGCGGTGAAGCGCGGAGCCGATGAGCTGCATATCGTCTCGGCCCACAACGCAAGTGCTGGCTATGACTGGTATATCGACACTTTCAAGCAGGTACGCAAAGCCCTGCCCAAGGTCCACATCAAAGCCCTCACCGCCGCCGAGATAGACTTTTTGGCAAGGCAGTACCACAAGACGTATGAAGACGTGATCGAGGATATGCTCCAATGCGGCGTGGACTCCATGCCCGGAGGCGGCGCGGAAATCTTTGATGAGAAGGTAAGAGAATACATCTGCAAGGGTAAGGTCAGCAGCGACAACTGGCTGGCAATACACAAGCTTTGGCACCAAAGAGGCAGAAAAAGCAACGCGACGATGCTTTTTGGCCACGTAGAAAGCAGAGAAGACCGCATCGACCATATGCTTCGGCTGCGCCGAGTACAGGAAGAAACAGGCGGGTTTAACTGCTTTATCCCGCTGGTGTATCAGGCACAAAACAATTACCTCAACGTCAAAAACTTTCTTACGGGTCAGGAGATTTTAAAAACGATGGCGATCAGCCGTATCATGCTGGATAATATCGCCCATCTCAAAGCCTACTGGGTCACTTCCACGATAAACCTGGCCACGGTTGCCCAGGAATTTGGCGCCGATGATCTGGACGGTACGATCGAGAAAGAATCGATCAACTCCGCAGCCGGGGCCCAAAGCGCGCAGGG
>JBNJFE010000021.1:0-17798 GCA_051746505.1 Campylobacterota bacterium
TCCAGATCTGTTTCGCTGATGATAACACCGCTGTCAAACGTCACCTCTTCATCTACGGGCGTAGGTCGCTGCATACCATATCCTTTCACTTAGATATAAAATATTATAATATCATATATGTCAAGTTTTAATCCAGCAAATCTTGTAAATTTTTTTATCAGAATGTAATATTGTATGCTTTTTTACACATTTTTCGCACTCAGGCATCTGTTTTACTGCCTGTAAAAAATACTTTTCTTTCCTCCTTTTTCTTTTTTGTACGCACGTTTGCACAGACTGTAACCCTCCGGGCTGTCACACTTGGCAAACAATCTTGCCAGATTTGAGGCGGGCGCCTTTTTTTTGTTTTTTCTTGTTTTTTTCTGAAATAAAAAAAGCACAGCAGCCGCAGCCAGCCCGCTGAGAGCACCCAGGATGAAACCGCCGGTATCAAACCCGCTTTTGTCCGCAGCTGTCGTATCGGCAGGGTGCGAAGCGGCCGGGCTTTGTTTTTTGTTTTCAATAACCACTTCCACGGGTTTGCTTTGGATTGTTTTGATCTTTTCTGCCTCAAGGTCAAAGTAGGTAACGCTTTGGCTTGGGATTACAAAATCGCGGCGTGCGACAACCGAATAACTTTGTTGGTACCGGTCTGCTTTTTTGATCTGGTTTCCCTCATACACCGTGGCGTTTTCAATCTGCAGATCAAAACCTGCAAAATCATCATAATTGCCCGGACCCTGCAAAACAAAATCCACATGCACCGGTTCGTCGGCTTTTGGGTTTTTGGAACTGATATGCACCTGCAGGTTCATCTGTCCAACCAGGGTGGCATCTTCGGGCAGCGCTTTTGCCCGTATCTGTATATCATCAGCAAAGATCGTGGTGTGTTTGGGCACTATGGTTTTGCCAAACATATCCTCTTTGATCTGCGGAATGCCGATGCGGGCTTTGGGTCCGCGGATACTGAGATTGCCCTCTTTTTGCGGATAATACATATAAGTAAGTTCGTGAACAAGATGCTTGCTGTGGGTGTAGGTTTTTTCCTGTCCCTTTTGTTTCACCCAGAAACCTTCTTTGGAAGGGGGCGTATACGCGATATCCAGCAGCCTTTTGTCTTTGAGTTCGGCGATTTTAACCCGCACTTCAACCCCCTGGCGCACATACACGCTTTTGGGTTCTGCCTCCATGGTGATAAAATAGCTGTCTTTGAGCGTTTTATTTGGTTTTTCTACCGTAAACGCTTTTTTCCGCGTCGTTTTTTTTTGGCCCTCCACCACCGCGCTGATGGGTTCAATCACAAAATCCTCAGTCGGATAGAAGGTGACGGTGAGCTTTTTTTGGTGAACAATGTCGTTATTGACAAAAACAGAGTTGTCAATAATCTGTTTGGATTCTATTTCGTAACCGCCGATCGTGTCGATATCGTCAAACTCCACCTCTTTTCCCTCAGCCGTGATCACGGCTGTGGCTTCGCTGCCCGCTTGCAGGGAATCCTGCGCTATCTGCAGGGTCAAAGACCAGATGGGCATACACAAAAGGGTGATAATATATAAACTTCGCATCGATGTCCTTACTTGAGCAAAATCAGCTGGGCGGGGGCCGTATCGATCATCTTTTCATACTTTTTATATTCCCGCCGTTTTCCTTTTTGGCTGCCGGGTTTTTGCGTTTGTACCCGCTGGCTGCTTTTGGGTTTTTTCGCCGCATCAGAGCCCTTTTTCGTATCCGCACCCGCAGAGGGCTTGTCTGATTGCTGTTGTTTATCCCGTTTTTTCTGCAGCCGTTTTTGGGCCAGCTCAAGATTCTTTCGGGTCGCTTCATCCCTGCTGATATCCAAAGCGTTTTGATAATGTTTGACCGCCAGGTCGTATTTTTCTTGCTGAAAATAGGTATTGCCCAGGTTATGCTGCAGCTTTTGGTACAATCTGGCATCCCCGGTATCAACGCTTTTATAATACGTAAGCGCTTTCTCATACGCACCCAGCTTATAATAACCGTTGGCTATATTATAATCTCTTTTGGCACTTTGCGCAACATCTTTATATGCCTGTATCGCTTTTTCAAACTGTTGGTTTTCATACGCGCTGCGGGCTTTTTGCAAATCAAAACAATCAAACGCCTGCACCGGCTTTGAAACGGCGGTGAGCACCAGCGCACAGAGCACTGCGCTTTTGCGCGTTACCCGCGGATCAAAAAAAGATAAAAAGGCCAGCAGCAAAGCCCCCCAAAGCGGGTATACAAACAGTTCCGTGTGCGGATAATTCTGATACCGTGCTTTGAGGCCGCCGTGTTCTTGCATGGCTGCGTACAACGATTGGGCCAGATTTGGCGAATGATCGGCGTAGGAAAACTCCCCAAGCTGCCGCAAAAAAGCTTCCCGCGGTTTGCTCCACGCCTTGCCCGCGGTCTGATTATTCGCATCAAGCAGCGGTGCTCCGGCCCTGGAGGCACAAATCAACGCGTGTACTTTCGTGCCCGCTTGTTCCAAAGCCTTTTGCGGGTTTTGGTTTTCATAATCGCCGCTTGTAAACAATACTACGTCCCTGCCTCTGCCCTGCAAAAGCTCTTCTGCCCGGGCAATGGCTTTGCCGACATCGGCGTTTTGTCTTTCAACATCTTGTAGTTCAAAGGTTTGCAGTTTTTGCAGCAATACGTCGTAACTGGTGGTAAGCGGGGCTAAAAGATACGTATTCTTGGCAAAAACAAGAATACCGATTTCACGTCCGCCCCCTGCTTTGATGAAATCGGCCATCTTTTTTTTGGCAAAAGCAAGGCGGTTTGGATACAGATCGCGACTTCGCATCGACGTGCTTACATCAAGAGCAAGCACGACTGCCGGCGGCCTGTCATGCGCTTTTTGCTCAGGAGCCAGATACACCGGCCGGCTCAGGGCCAGGACAATAAGAATCATCGCCGCATACAAAAGCTTCCTGCGCGCCTTGTCTGAAAGTCCGCGTCCGCGCACCAGCAAACGCCTGAGCACTTTTTGGTCAAATACGCGGGCATACGCAGTTTTATTCGTTGCCAACAGATAGATAAAAAGCAAAACAACCGGACCCAGCAGATACAGCACCAAAGGATACGTAATATCAAACATCGCCGCCCCTTTTGTTCTGTCCGTACAGATACAGTCCAAGAATTATCAGCGCCCCAAAAAGCGGATACATATACAGGTATCGGTAACTACGCTGAAAACCGGCATCGACGCTGCTTGGCTGCAGCCGGTTGATCCGGGCAAACACTTCCTGCAGCGCCTGCTTATTTTCAGCCTGCCAAAAGCGTCCGCCCGCGGTTTTGGCCAAATCCTGCAGCCACGCGTCGCTACCGACTTGAAAACCGACGATATACAGCGTCACCGGAGTATTTTGCACCGTCTGGGTGATAATATCCTTACTGATGGCACTGGCGTTGTCAACCCCGTCTGTAAATAAAATCGCCACCTTTGATTCGCTCTCTGAGCCAAGCAGCATCGAATATGCCTGGTACAAGCCGTCCCGAAGTGCCGTTTTTTGCCCGAGAATCCCGACCTTCTGGCGTTCAAACAGATCCGAGGCTATTTTTTTATCATAGGTAACGGGACAGATCACGGCAACCCTGCTGGCAAAGCCCACCAGCCCCGTCCGGTCACTGTTTCTGCTTTTCAAAAATGAAGCGGTAATCTCCTGCAGAGCGTCAAAACGGCTCTGTTTCGTGTCTTGCAGTTCATAGCGCATGGAGGAGCTAAGATCAAGGGCCAAAACGATATCACGGCCGGGCTGCTGTGTTTTGTACCCCGCATCCAGCACCGGCGATGCCGCCGAAACAATCAGCAGCACCACAAAAAGATGCTGCAGCCGGCGCAGAGATTTGCTTTTTGCCCCGATATAAAAAGCAAAAGCTGCAAGATGGGGCAGATACAGGCTTTGGGGTTTTGCCCTGCAAAAATACTGGCATAACAGATACAGACCCAAAAGGGTAAAGACCCAGGGATATTCAAAACTAAACGCGTGCACCGGCTAACTCCAAAAACAGAGAAAACTCGTCACGAACCTCTTTGTCAAAAGCGGGGACGCTTTTTTTATACTTGTAGGGTTCCAGATGCGTACGCAGCTGCTCGTACTTTTCTCTCATCTGTTCATCGACAATCAGCTTTCTGGCTTCTTTTGTGATGGTATAGGCTGCTTTTTTACTATCGTGCAGATCCAGCCTGCGCAACCGTTTGAGTGTCTGCTTCTGAGGGTTTTTCAACCCCCGCAGAAAAAAGGCAAACGCCGCCGCTGCCGCCACGGCCAATATCAGGGCGGCTACAAACAGATAAAAGACAAAATCATGCATCGGTTCAATCGGTTTAATATCAGCAAGCATCCGTTTCTTCTTTTTTATTGCATTATAGCACACCTGAGAAAAAGGCATATTAACAAATTTTGGGTATCATAAAAACAAAAAAGGATCTGTATGGCAAATGACTACATTTTTACGTCTGAATCCGTTACCGAGGGCCACCCGGACAAGATGTGCGATCAAATCAGTGACGCGATACTTGATTACATCATCGCAAAAGACGACAATGCAAAGGTCGCGTGTGAAACGCTGCTTTCAAACGGCTTTTGCGTAATCGCTGGCGAAATCAAAACCACCACCTACGCGCCTATGCAAGAGATCGCCAGGGAAGTGATCCGCCAGATCGGTTACACCGACGCCGGGTTTGGCTTTGACTACCGAAGTGCCGGGGTTTTAAACGGCGTGGGCGAACAAAGCCCCGATATCAACCAGGGGGTGGACCAAAAAAGCGGACAGCTGGGTGCGGGTGATCAGGGGTTGATGTTTGGCTACGCGTGCAAAGAAAGCAGCGAACTCATGCCCCTGCCCATCAGCCTGTCCCATACGTTGACAAAGGCTTTAAGCACCAACAGAAAAAACGGTAATCTGCCCTTTTTACGCCCTGATGGCAAAGCCCAGGTCAGCGTGCGCTACGAAGATGGCAAACCCAAAGCAATCGATACCATCGTCGTTTCCACCCAGCACGACCCCGATGTCACTCAGGAACGCATCAAAGACGCCGTAATCGAAGAAATCATTTACGGCAAGATAGACAAATCGCTTTTAAGCGATGACATCAAATACCATATCAACCCCACCGGGCGCTTTGTCATCGGCGGCCCGCAGGGGGATGCGGGACTGACCGGGCGAAAGATTATCGTAGATACCTACGGGGGCAGCTGTCCCCACGGCGGCGGAGCTTTTAGCGGCAAAGACCCCAGCAAGGTTGACAGAAGCGGCGCGTACGCGGCCCGTTACATCGCCAAGAATCTCGTCGCAGCCGGAGCGTGCGACAAAGCAACGGTCCAGCTGGCTTATGCCATCGGCGTGGTCAAACCCGTCTCTATCCATATCAACACCCACGGCACCGCGGCAGTGGATGAAAAAAACCTGCAGCGGTGCGTACAGCAACTGTTTGATCTGACGCCAAAGGGAATAATCGAAACACTGGACCTGATTCGCCCCATTTATCAAAAAACGGCCGCGTACGGGCATTTTGGGCGCAGTGAAGAAAGCTTTAGCTGGGAAAAAACGGATAAGACAGAGCAGATCAAAGATTTTTTAAAGATAAAATAGGTTATAGTACCGTGTAATTTAACCAAAGGAGAAAACTATGGCTGTAGTTATTAACGATACATGTATCAACTGTGGAGCCTGTATTGACGAGTGTCCCGTAGAGGCGATTGTCGATGAGGATGATAACCCCACGGGAGAAGAGATTTATTACGTATACGAAGACAAATGCGTCGAATGCGTAGGCCACCACGATGAGCCCGCGTGTGCCGAAGCATGTCCGACAGAAGGCTGTATCGTCTGGGGCGAAGCCAAAGACGGTTTAACCCTTTCAGAAAACAGAGGCGAACCCGGCGAGCCGGTTGTAGAGTAATCTTTTTTTGGCACGGCACCTGCCGTGCCAAGGGCCCTTATCCCTGTATTTGACAAATTACCTTCTCATTTTCTTTTCATTTCAATAAATTTATGCTATAATTCGCTTCATTTTTTACAGACACGGAGCAATTATGGAGCAAACACTATCGATTATCAAACCAGACGCGGTCAAAAAAGGCGTGATCGGTAAAATAGTAGACAGATTTGAAAGCAACGGATTACGAGTTGCTGCGATGAAGAAATTGCAGCTAAGCCAAAATGACGCAGAACAGTTTTACGCCGTTCACAAGCAAAGACCTTTCTTTGGTGAACTGACCTCTTTCATGACAAGCGGACCCGTTGTCGTTATGGTTCTTGAAGGCGATAACGCCGTTGCCAAAAACCGTGACCTGATGGGCGCGACCAACCCCAAAGAGGCCGAAGCCGGAACAATCAGAGCCGACTTTGCCGAAACGATCGACGCAAACGCGGTGCACGGCAGCGACAGCGCCGAAAACGCCAAAACAGAGATCGAATTTTTCTTCGCCCAAAGAGAGATCGTTTAACTTTCAATGATCACCACCTTTAAAAAAGTAGCGCCTGTTGCCAACGAAGTAACCTTTCAGGACAGCAACGCGGATTTTAAAGGAACGATAGAAAAAAAAGATGACCACACCGTAGCACTCAGGGGCGACTTGAAGGCTACGGCCCGGTGCGAATGCAACAGATGCGGCAAAACGTTTGGCAAAACACTGTGCACGCAGATTGATCTGCTGCTGATAGATCAAGTGCAAAGTGTTGAGGATTTAGATACCATAGAGTGTCTGGACGGGCGCATCGATTTGGGAAAAATCGTACAAAGCGAAACGCAAAATCTGCTCTTTGATTATCACTACTGCGACAGCTGCGACAGTGATAAAGAGTTTGAAATTACATTATAAAAGGAGAACGCCATGGCAGTACCAAAAACCAGAGTCAGCAAAACACGAGGCAGAAAAAGAAGAACACACTACAAGGTCAACATACCAAGACCCGTCAAAGATAAAGACGGAAGCTGGAAAATGCCTCACCACATGAACATGACCACCGGCGAGTACAAGTCGTAGATGGTTCGAGTCGCTATTGACGTAATGGGCGGGGACAACGGCCCCGCCGTTATTTTAGAAGGCGCCTGGCAGGCATACAACCGTAAAAAATACGAACCGGTCCTGGTCGGGGATGAAGAGCAGATTATGCAGCATTGCCCCAAAAAGCTATTGTCGGTTTCAAAGATAGTTGCCACAACCGATACCATCGGGATGCATGAAAGCGCCACCGATGCGATGCGGCGCAAAGAAACATCTATCTTTCAAGCTGTCAATCTCGTACGCAGCGGCGATGCCGACGCGGTCGTCTCAGCCGGACACAGCGGGGCGAGCATGAGCCTTGCCACCGTAAAAATCGGCCGTCTCAAAGGCGTTACGCGTCCCGCGATTGCGACCTTGATGCCAACCCACGCGGATAAAAAAACGCTGGTACTTGATGTGGGGGCCAATGTGGATTCAAAGGCTGAACACCTGTATCAGTTTGCGGTGATGGGTCAGGCTTACGTCAAGGATATGTTCGGTATCCAAAATCCCAGGGTCGGACTGCTGGCCAACGGCGAAGAAAAATCCAAAGGCAACGAAGCGGTCAAAGCCGCCCACGAACTGCTCAAGGACCGGGAGTGGTTCAGCGGCAACGTCGAGGGCAACAATATTTTTGACGGCAGCGTGGACGTAGTGGTTTGTGACGGTTTTGTAGGAAACGTGCTGCTAAAAACCAGTGAGGGCGTGGCCGATGCGATTTATCAGTTTATGAAAACACAGATCAAACAATCCCTGCTTGCAATCTTTGGCGCGGTGATGATGCGCAGAGTGTTCAAAAACCTCAAAAAACATATCGACTACGCCGAATACGGCGGAGCGCCGCTGCTTGGCGTAAAAGGGTGCACGATCATCAGTCACGGCAAAAGCAACGCCAAGGCGGTCAAAAACGCGGTATTTCAAGCCGTTGATTTTGTCGAATCAGGGGTCAATACCCATATTGAAAAGAGTTTAAACTAAAGGCCGGTTATATGTATGCTGCTTTACAATCCATAGGGTCGTATGTCCCGCAAAATATCTTAACCAATAAAGATTTGGAACAGATGGTTGATACCAATGACGCATGGATTGTAAAGCGCACCGGTATCTCGCAGCGGCGCATTGCGGATAAAGAGGACGCCACAAGCGACCTTGGGATGAAAGCGGCCGAACTTGCCATCAGCAGGGCCGGCATCGAAAAAAGTCAGATCGACATGATCGTATGCGCGACCATTTCGCCCGATTATCTCTGTATGCCATCCACGGCGTGCCTTATCGCGGAAAAACTGGGTATCAGCAATATTACCGCCTTTGATATCAGTGCAGCATGCAGCGGTTTTGTGTATCTGCTCTCCGTTGCCAAAGCCTACATCGAATCGGGGATGAAAAAAAACGTCCTTATCATCGGCGCGGAAAAGCTGAGTTCCCTGGTTGATTACACCGACCGTTCAACCTGCATTCTCTTTGGAGACGGCGCGGGTGCGGCGATCATGAGCGCCAGTGAGGATAAAAACGACGCGATGATCGATATCCACACCTCAGCTGATGGCAGCTACAGCGACTTTCTCATTACCCCCGGGGGCGGATCAAAGCATCCCTGCAGCAATGAGGTACTGCAAAACAATATGCAGTTTATGAAAATGCGGGGCAATGAAACCTTTAAACTCGCGGTCAAAACATTGACAAAAGATGTCATCGATATTTTGGAAAAAAACAATATCAAAAGCAGCGATATTGACCACTTTATCCCCCATCAGGCAAATTACCGCATTATCAGCGCCGTGGGCAAAGCCCTGGGGCTCAGCCGCGAGCAGGTAGTGCTTACCGTTGCCAAATACGGCAATACTTCAGCAGCCTCCATCCCCATGGCGATGAACGATCTGTATGAAAGCGGCGGATTGAAGCACAATGATTTGATGCTGCTTGATACCTTCGGGGGCGGACTGACCTGGGGCAGCGCCCTGCTTCCTTTTAGCGGCAAAGATTACAGCACGCTTTAAAATTCCGTTTTCCCCTGCAAGCCAAAATAAATTTTCTTTATAATATAATGACTGCACGTATCTATTACAGAATCTAAAGGATCGTGTATGAAAGTAGCAATCAGCGGAGCTTCGGGCTTTGTCGGGTCGGCTTTGAAAAAAAGCTTTGAAGACGTGGTGGAAATATCCAGACGAGATTTTTCAGACAATAACCTGGACAAGATCAAAGATTGCGATATACTGATCAATCTGGCCGGTGCCCCTATTATCGGCCGCTGGACGCCGGAGTACAAACGCGAACTCTATGACAGCCGTATCGATACGACCAAAGCGCTGGTGGAGGCGATGCAAGATTCCAATATCAAACACTTCATCTCCACTTCGGCAGTGGGTTTTTATCCCGAGGATAAACCCTGCGATGAACAGATATGCAGCGGCGGCGGGGATGATTTTTTGGCCAATCTGTGCAGAGACTGGGAAAAAGAAGCGCTCAAAGCACCCGTTGATACCGCTATTGTCCGCCTGGGGATCGTACTTGGAAAAGACGGCGGGGCGCTAAAAGAGATGGAAAAACCCTTTTTACTGGGCGTAGGCGGTCCCATCGGCAACGGCAAAGCATGGTTTTCATGGATCGATCTTAAAGATTTGGTCGCTATCATGCACTTTCTTATAGATCAAAAATTAACCGGTACCTACAATGCCACCGCTCCCAATCCCGTCACCAACAAAGCGTTCACAAAAGCACTGGCAAACGCGCTGCACCGGCCCGCGTTTATCCCGGTACCCAAATTCGCGCTGCAACTGCTGTATTCTGAGGGAGCAAGCGTGCTGACGGGGTCAAAACGGGTTTATCCCACCGCGCTGAAAGACAAAGGGTTTGTATTTACGTGTAAAGATGTTCAGGAAAGTTTAGAAAGAATTTACGGATAAAGCCTTCCCCAAAGGGAAGCTTTACCTACTTGGCTCTGATGCCCAGCTGGTTTACGATTGAAGTAAACTTGTTGAAATCTGATTTTCTAAGATACTTTAAAAACCGTTTTCTTTTGCCGACAAGTTTCAGCAGACCAAGTCTTGAAGAGTGATCTTGTTTATTACTTTTTAAGTGCTGTGTTAATTCTTTGATTCTTTCAGTTAACAATGCAACTTGAACTTCCGGAGAACCGGTATCGTTCTCACCTCTTCCGTATTTAGCGATAATTTCGTTTTTTTTCGCCGAATCCAAAGCCATAATGACCTCCTGATTGGTTGTATGTATTTTTCAAACGTACTGCCGGGGGCAGCCCTTTGAAATTGAAATGCGATTATAGCAAAAATAATTACATTTGCCTATACTTTTGGTAAAATATTGTATTATTTTCAAAACAGACTGCGTAAACACTGAAATTGAACCGTTTTAAGGAAACAAATGCTAATAACCAGAGCCAGCGAATACGCCCTGCTTTCGCTTATTGAAATCTCCGGGGCCAGCCGACCGGTAAAAACAGACGGATTAGCCTCCGCCCTTTCGATACCAAAAAGCTTTTTAGCCAAGATTTTGCAAAACTTGGCCAAACACGATATTCTCAAATCCTATAAAGGGGCAAACGGAGGGTTTGTTTTGGCAAAGGAGTTGGAAGATATTACGATACTGGCAGTAATCAAATCCGTTGAGGGGACCAGCCCTTCGGTATTTGACTGTTCCTCTTCGATTCAAGACTGCCCAAACAGCGCCGCGAGCTGCCGTTTATGGCCGTTTTTAAACAAATTGCAGGGTAAGATCGATACGTTCTTGGATGAACTGACCATGCAAGATTTGATCTAGGGGATTTTTTTGAGAGATAGAATCTTAGGCTTCCTCACTCCCGCTTTAAAAGCGATAGTCGGTCAAAGAGACCTCTCTATCGTCGCTTTTATCATCGCGATTTTAACCATTATCATCGTACCGCTGCCAAGTGCGGTACTGGATATGTTTTTAACCCTTTCGCTTGCGATCGCGGTACTTGTGATTATGATTTCAATCTATGTCGAACAGCCGGTCAAACTCACCACGTTTCCGACCATACTGCTTATTTTCACGCTGTATCGGCTTTCGCTTAATATCGCTACCACCCGGATGATTTTAACCAACGGTCACGAGGGGCCCGAAAACGTCAGTGATATTATTTCAAGCTTTGGCGAATTTGTGGTTTCTGGCAACTTTGTCATCGGGATCGTCATGTTTTCGATTTTGGTACTGATCAATTTCATGGTCGTTACCAAAGGCGCCACCAGGGTCGCCGAAGTGGCCGCGCGTTTTACGCTGGATTCGATGCCGGGGCGCCAGATGGCTATTGACGCCGATCTTAACGCGGGTATGATCGATGACAAAGAAGCCAAGGTCCGCCGTGAAGAGATTCAGTCTGAGGCAAGCTTTTACGGGGCGATGGACGGCTCGTCCAAATTCGTCAAGGGCGACGCGGTCGCGGGTATTATCATTACGCTGATCAATATCATCGGCGGTATCCTCATCGGCGCGTTTCAGCACGATTTGACGATGGCCCAGAGCGCCGAAACCTATACGGTTTTAACAATCGGCGACGGCCTTGTGTCACAAATCCCCGCGCTCATGATTTCTACAGCCACCGGTATTATTATCACCAGAGCCAGCAAGAGCGAAGGGGATTTTGCCAACTCCACCCTCGATCAGCTGGGCAACGACTTCAGGGTGCTCTATATCGTCGGGGGCATCCTGCTTTTGTTTTCAGTGGTACCGGGTCTGCCCACGTTTTCACTGATGTTTATCGGCCTTATCTTTGTGGGTATGGCGTATCTGATACAAAAAAACGCGCAGGGCGATATCTTTGCCCAGTTTGCGCCGAAAAAAGAAAAAGAAAAAGCCCAGCAGGAAGAGATCGAACAAAAACAGCAGGAAAAAACCAAAAAACAGCAAAAAACGCCTGAAGAGGAAGAAAAGGAATTAGAAGACATCCTCAAGGTCGAAATGCTTGAACTCGACCTTGGCTACCAGCTGATCAAACTGGCTGATGCCAATCAGGGCGGCGATATCCTGGAGCGCATCAAAAGTATGCGCCGCAAGATCGCGGGCGATTTTGGCTTTTTGATGCCCCAGGTACGTATCAGGGACAACCTCCAGCTGCCGCCCAATAATTACCAGATTCTGCTCAAAGGCGTCGATATCGGCGGCGGTGAAATTTATCCCGATAAATTTTTAGCCATGAACAGCGGCATGGTCACCCAGGAGATCGAGGGTATCGCGACCAAGGAACCCGCTTTCGGGCTGGATGCGATCTGGATCGAACCCGAACAAAAAGATGACGCCAGTATCAACGGCTACACCGTCGTTGATCCGGCCACGGTAGTATCAACGCACATGAGCGAACTGGTCAAAAAGCACTCTGAAGAGCTGCTGACACGCCAGGAAGTGCAAACCCTGCTGGAATCGGCAAAGAAAGATTACCAGGTGGTCGTAGACGACGCGATGAAAGTAGCCAGTACCGGGCTGATACAGCGGGTGCTCAAATCCCTGCTGCATGAGCGTATTCCCGTCAAAGACCTGGTCACGATCTTAGAAACCATCGCGGATGTGGCCGAAGTCACCAAAAGCGTGGACTTTATTACCGAACAGGTCCGCGCGCGTCTGGCGCGGGTGATTTCCAATCTGTATAAAGATGAAAACGGCGTGGTCAAGCTGGTCACGCTGGAGACATCAAGCGAACAGTTTTTGCTTGACAAGGTCAAGGAACAAGACGGCGTGCGAAACCTGCTTTTAAGCGTGGGCCAGATCAACAACCTGGTCCAGGAAGTCAGCAGCGCGGCTGAAAACGTCCTTTCTCAGGGCGTGGCTCCCGTGGTGCTTATCGTCGATCCGCTGCTTCGCAAATCGCTCAGTGATATTTTTGAGCGCTTTGGACTGGAAGTCGTGACGCTTTCACACGCCGAGATCGATTCCAGCGTGCAGTTTGAAGTACTTGGCAATATCGAAATCAATTTTAATCAAAACAATACCCAACAGCAATAAAGGAAAACATCTGTTATGAAACTTTATCACCTTTCTCACATCGACCTGGACGGCTACGGCTGCCAGTATCTGACCAATCAGGTTTTTGAAGACCCCGCATACTACAACGCCAACTACGGCCCCGAAGTCAAAGCCAGACTCCGGGAGATATTTCAAGATATCGAAGCGGGTAACTGCCAGGAATGTATGGTCTTGATCACCGATCTCAACCTCAGCGTCAGCGAATGCAACTATATTGAAACCCGGATAGAAAAATCTTCCAAAACCATTACGCCAAAGCTGCTTGATCACCACATCACGGGAAAAGACAGCGATGAACGTTTTGACTGGTACTTTCTTGACACAAGCCGCAGCGCCACCAGGATCACGCATGATTTTTTACACGAAAACTACCGGGACATGAGTGCGCATAGCAGATTGGTGCAGGCAATCAACGCTATTGATATCTGGGTCAAGGATGACGCGCTTTTTGAGTTTGGCAAGGTTTGTATGGGCATGGTCGAAGGTGCCAGAGAATACAACAGAATCGTTTTTCCCACCAAAGACAGGCAGTACAAATTCTACCTCATCGCCCAGGCGGCGACCTTTCTGGAAAAGGGTGCCATAGCGCTGGATGAAGCGGGCTTTTTTATCAAGAAAACATATTTTTTAAACGGCAAAAACGATATCCTGGACAATCTGGTCGCTGACAGCGTGGTTGATCTGTTATCATCCCACAAAGAAAGCATGGGTATCACATACAAAGGATACAAAGGAATCCTGGGATACGGTATCGGCAAATCCTCAGTGATCGGCAACGCTTTTTTGGTACGCAACCCCGAGTACAACTTTTATATGGATGTCAGCTTCAGGGGCAAAGTCAGCCTCAGGGGCAACAGTACCGCTGATGTAAGCCAGATGGCCAAAGAGCTTTTTGGAGGCGGAGGCCACCCCAACGCAAGCGGCGGCAAGATCGAAAAATTCAAAGAAAGCTTTGTTTATGACGATATAAAGAAACAGATAGAAGATATTATGATTGCAAAAGCGTGATGTTAAGCTGCTTTGAATGCGCCGGCGACTATAATCACTTTAGCTTATAAATCAAACGGAGAGACAGATGAAACGACCGCAGCCAAGAGAAAATGAAAAGATGATGAAAGAAAGTGATTTCATTGTCTCCAAAACCGATACAAAAGGCAAGATCACTTACGGCAACGAAATCTTTATCCAAATGTCGGGCTACAGCGAGGAAGAACTGCTGGGAGCCCCGCACAACATTCTGCGCCACCCGGATATGCCCCGTATCGTCTTCAAGCTGCTGTGGGATTATATTCAGAGAAAAGATGAAATCTTTGCCTATGTCAAAAACCTCTGCAAAGACGGCAGCTACTACTGGGTCAATGCCAACGTCACCGCTTCTTTGGATGAAAGCGGCCGTATCATCGGATACTACTCGGTACGCAGAAAGCCAAACCCAAAAGCGCTGGAAGTGATCAAACCGCTGTATGCCCAGCTGCTGCAGGCTGAAAAAACAGGAGGGATGGAGGCTTCTTTAAAACTGCTGCAAAGCAAACTTGAGCAACAGGGAGTCGGTTATGACGAATTTATCGCAAACCTTCAACAGCTCTAAATCGCTGCTGCTGTTTTTAAGCGCGGCCGGGGTAGCGCTTTACCTGCTTTTTACCGCGCAGCTGATTGCCGGCGCCGTTATGATCATACTGGTGTTGATTGCTGCTTTTTTACCCTCCGGGGGCAGTGGAGGTTATACAAACGATACGCTTGAACAAGAGATCATAGAGGTTGTAGACAGCGCGCAAAAAGGCAGACTTGAGGGTAGAATCATCCATATCCCCCATGATCATCCCCTCCAGCACGCCGCGTGGAGTATCAACAATCTGCTGGATCAGGTTGAAGCGTTTATGCGAGAAACCACCACCGCGATCAAAGCCGCAAGTGACGGTAAAACCTACAGAAGGATGCAGCACAAAGGTTTAAAAGGCAGTTTTGCCGCCACCTGCGAACCGATCAACAACGCTGTTGAAGCCATCGCCCACAGTCAAAAAGCAAGCTACAGCAGCGAACTCAAAGCTATTTTTGAAGACAACAGCGGCGGCATCGCCAAAGGTTTCAGAATCGTCCAGGATGATTTGACCAACAACAGCCAGGCACTGCAGCAGATTGTGCAGCTGTCTGAGGATACGGCGAGTAATTCACAAAACGGCCTGCATTCGGTAGAAAATATCAGCAGCAATCTTAATGAACTGATCGAACTGATCGCAAACAATAACGATTCGATTATTTCGCTCAATGAACGCAGCGGCGAAATCACGTCGGTGGTGAATCTGATCAAGGATATCGCCGATCAAACCAGCCTGCTGGCACTCAACGCCGCCATCGAAGCCGCCAGAGCCGGCGAAAGCGGCCGGGGCTTTGCCGTCGTGGCCGATGAAGTCAAAAAACTGGCCGAACGCACCCAGAAAGCCACTTCAGAAATCAATATCGCTATCCAAACCCTGCAGCAGGAAAGTTCTGAAATCCAGACCAACTCCGAACAGATTAATAACCTGGCCAACCACTCAAGCGATGATGTGCACACCTTTAAAGACAGCCTGCAAACCTTTAACGACGATGCGCAGCAAACCGCGGGCAGCGCGCAGACGGTTTTGGCAAAACTGTACGCTTCACTGCTTAAAATCGATCATATGCTGTTTAAGACAAACGCGTATGATGACGTATTGCTTGAAGAGGAAAAAGACAGCCTGCAAAGTGCCGATGAGTGCCGCCTGAGTACCTGGTACAAAGGCGAAGCCAAAGAGCAGTTTGCCTGTACCCAGGCGTATAAAGCCCTGGACAAGCCGCACAGGCAGGTTCATGAGTACGCGCTGAAAAATCTGGAATACGCCAAAAACAAACAGGCTTTGAATCCCCAAAACAAACACATTATTATCGATAACTTCAAAAAAATGGAAGAAGCCAGCGACGAAGTCTTTTCACTGCTGCATGAAATGGTGGAACAAAGGTGCTAAGCCTCCTTTGTTTAAACCGCGTTGAATCCTGATCTCTCTTTTTCTTTTAAAGCACCCTGTTTTATCTTTGTTATTAACTGTATTTATATGACTTGATTTTTGCTTCAAAAGCCCTGTTTTTCTAGTTTCGCGGGTCTTTTTTTGGTATTATTTAAACAAAACATAAACAAAGGATCGCACTATGAAAAAAGCAGTCGTACTTTCAGCTGTCGCTGCTCTTGGCATCAATGCCGCAGCAGCCACCACCGAGCAGCTGCAACAGCAGATCGAAGAGTTAAAAACCCAGATCGAACAGATGCAAGAAAGCAGACAGGACGATCAGAAAGATTTCAAGCGTCTCAAAAGCAGCTTCAATGAAGTCAAGGCCCACGACGCGGGGGACAACATCAAATTCGGCGTGGACTTGAGAACCAGTTATGATTATGTCAATTACGATGTTGACGGTCAGGATGATACCGATAACAGCATACTCAGCAACCGTTTACTGCTTACTATGGCGCAACAGCCTACCGATAACCTGATCTTTAAGGGTGCTCTTGCTATGAATAAAGTGTTTGGCCACAATAATGTTATAGCATCTAACTCCATGCAAAACTATGACTGGTTCAGCACCACCACCCCTTCTGATGACACGTTGCGGGTCAGGGAAGCGTATTTCGTCTATTTCGGGGAACTGGGTGAAGTTGATTACACGGCAAGCTTTGGTAGAAGACCTTCGCTCAACGGCTTAGCGGGCAACCTTAGAGAAGACGACCCGGCCGCTTCGCCGCTGGCGCACAATATCAATATGCAGTTTGACGGCGCTTCATTCAATTTTAAGATGGAAGAATTAACCGACATCCCGGGATTTGCCATGAAACTTTGCCTTGGACGCGGTTATTCCAATGCAAACGCCAAATACGTATATACGCCAATAGATTTTCAAGAAACTGAAGATGTTACACCAAATGATCCTCAAGATTCTTATGCAGAAAATGAAGACACTACTGACATGGATATGGTCGGTATCATCTCTAAGCTGTATGACGACGGCAAATACAGTGCGACACTGAATCTCTTTTACGCGCAAAATATGCTCGGAATTAAAGATGCCATGAACTTTCATTCGGGCTTTCAAGACGTAGGTGATATGACCGGCGGAGCGCTGACATTTATGGCTGACGGCATTGGCGACAGCTTCTTTGGCTTCTGGGCCAATACGAAAATCTTTGCGTCAGCTGCGTTTAGCAGAACCGACCCTAAAGACGGTGTTATTACTGAGAACGGAGGTATAGACCCAAATACAGGCAATCCTGTAGATGCAGAAGCCGGAATGTTAGGTTCTACAGACAGTGAAACAGGCCACTCCTTCTACGCCGGTATCCAAATGCCTGATCTGCTCACTGATGACGGCAGACTCGGCTTTGAGTACAACTATGGCAGTGAACACTGGAGAAGCTTTACGTACGGTGAGGATACGATGATCGGTTCCAAGCTCGCCGCGCGCGGCAACGCGTATGAAGCGTACTGGACCAAGCCGCTAGTGGGAGAAAACGTTGATATGCAGCTGCGTTATACTTACATTGACTATGATTATAGCGGCAGTCAAATGTTCTTTGGCGCAAGCGGGGCACCTTCTGATGATCCTACAATCGATGCGGCTTCTAACCTCAGAGCCTATATCCGATACCGATACTAAACACTTCTTTGCGGGGCTTTGCCCCGCGCCTACTCTATTTTTAAAAGCAGCTTATCAAACACTTTAGTAGAACACAGCCTTTTGACAAACGCCAAAATCGCGGCGGCTTTGGTAATATAATACCTTGGTTGTACCCTTTTTTTACCCATGATCGCCACAATCTGACGC
>JBNJFE010000021.1:17898-22354 GCA_051746505.1 Campylobacterota bacterium
GAACACAGCCTTTTGACAAACGCCAAAATCGCGGCGGCTTTGGTAATATAATACCTTGGTTGTACCCTTTTTTTACCCATGATCGCCACAATCTGACGCGCGGCTTCGCGGCTGTCAAGCGTCCAGATATCACCGCTGTCTTTGGCATGGAGACGTTTGGCGACTTTCTTACTGTACACTTGCGCGTAATCGCTGTTTTTTTGATCGATATTTGCTTCAAACATTTTCATCGCGTTGTGGCGGAACCTGCTTCGCACGGGTCCCGTATTGACCGTGGCAATCTGCACGCCGCTGCCTGCGAGTTCCAGCCGAAGCGTATCGTTTAACCCCTCCAGAGCGTACTTGCTGGCGTTGTACGCTCCCCTGTAAGCCAGGCTTACCAATCCCAGGATAGAACCGTGCTGCAGGATTTTGCCGCCGCTTTTTTGGGCCTTCATATACGCCGCCGCCTTCTGGGTGATATAAAACAGCCCAAACACGTTGGTTTCAAACTGCTGTTTGAGCACTTCGACAGTGACATCCTCCAGCGCTCCGGGCTGGCCGTAGCCGGCGTTGTTAAATACCACATCCAGGCCCACTCCCTGCTGTTTTAAATCCGCAAACATCGCATCAACTTTGCCCCGGTGCGTAACATCAAGGTTATAGACCACACACCCCAGATCCTGCAGCTTTGTGACATCTTCCTCTTTTCGCACCACCGCAAAGACGCCGTGCCCGCTTTGGCGCAGCTGCTTTGCACACGCAAACCCGATACCGCTGGAACATCCCGTGATCAATACATTCATCAAAACCGCACTCCCATACACTCTTGCTGCAGATACGCCCGGTCATTTTTCAAAGACGGCCAAAAGGGAAAGCTTCTGCACTGGGCCGGTCTGGCTTCATAGACGCTGCATGTTTTGGTATCCATATCAAAAAAGACACAGCGGTAATTATCCTCTGCAAGCTTCACCTCTGCCAGGCTGTAGGCAAAAACAACCTTCCTGGCGTACTCGTATTTGACCTGTTCTTTACTGATGCCAAGATGCGAAGCGATCGCTTTCATCTCCTTGGCGTCTACCCAGACGTTGCCGCTTTGGCCCGTGCAGCATTTCCCGCCGCACTGCGCACACGCGCCGGGATCAAAAACAAAGTCAAATCCCGTTTGTGTCATCAACCCATATTCCATATTATAACTTTCATTAACTATTTTTAAGTAAAATTATACACAAATTTCCTCTCTTAGGATGACGTATGTTTGATAAATTTTTACGATTTTTTCTTTTAAACGCCAGGCTCAATTATCTGCTTTTTGTACTTATTTTCGCCCTTGGCGTATACGCTTATATCAATACCCCGAAAGAAATTTTCCCCACCTTTGAACTGGACAAGATTTCAGTCAGCGGCAGTTACAGCGGCGCCAGTGTGGATATCTTGGACAAGATGGCCGTCAGCGAATTAGAAGATGATTTTAAAAGTATCGACGGTATCGTGGAGATGAATACCGAAATCAGTCCCGGACGCTTCAGCATCGTCATGGAGCTGCAAAAGGGCAAAAACCGCTACAATATCGCCGATAAGGTCAAAGACGCCGTCGCGCTGAACAAAAGTGATCTGCCAAGTGATATGGATGAACCCACCGTGCGCGTCATCGAATCCAGCCGAAACCTGATGGATATCACCCTGCTTTCAAAAAACAAAGACACCACAGAACTCAAAACAATGGCCAAAGAGCTTGAAAGCCGGCTGATGGGAATCAACAATATCGCCGAAGTCACCATCTACGGCGACAGCGATATGCATTACGAAGTCCTGCTGCACGATGGCAGGATCGACGCGCTGGGACTTAATAAGCAAAACGTCATCAACGCCGTAAGCTCACTTTCTTATACCTTCCCCGTGGGCAAGATCGAAGACAGCAGCACCCAGCATTACTACGTCTCAACCGACAACGGCCCCAAAACGGCCAAAGCTTTTGAGGATTCAGTTATCACCGTGGGCGATAAAAAACTCAAAGTCGGCCAGATCGCGCAGATCCAAAAACGGTACGAGGACGCTTCCACCCTCTTTAGCGTAGACGGCAAGCAGGCTATGAACGTGGTTGTAAAGCAGGATGAAGACGGCAACGCGATTGAGATCGATAAAGATATCCAAGCCCTGGTAGCCCAGCTGAATAAAAACAAAGAGGGCATAGAGTATCTGATCAAAGACAACGACAGCGAGCGCATCAAAGACAGGCTCAACATCGTCATATCAAATATCCTGCTTGGCATCATCCTGATCACGCTTTTAGTGATGCTGCTTGTCAACGTCCGGCTGGCGCTGATTATTGCCATAGGTATTCCCACCTCCTTTGTCATAGGGGCGCTGTATTTTTACCTCAGCGGCTACACGATCAACATGGTTTCGCTGGTGGGGGTGCTTATCGCCCTTGGTATTATCGTCGATGACGCGATCGTAGTCAGCGAAAATATCCAGCAGCACTTAGAAGAGGGCTACAGCCCCAAAGACGCCGCACTGCTTGGGGCAAAGGATATGTTCAAGCCAGTCACCCTGGCTACCTTTACCACGCTGTTTTCTTTTATCCCCATCCTTATGATCAGCGGTACGCTCGGCGAAGTGATCAAACTGATCCCGATCGCATTTTCAGCCCTTGTGATCGCTTCGCTGATCGAATCGTTTGTCTTTTTACCCATCCACGCATCACACATTCTCAAAAATAAAGCCAGAGTGCGTTCATGGGCAAAAATCAATGAACTCTACAGCAAAGTCATCCACCTGCACGTCCGTTATAAAAAGACGTTTTTGCTTGTCTTTATTATCATGGTTCCTGTTTTGACCCTCACTGCGATCAAATCCTCAAAGTTTCAAATGTTTCCAAGCTTTGATGCCAGCAGCGTCAATATCACGATCAAGCATGATGTCAATACCAAAGTCGAAGAAACCTTTGAAACCGTCAGCAAGATCGAAAAAGACCTGCTGGGCCTTAAAGACGAGTATGCTATCGATTCGGTCTCCTCGGTTGCGGGATACAGAAGAAACCAGTCCGGGGAGGGAGAAAGTTACCCGTATGTTTCCTTTATCACTATCGAATTGCACAAACTCAAACCCGATAACTTCGTTGACAAATATGTTACGCCCTATCTGAGCTTTTACTATGATGAAAAGGGACGCAGCAGGGAGATGAAAAGTCAGGAGATTTCACGGCAGCTGCGCTCGTTTTTGGAAGAAAAGAATTACAAAGACAACTTCGGCTTAAAAGAGATCAGCGTCTTAGAACGGCGCGTGGGTCCTGTGAAAACCGATGTACAGATCGGCCTGTCCCACGCAAACACGCAGCTGCTTTCAGAAAAACTGGACGAACTCAAAGGCAAAATCAGCGAGCTTGAGGGGATCAAATCCGTCACCGACAACGCAACGCTTGGCGTGGATGAAATCAAGCTCAAGGTCAATGAATACGGCCAGAAACTGGGCATCACCGAAGAGTTTTTAGGCTCGTTTTTAGTCAATTCGTACCTCAACAGGCAGATCGCGACCAGCTTTGACAGCGATGACATGCTTGAGATTAAAACCCAAAGTATGTACAAAGATGATTTTAACCGTTTCAAGCGGTTTCGCATTCCTCTTGAGGATGGCCGGTACGTACGCCTGGAAGAGGTGGCGCAGCTTAAAGTAAAACACAACTTTGAAAAGATCGAAAAGGATATGGGCAAGGTCAATTTCTACGTCTACGCCAACGTCGATACCGATACGATTACGGCAACAGAAGTCCTGGATGACATCAGACCCTACCTGCAGCAGTTGCAACAAGAGGGGATTGAACTGAATATGAAAGGCGAGCAGGAGAAAAAGCAGGATCTTAAAAACGATATGCTAAGCGCCTCTTCCCTGTCGATCATGCTCATTCTCATTGCGATGCTGTATATGTTCAACTCTTTCAAGCAAGCCTTTATCGTGATGAGCGTTATCCCCTTCTCGCTGCTTGGGATGCTGATTGGCCACATGATTATGGGAATGAACCTGACCATGCCCTCAATCATCGGCACTCTGGGCTTAGCAGGCGTTGTGATCAATGACGGCATCATTATGATGAACTATCTGCGCCGCTCCAAAACACTGGAAGAGATGTTTACCAATGCCAAAAAACGCTTCAGACCCATTATCCTGACGACTATTACCACCCTTATCGGTTTATCGTCACTGATCTTTTTCCCCACCGGGCAGGCGGCGATCTTTCAACCCATGGCTGTGGCCCTTGGCTTTGGTCTGGCGTGGGGAACGGTGCTGAACCTGCTGTATCTGCCCGCCCTGTTTGCGCTGACGCATAAGTTGAAATAACAAGGAGTAAACGCACGGCTCTATTTGTGGCAGTTCCTGCATGAAAGGGGCTGCTTCATTACCGTATTAAACTTTATACTTCTCCCATTCAAACGCCCCGATGTTTTTGTGCTTTTTGTCAAAGGAGATACCCAGCAGA
>JBNJFE010000022.1:0-10723 GCA_051746505.1 Campylobacterota bacterium
TAACCCGCAACCCCCGCGGCTCTGTCCAGACTCTGCTGGTCAAACCGGTACGTCTTATAATCGATCTTTTGCAAAATACCCCCGTCCAAAAACTGTTTAAACAGCTTGATCAGCGTTGGTTTTGAAATATTGACCGCGTCCATGATATCGCCGTAGGAGGCGGTAAAACAGTTGTCGTAATCCAGGCTTTTGATGATATAGTTGATCACTTCGACCTGTTTGTTGTCAGTAACGATAGAGATCATTTTGATGATATTGTTTTGTTTGATCAGATCAGCCTGCTGAATGCTTGGCAGCAAAACATCATAAAGATTGTCAAGCAGTTCTTTGATGTTGATGGGCTTGACGATATAGCCTTCGACTTTTAGCTTGATCGCATCCAGCAGATACTGCGTATCGGTGTGGGCGGTTGTAAGGATGGCGGGGATGCAGATATCTCTGCCTTTGAGATCGTGCAAAAAATCGATACCGTTTTCCTTTTCTAAGAGTATATCCGAAACGATCACATCGATCTTGTGTTTTTGGATCACCTCCATCGCTTCCTGTGCCCCCGTTACGGCGTAGATATGGTTGACAAAATCCTCAAGCACGTCGGTGGTGTGTTCCAGCAAATCCCTGTCATCTTCGATATAAAGGATATTGAACCCTTTTAATATATTTAAATTCCGCGGCGTATTCATTTTCTATCTCCTGCTTTTTCTTACGCAAATTATACCAAAAGCCCTACAGCGGGAGTTCGATGCTAAAAAGCGCCGATTTGCAGCCTTTGCAGCCGCTGAGGTTGTTTGGAACGCTTTTATACCAGATTGCCCCGCCCATATGGGCTTCTATGATCTGCTTGGACATATACAGCCCAACACCTGTGCCCGCGCTTTTGTACTTGGTGGTAAAATAGGGTTCAAATATCTTGGAAACGATACGGGGGTCGATACCGCCGGCGTTGTCGCTAAAGTGGATATAAACTTTGTCTTTGCCCTTTTTTACCGTGACGTTGATCATCTTCGCATCACGGCACTTCTTGTCTTTGAAAGCGTCTTTAGCGTTGCTTATGAGATTAAGCAGTACGTGCGAGAGTTCATTGTAATAACTGTGAATAACCACGTCGTCT
This sequence comes from Campylobacterota bacterium, assembly GCA_051746505.1. GTDB lineage: Bacteria > Campylobacterota > Campylobacteria > Campylobacterales > Sulfurovaceae > TCS-49. The sequence goes on from JBNJFE010000022.1 coordinate 1,109, forward strand.
TTGATCTTGATCGTATAGCGGATATGGGCACTTTGCAGGTGGTATTTTGAAAGTTCAAAAGCGTGCTGTATGCAGGTTTTAAGCGCAAAGGTGGATTTGGCGCGTTCGGGGTTGAAAAAGTTGCGAAAATCCTCCAGCGTCTGGGACATGTTGCGCGATAAAAGCAGCGCGTCACCGACCTTTTTATCCACAAACTCTTTGGTCAGCTTGCCGTGTTCCATCTTGGTTTGAAAAGATTGGATGATCATGGTCAGCGATCCAAGGGGCTGGCGCCACTGGTGGGCGATATTTTGCAGCATTTCCCCCATGGACGCCAGTTTTGCCTGCTGAAACATCACCATATCTTTCTTGCGGCTGTTTTTGACCTCTTTGGCGATACGTTTTTCCAAAGAGCGGTTGAGTTCAAGCAGTTGATCTGTCTTTTCATCCACGCTTTGTTCCAGACTCCCGTGGATCTTTTTAAAATGGGCCAGCAAAAAGTATGACAGAAACAGCGACAGCGCGAAAACGGCAAAAATGGAGACAACGGAAAAGCCAAACAGGTAGGTAAAGATTGTATCGGTTTGGCGCTTTTCAGAGATGATAACCTGCAGGTCATAATCGATCAGACTGGTGATATACACCTTCAGCGCGTTGATCTCATTGATCAGAGGCCGGGTTTTGGCAGCAGAAAAATCCTGCAGGTAGCTGTCGGTCGTCTGGACTTTGCGGTCGATGTTTTGCATGAGGCGCCCGAATAAAACCGTGTTTTTATCATGTGCGTTTGAACCGACAAAAAGCTTTTTGAGCGTGCCAAGCAGCGGGTTGTGCTCTTTGCTGTTTTTGGCGTTTTTGTAACTGTGCCAGTATTCCTCAGCCAGCTGCCTGGCCAGCGCTAAAACTTCCATGCCGTCGCTTTTGCTGATGTGGCCTGCCTGCATTGCCGTAATAGTATCTTTGACGTTGATCTCATACGTATCTTTGAGGTTTTCCAAATCCACCAGCGGTTTGGTTCTGTTTTCATACAGGGTTTGGAAATCACTTTTTATCACATAGATCGAAACCTGCGAAAGGATAATAATACTGACCATTCCTCCGGCAATCACAAAGATCAAAAAGTTGGTTTTTGCCTTAAAGGTAATATTGTCAAATACCGACCGAATCTTTTCAATCATCGCCGATCTCCACGAAAGCCCCGTTTTCGTATGTAAAGAGGTAAACTTTATCAAGAGTAGTTTGCAGATCACTCCTTCGCATCGTTTGGACAAAGGCTTTTTGCGTGAGCTTTAAAGGTGAGTGCTGCAGCGCCTGCGTGATCATTTTGGCCGCGATAAAAGCTTCAAAGGAGATAAATCCGTATTCGCAGCTTGGACAGTTTCGGCCAAAAATGCTTCTGTATTCTGCAACGAGGGGGTTGTCCAGGTCGTTATAGCTTGGGACCACCTGGGAGTAGATGATATTGTCATACTCCTTTGGCAGGTTTGCCACCATCGCGTTGGCATCGCCGAAAGAGACGGCTGCAAAAACGGTATCTTCAAAGCGGGGGTCGTTTTTGGCCCGTTTGATAAAGCTTGCGTTTGCTTTTGCCGCCCCGATCAGCAGTACCGCCCCGGCATTGCTTTGTTTGATCTCTTTGTAGGCGTGTTCAATAGACAGCGTATTGCGTTTATACGCCCCTTCCGCACTCAAGGCCAGGTCTTTGTCGCGCAAGATTTTTATCAAAGAGGTGTATCCCTCATACCCGTAATCATCATTTTGGTAAAACACGGCAAACTCTTTTACGGCTTTGTTTTCATGCAAAAACGAAACGATTGTTTCAATCTCCTTGTAGTAACCGGGACGCAGGTTGATAATATGCTCCTGTCCCTCACGCAAAAAGGAAGCCCCGGTAAAAGGGGCGATCAGCGGAAAATGATCGCGGCGTATAACAGGTAAAATATTTTTGACAGTCGGGGTGCCCACAAATCCAAACAGTGCGAAAATATCACTGTCGCTGATTAAATTCTTAGTGTTTTTTAAGGTTAAATCGGGTTCGTATTTGTCATCTAAGGCAACCAGGCGTATCTTTCTGTCTTTGAGCAGATTGTTTGCGTTGGCGTACTCAAAGTAGCTTCTTGCTCCGTTGATGACGTTTTGCCCCCACTCTTTCATGATTCCGCTTTTTGGAAGCGAAGCACCAAAGACGACAGTGCGGTTGTCGTATATCTTTTGTCCGTCAAGCCAAAACACGCCTATTACTGCTGCTATGAGGGCGGCTGTTACATATCGCATCGGCATCCTTTTTCCATTTCATTATGGTAGCATACAAAATGATACTTTTTCTTAAACATAATTAAGAGGCAGTTAAGATATATGCTGATACAATGGTTAAATAATTTTTACCAAAAGGGACTTTGATGCAAGAGTTTGTCTACTTTTCTCCAGGCGGATGCGATTTTCCCCTCCACGAATCCATCAAGCCCGTAACACAGATTGATAATGAAGAATACGTCATCGCAAACAACGATGCCCTCAACGCCCAGGTTTATGCAAGAGAGATCGATTTTTATATCAGTAGCAGCACCGATGCCGTTGCGGATAAGATCGCAAATACCAAACGATTATACGATATAGCTATCACCAAATTTGACAATGCCAAAGACTTGGAATATGAAGCGAGCGTCGGCCCAAAACTGCTTATTATCGGCAGTGAAGCGCAGTATGAAGAGGCGCTACTGCATCTGCCCCAGGGTGAGTTTGAAATCTATTTCATTGACCCGCGGTGGCTCAAAGGTATCAACGGATCGATCGGCGGCCTTGAAGTCAGCGTGGACAAAGAGGGTAGCCGGGCCGTGCTGCCCGTTGATCAAATCCTCTTTTTCGGCGGAGCTGATTTTGCCGAACAAAGAAGCGGTATCATTGTCCCCGAAGAATTTGGTTTAGCACAGGCGGCGAAGATGATAGAACAAAACTGCGCGCATTACAGCTACAGCAAAGTGCTTTTGTATGATCAAAACATTTGCCAGTACCATGAACGGCGGGGTGATGTATGCGGCAAGTGCGAAGAGGTGTGTCCCACCACCGCTATCATCAAAGATGAAGAAAACAAGCACCTGCTGTTTTCTCACATCGACTGCCACGGATGCGGGGGATGTGTGAGTGTGTGTCCCTCCGGCGCGATGGATTACGCTCCCACAAGCCGCCGGGCTCTCAGCGAGATCGGACGGATGTATTCGGGATTTCACCCGCTTATTATCCCTGATACGATGCGTACAGATATCGACGTACGTTTAAAACACGGGGTTTTACCCCTGACAATCAGCGGCGAAAAGTTTTTGGATGAAAGTTCGCTTTTGACCCTGGCCCAGCAGTCGGGGTCACAGCTGATCTTTTACAGCGACTTCTTATCAAAAGGCACGGGTGAAGCGATAGAACTTGTCAACAGTATTTATCAAAAACGCTACGGCGTTGATGCCGTTATCGTCGCCGGCGATGCGGCAAACTTGCAAGAAGCCGTCGATACAGTCGGATTTGTCGCTGAGAGTTCTTATGATTTTGATCACGGTAAAATGCGAAAAAGAGAAGTCTTTGCCAGGCGGCTTTCTCATCTTGTGGGCAGCAGGGATTTAGGTGCGGTGCATACCAGAGACCATATCCACTACGGCCTGGTGGAGGTGAATGAAAACAATTGTACCCTCTGCCTAAGCTGCGTGGGTGCGTGCAACGTCGGGGCGCTTAGCGCCAACGAACAGGACCATACGCTCAATCTCAACCCCTCACTTTGCACAGCGTGCGGATACTGCCTGGATTCGTGTCCGGAAAAAGAGTGCATCAGTATGCAAAATGATGTGCTGTATCTCAACCCCGCGTGGTTTGAGCCCTACCAGCTGGCCAAAGATGAACTCTTTGGGTGCGTTGAGTGCGGCAAAGAGTTTGCCACGACCAAGTCGGTTGAGAAGGTGGCTTCGATGATGGAGCCTTTCTTCAAAGGCGACAGCGCCAAGATCCGTACCCTGTACTGCTGTGAAACCTGCAAAGCCAAGGTGATGATGCATGCGTACCGGCAACAAAACCAAACCACAAAGGCGACCACATGAATAAACAGCCTCAGATAGATACCACCAGATCGGCGTATTATACGCTTTTTGCCAACTTTTTTTCCGGTTCGCAGGATATTGGCGAATACTTTTCACTGCTGAACCTGCTTCAAACGCTCAATCAGGCCGCACTGGATGAGAAGGGTCAAAAAGCGTTTGAAGCGATTTTGGACAAGATCGATAATGACAGTAACGTCACCCTGCTGCAGGAGTTTGACGATATTTTCCACAATCCCCAGACTACGACTATCCCAACGTCCGCGTCATTTTATGACGAGGGGATCGAAAGCGGCCAGAAACGGGTGCAGATGCTGCAGTTTGTAGCCAAAACCCCCATCCGCCGCAATGAAGAGCACTTTAGCGAGTATGAGGACAGCATCGCTTTTATCTTCGCGCTTTTAGCGCAGTTGACGCATTTTACCGCCGAGGGTAAAAACGAGTACGACAATACCGTCCACTGCATCATCGAACAAGTGTTAAACGAATTTGTCGAAGATTTCAGCCAGGCGGTATTTGAGCACGAATCGGCAGATATTTATAAAGACGTGATCGTTTTACTGCACGGGTTTATGGAGTTTGAAAGATTGTATCTGGATATCGCGCCTGCTAAGCCAAAACCGGTGGAAGAAGTAGCAGAACCTGAAATCAGTCAGGAAGAAAAAGAGCGCAGAGCCAGAAACAAAGCGCTCAAAGCCAAGGGACCAAAAGGAGGCGAGCAGGAGGCTTGTCCGGTGGATATCGCTTATGATGTAGAAGATAATATTAAGCTATAAGCCATGCGGGGTCTGCGGGCTTTATCAAAACAAATGCCGGTTTGTTTTGATAAGTCTCTTTGACTTCATTGAGACTTAGGGACGTTGTAACGTCTTAGTTATCTATAAGGAGCAGGTCATGCAACAAAGCAGAAGAGATTTTGCCAAAAAAGCTGCTGTTGTTACCGCGGGAGCCGCTTTGGCTTCGGGCACGGCGGTTATGGCATCAGGCGGCAATGAGGCAAATGATGCTTCAAACGGCGTAGTCGTGGGTAAATCCAAATACAAAGAGGTTACCTACAGGAAGACACAAGTGTGGGAAAATTATTACAAACATGCCTTGTAAGGCAAACCAATAAGGAGATGTATATGTCAGTAAACACATATGAGTCTCTAAGCGCAAACATCGGCAGACGCGCATTTATGAAAATGGCGGCTGCCGCGGGTGCGCTTGGAGCGACATCGGCTTATGCAAACACGGGCGTTACCAGAGAGGCAACCGAGCAAGAGGTCAAAAACCCTTTTCCCGGTTCCAAGAAGGTAAAGTCAGTCTGTACCGCTTGTTCGGTCGGATGCGGCGTGATTGCAGAAGTACAAAACGGTGTATGGGTACGACAGGAAGTTGCGCAGGACCACCCGGTATCGCTGGGCGGACACTGCTGTAAAGGCGCCAGTGCTATTGACAGTGTTAGAGGTGACGTACGGTTAAAACACCCTATGGTCAAACAAGGCGGCAAATGGAAAAGAATCTCGTGGGATGAAGCCTATGAGGGCATCGCGAATAAATTAAGCGAGCTCAGAGAAAAAGACGGACCAGACAGTGTTCAATTTTTGGGCTCGGCGAAATTCAATACCGAACAATCGTATTATTTTCGTAAATTCGCAGCGATGTTTGGAACAAACAATATCGATCACCAAGCTAGAATTTGACATAGCGCAACAGTCGCCGGTGTGGCGAATACATGGGGTTATGGAGCTATGACAAATTCCCTGGGTGATATCCAGAATTCAAAAGCGATTATTATTTTCGGTGCCAATCCGGCAGTGAATCACCCGGTTGGGTTCCAACACTTTTTAAAAGCGAAGGAACGAAACAACGCCAAGATTATCGTTATTGATCCAAGATATACCAAAACAGCGGCAAAATCCGATATTTACGCCGGTATCAGACCGGGGACGGATATTCCTTTTATGTACGGGATGCTGCATCTGATATTTAAAAACAATTGGCACAATGAAGGTTTCATCGACAACCGGGTATACGGTATGGACGATGTAAAAGAGGAAGCCAAGAAATGGACGCCGCAAAAAGTAGAAGACGTCACCGGAGTTGCCGCTGACACGCTGATTCAGATTACAAAACTGTACGCGGCCAACAATCCGGGCACACTGGTATGGGCTATGGGCTTAACACAGCACAGCATCGGTTCCTCCAACACAAGAATGGCTCCGATTTTACAGCTTGCCCTTGGCAATATGGGTGTCGAAGGCGGCGGATGCAACATCTTAAGGGGCCATGACAATGTTCAGGGTGCTACGGATATGTGCTGCCTGTCTCACTCGCTGCCGGGATATTACGGACTAAGCGAAGGTTCGTGGAAATATTTTGCCAAGATGTGGGATGTTGACTTTGATTGGCTTCAGGGCCGGTTCAAATCTCCCGAGTGGATGGGCAAAAGAGGTTTCACGCTTGCCAGATGGTGGTCCGGTGTTCTTGGTGAAAACGAGGGCGAAGACGATATCCACAACGCGGGTACAAGGCTGAAAGGTTTGTTTGTCATGGGCAACGGGATCACTTCAACAGCCCAGACTAAAAAGGTCAAAGAAGCGCTTGACAACCTTGATATCGCCGTTTTTTGCGATCCTTTTGTCAATGAGGGCGCCGTTATCACCGATAAACAGGATGACGTGTATATTCTGCCTGCTGCCACGCAGTTTGAAACCAGCGGCAGCGTCACTGCCACCAACAGAAGCGCGCAGTGGAGACATGAAGTCGTCAAACCGATGTATGAGGCAAAAGCCGATCAGGACATTATGTTTGATCTGGCCAAAAAACTCGGATTTTACGATCAGTTTGTCGCGGGTATGAAGCTTAAAGAAAACAAAAGCGATTACAAGTGGCCAGAAGACGCGACCGATGAGATTGCCAGAACGATCAAAACCATCGGACTTACGGGTTGGACGGCAGAGCGATTGAAAAAGCACAATGAAAACTGGCATATGTTTGATGAGGTTACACTGCAAGGCTATGGCAAGATGCAGGGCGAGTATTACGGACTGCCGTGGCCGTGCTGGACTGAAAGCCACAGCGGAAGTCCCGTGCTTTATAATATCAACCGTTCAGTCAACCAGGGCGGTATGGGCTTTCGAAACAGATTCGGTTTAGAATACGACGGTGAAGACCTGCTGGCAGGAAGAGATGCAGCGGTCAAAGGTTGCAAGGTTGAGGGAGGTCATCCCGAAATCACCAGAGACAACATCGAAGAAGTCCTTGACATCACGCTTACACCGGCTGAAAAGGAAGCGATCGGAGCCAACTGGAAGGTTGATACCTCCAATATCATCGCTGAAAAATGTATGGAAGCCGGTGTCGCGCCGTATGGCAACGCCAAGGCAAGAGCCAAAGTGTGGACCTTTGCAGATCAGATTCCAAAACACAGAGAACCGCTGCATACGCCAAGACAGGATTTGGTAGACAAATACGAAACCTTTCCCGATCAAAAAGATCATTACAGGGTCGATACGAGATTTGCATCAGAACAAAACCAGAAAGACTGGTCAAAAGAGTTTCCGATCAATCTGGTTACGGGCCGGTTAGTGAATATGAACGGCGCTGGCGTGGAATCAAGAGCGTCCAAATACCTGGCCGCACTGACGCCGGATATGTTTTGCGATATCAATCCCGATCTTGCCGGACGTCACGGCATCAGAGACGGGGACATGATGTGGATTCATTCGCCCCAGGGTACCAAGATCAAGGTCAAAGCGCATTATTCCCGCACGGTTGCCCCCGACAGGGTTTTCCTGCCGATTCACTTTGCGGGCTACATGGAGGGAGTTTCTAAAACGGATAATTATCCCGAAGGTACAATGCCTTATGCCGTGGGCGAGAGTGCCAACACGGTTACCAATTACGGTTACGACATAGTCACGCAGATCCCTGAAACCAAGGGCGGCTTATGTCAAATTCAGCGAGCGTAGGAGAGTATAATGAGTAAGATAGATTTTGCCAGAATGAAATTTTATTGTGATGAAAACAGATGTATTCATTGCGATGGCTGCTCAGTTGCCTGTGCCGAAGCTCATGAATTGCCGGCAAGCATAAGCAGAAGACGGGTTGTAACCATCAACGAAGGTATCGAGGATGAGGAATTCTCCCTTTCAGTGGCGTGTATGCACTGCACCGACGCGCCTTGCGAGGAAGTGTGCCCGGTTGATTGTTTCTATATCAGAGATGACGGAATCGTACTGCATGACAAAGAAACGTGTATCGGCTGCGCGTACTGCCTGTACGCGTGTCCTTTCGGTGCGCCGCAGTTTCCAAAAGACGGCGCCTTTGGTACCAAGGGCGTGATGGATAAGTGTACGATGTGTGCCGGCGGTCCCGAGGAGACAAACTCCGCCAAAGAGCGTGAACTGTACGGCCAAAACCGGATATCAGAGGGCAAAGTGCCCGCGTGTGCGGCTATGTGTTCGACAAAAGCGCTGCTTGTTGGGGATTCGCAAGAAGTATCCAATATCATCAGACAGCGGTTTTCGGCCACGGGAAAAGGCGCGAATCAGTCACCGTTTGGATGGGATGAATAACAATGCAGACACAAAAAAGCTTTCTAAGCGAATATAAGGCTTACCTCATCGTAGGCTTTTTATTCATATTGTTGACCTATTGGTATTTTTGGCTGGCAACGATTGCAGATATCAACTATGTATATCAGTTTATTCTGCAAATCCTGCAGGGCAATTTCACCGGTCAGCTGGAGCCTTTTGAAAGTTTAAGCCATTATGAGCAATCCGAGGTTGCTCTTTTTGGGCCGCATTACCAAACCATGGCCCCTGAGGTCATCCGCGCGTTTGAAGAGCGCCAGCACCTGCTGCCAATCGTGTTTTTGGTGGAGTTTTTGATCTTTTTGGCGATGTTTTTAATCGCCAAAGGACGAAAACAGGCAAAAATCACCGATCCCAACAACATGGTAACGGTGTACTCGCCGTTTCAACGGATCGTGATACTGCTGAATATCGTGGTGATGATTTATCTGTTTATAACAGGTTTTTCCATCACCTTTGGCAATGTCACAGGCGGCGGCGATCTGGCCCGGCTGATGCGCGCGACCCACGAAATCGTGGGCGTGGGGTGGATTCCTGTTTGGCTGATTGTTACGGTTATCGCGTTTAAAGACCACAAGTACTTTGCAAGACCCAGTACAAAACTGTGGGATAAAATCTTTTTGCGCGGCAAATATTCGCATATGAACCGCATCAACTACTATATGTATGTTGCATTTGGGTTTTTGCTGGTTTTTAGCGGATTTTTGATCTGGTATATGCATCCAAACGCATTTACCAGCGCCGAAACAATTCAGCTCAAGCGGTTTTTGCTTTTTATCCACTTTATGGGCAGTGCCATTATCTCATTTTTCACGTTTGAGACGGTGTACTCCTATTTTGTATCGATAAAGGGTTATATTCCCGGAGTCATAAGCGGCAAACTGCCAAAAGAGTATCTGGAACAGTTTCGACCGGATGTTTTAGAAGAGATGAAAGACAACAGATAAGCCACGGCGTCTGCACTTGTTGCAGGCGTTTTGGTT
>JBNJFE010000022.1:10823-20852 GCA_051746505.1 Campylobacterota bacterium
ATATTTTTAAATATGCAAAATCAGCATAATAAAGAGTGTGCATGGAAAACAGTAAATACTTAAAACCTGTCATCATAGACAGACTTATAGATAATGAACTCAATGAAGTAGAAGATGTAACGATCGATGAACAGCGCGTCAGTGTTTATCTCAACGGCCAAAAAGCGATATCGATGATGTGTATTCCCATCGACCAGGACGCCCACGCCCTTGGTTTTTTGATGAGTGAAAACGTGATCGGGTCAATAGATGACGTTGAAGATATCACAATCAGTCAAGAGGGTCTGCGAATCGATGTCACGGCCAAAATCGATGAGCGTTCTTTGGATAATCTGTACACCGAAAAGACCTTAGTCAGCGGCTGCGGCGGCGGCGTGACGGCTAATATCGCTTCGGGAGTGAGCGTGCCTTTTAACCAGACGCGCTTTTTTATCACCCCGGATACGATCTTAAGCGAAGTCAAAAAGTTTTACCAGGAAAGCCAGCTGTACAAACTCACCGGCTGCGTGCATAAAGCCATGATTTATTTAGAATGCGGCACCACCGTTACCGCTGAGGATATAGGCCGCCACAACGCCATAGACAAGGTGGTTGGCAAATGCAAGCTCAAAGGCCTTGATACGACCAAATCCGTACTTTTTGTCAGCGGACGGCTGAGTTCGGAAATGGTGGTCAAAGCGGTAATGCACAAAGTCCCCGTAATCGTCTCTCGTACCGCGCCTACGTATATGGGTGTGCAAACGGCCCATACCCACGGGGTTACGCTGATCGGGTTTGCCAGAGGACGGCGGATGAATATTTATACCCACGCAGGGCGCATCGATGCCTGAGCGAAGCTGTCAAGAAGCCCTTGGCAAAAGCGCTAAGGACAACAGGGATTACAAGATTATTGATTGCCAGCTTGGACTCTTTGGCGGCTTACCCAAAGAAGCGTTTGATCAAAACGTCTGCAGGCGGATTCAGGAAGAAAGCAATGAGGGAACGATTGCGTGCAGCAAGCTGTTGAAGATGGGCCAAAGGGTGGATCTGGCAGTGATCCGCGGGAGTTTGGATGCAAGCGGGGTCAAAGTGATCAAGTGCGCTCTTGGGTGTTTTTAAAGGAAAAAGCGATGCAGATAAAAACAAAACTGTGGATAGAAGATGACAACGCCAATCTTATCTTTGGCAGCGGAAAAACCGAAATTCTGCACTATATTCAGCAGTACGGCTCGATCAAAGAAGCAGCCGGCAAAACGGGAATGAATTACAAAAAAGCGTGGAACCATATCCAGATACTGCAAAAGTATATCGATGATGAACTTGTTATCACGGCCAAGGGCCGAACAAACGGCGGCACGACGCTTACGCCCAAGGCAAAAGAGTTGATACGGCGCTACAGGCAGCTCAAGGAGGAAACAGACGCTTTTGTGCAAAAGCGTTTTGAAGCGCTGTTTTACGAAGGAGGCAAAGAAGTGTTAAAGGCTAGCGATGAAACTTAATACCCTGCAATACAACCCAAGGGATGTCGAGTGTGATACAGCATTCAGTCTGGATGCGTTAAGCAGTAATGAAAATCTGCACACAATGTATCAGCAGATACAACACGAGTACGGATACAAAAGCTTTGCGACCTTTAGCATGAATGCTCAAAGCTTTTGTATGCTGATGATGGAGTTGCCCGGAACCGTAGGGGTTAGCCTTGGGGAAACGTACACGGTGACAGAGGGTGCGAAGATGGCGCAAGAACTTGGCAAAAAGATTGTCTGGATCGGGCTGAATAAAGAGGGTTTTGTTGAGCAAAGCCGGTTGCGTGTAAGGCTGGATTATATTTTTATCAGTCCCTGCGTAATCGATACCTTTGTTCTCTGTGACCTGGCCAAAGTAAAAGAAAAAACAGGTGCCAAGCTTTTTTGCAATCAAAGCTTTACCGGTGATTTTCAATACGCTGATTTCGCGTTTTTTGACGTGTACAAACTCAGCGGCTTTGGCAACCAGTGTGTTTTGCTTTTTAACGATACACTGCCCGAACCGCCGCTGCATCAGCTTGATCTGACTGCATTGCAAGCCGCGTTTGATGCAAAAAGGGGGCAACATTTCGGTACTGCGCAAACAAAAAAATTGTTTGTGCAAGCGCTTCAAGAACATTTTGCCAATGATCTGTTTTTTTTCGTTGACGGCCAACACACGCTGCCGGGTACCTTGCATTTTGGGCTCAAAGATATCAAAGCACGTGAACTAATCAAAACGCTGGCACTGGAAGATATTTTGATCTCAAACGGGGAAGGGTGTTCGCTTGGGCTTTCGCGCCCCTCAAAGACGATTGCGCATATGGGATATAGCGACAAAGAGTGTTCCATGGCGTTTGTGATCGATTTTGACAAAGATTACAGCCAAAGGGAAATAGAAAAAGTGGTACAAACTATAGCCAAACGATACCGGATGATAAAGGCATTACAATGAAAAAACTGCATTACGTCGCTTTTGAAGAAGCACAAAGCAAGGCGCTTGAAGCGGCCAAACCTGTAAAACAGACGCAAATCCTGCCGCTTGAATCGGCCATAGGGCGCGTATTGGCCAAAGATATTCATGCCATAAAGGACTTGCCCGCTTTTGACAACTCCGCTATGGACGGCTTTGCCCTGTACAGCGGTGATGAAAACGCTGTTTTACAGATTGCGGGTACGATCAAAGCAGGCGATAAAAGCCGGTATACGCTGCCCCGTGGCAGCGCGTATAAGATCATGACCGGTGCCAAGATGCCAAAAGGCGCCGACGCGGTTGTCCCTTTTGAAAACGCGGTGGATTTTGATGAACAAACCGTGCGTGTCGGGGCAGTCAAAAACGGGGCCAATTTCAGGCCCAAAGGCGAAGAACTGAGGTGCGGAGAGCCAGTGCTGGCACGGGGGATGAAACTTTCCTGGCCCCGGATCACGATGCTGGCTGCACAGGGCATAACGCACGTGTCAGTGTATCGACCCTTAAAGATCGCACTGCTTTCAACGGGCAACGAACTCAGGGAACCGTGGGAAAACGCCGATGCCGATGAAATCTATAACTGCAACTCCTTTGGATTGCTGGCACTGTTACAGCAGGCTGGATTTGAAGCAGATTACATCCAAACCATTCCCGATGACCTGGATGAAAGCGTGGCTTTTATCAAAGGGTTACAGCGCTATGACGTCATCATCACCACCGGGGGTATTTCGATGGGCGAGGCTGATTTTATCAAAGAAGCGTTTGATGAAAACGGCCTTGATACGCTTTTTCACGGAATCAATATCAAACCGGGCAAGCCCACGATGATGGGCGTGATGGAAGACAGCTTTGTGATTTCGCTTCCGGGCAATCCCCTAAGCGCGCTTGTCAATACCCTGGTTTTGGTCCTGCCGATTTTGCGCAAGATAAGCGGTGATCACGCTTTTGCAAGCGACAGCATACAGGCACAGAATGTGCAAAGTTTTGCGTGCAAACCAAACCGGGTCAATGTCGTTTTGGGCCATCTTGAAGATAGCAGGTTCCGTGTCACGGGCGGTAACAGCTACGGGTCGGGTATGATTACGCCGCTGATGCAAAGTAACGCGGTAATGATTACCACAGCTGACACCAAAGAAGTCAAAAAAGATCAAGTGATTGCAGTCATACCGTTTTATTTTCAGGAAAAAAACAATGGGTAAAGTGTTTGTGATCGCAGTGCTTGCAACCCTTTGTCTGCAGGCCAAAGAAAAGATCGTCGTCTTTCACGCAGGCTCGCTTGCCGTGCCTTTTTCCAAGATAGAAAAAGCGTTTGAAAAAAAATATCCGCAATACGAGGTTCAAAGAGAAGCCAGCGGAAGCGTGGCTGCTGCCAGAAAAATATCCGAACTGGGGCGCGCGGCCGATGTCATGGCAAGTGCGGATTATACCGTCATCGATGAGGTGTTACGGCCACAACACGCCAGATTCAACGCTCACTTTGCCACCAATGAAATGGCTATAGCTTATACAAAAGATTCAAAATACGCCGATACCATCAACAGCCGCAACTGGCCTGAAATCTTTTTAAAACAAGAGGTCAAGATAGGCCACTCCAACCCAAACCTCGATCCCTGCGGATACAGAAGTATGCTTGTAACCAAGCTGGCACAACAGTACTACGGCCATGCTAACCTGTTTGAAAAACTGTTTGGCTACGGACAATCGTATCAAGTCGGGGAGGAAAAGAAAAAAAATGTGATCGTACGCCCAAAAGAGACCGATCTGCTTGGCCTGCTTGAAGCGGGAGCGTATGATTATCTTTTTATTTACAAATCCGTAGCCGCCCAGCACGGGTTAAAGTATTTCACGCTTCCTGACGAGATTTCGCTGAAAAGCAGCGCGTATGCAAAGGCGTATACAAACGCTTCTTTTATGATCGAGTCTAAACGTCCGGGCCATTACAGAACAATCAGCGGCGCCCCGATGGTATATGGGATCACGGTCGCCCAAAACGATAAAAGTCCGCTCAATGAAAAAGGTGCTGTCTTGTTTGTCAACTTTGTTCTCAGCGATGAGGGCCTGGCTATCATGCAAGAAGCGGGGCAGGGGGTGATCAAGCCTGCCAAAATCGACGGCGACGCGGGAATTTTACAGCAATGAAAAAACTGCAGCTGCACCATATAAGCAGCAAGATCGGTGATTTTGCGCTGGAAGATATCAATCTCGCAATCAACAGCGGCGAGTATTTTGTGCTGCTTGGACAAAGCGGCAGCGGCAAAACAAAGCTGTTAGAATCCATCGCGGGGGTGCATCCGTGCGAAGGTGCAATCTATTTTGAGGGCAGCGATATTTCCAAAGTCGCCGTTGAAAAAAGGGAGTTTGGTTTTGTCTATCAAAGTTTCGCGCTGTTTCCCAATATGAATGTCAAAGACAATATCACCTTTGCAAAGCGGTATAAAAAGATAGAGGGCGCCAAAGAAAACTTTGATGATCTTGTCGAGTTTTTGCGCCTTGAAAAACTTCTTGAGAGGGATATCGATCATTTAAGCGGCGGGGAAAAGCAGCGTGTGGCGTTGGCCAGGGCGCTGTATTCCAAACCAAAGCTTTTACTGCTGGATGAGCCGCTAAGTGCGGTGGATCCCACTTTTAGAAACGCGATTATGAAAAGCCTCAAAGATATCCATCAGCGGTTTGATTTGACCACGATTCATGTGACGCACAACTTCCGTGAAGCTTCTTTTTTAGCCGATACCATCGCCATTATCATCCAAGGCCGCATCCGGCAGGTGGGCCGGGCCAAAGAGGTTTTAAACAACCCCGCAAGCATTGAGATCGCGCAGTTTTTAGGCTTTAAAAATATCTTTGACGCAAGTCTGCTTGGAAAGCGTGGATGCTTTACCATCGATCCCAACGTCATACAGGTTTCAAAAAACGATGATCTGTCCTGTGAGTATGTTTTTAAAGGGGTGATGGAGCAATGCATGGGCATTGTCGATCATTACAAACTTTTTGTGCGGGTGGCTGAAAACGTCTTTTTTATCAAGATTTTAAACCGTGAGTACGACGGGTGCTATACCACTGAGCAAAACAGTGTCTACATCGGCTTTGACCGCGCAGACGTAGCGTTTTTATAAAGGCAAACGTGATGCATGAGCGAAAATTTGTAGCGATCTTTCTTCTTTTTGGCGGTATAATTCTGTCGTTTTTAACGCTTCCGATTTTAAATATGTTTTTAGGTCTTAGCGGCGAAAAGTTTATCGATACGCTGCAAGATGGGGAAGTGATCGATTCTATTATTGTAACGATGAAGGTTTCAGCCTACGCGATGGTATTTGTGCTTTTTACGGGGTTGCCGCTTGCCTACGTGCTGGCCCGCTTTGATTTTTGGGGTAAAAGCATCGTCGAATCATTGATCGATCTTCCCGTTATGATCCCCCATACCGCCGCGGGGATCGCGCTTTTGACTACCTTCGGGGATTCGTACCTGGGTGAGTTCTTTTCGTTTTTTGGGATCGAGTTTGTGGGAACGGAGTATGGCATCATGATAGCGATGATGTTTCTTTCAGCCCCCTTTTTGATCAACAGCGCCAAAGACGGCTTTCGCAAAGTCGATCCCAGCCTTGAAAAAGTGGCCAGAACGCTTGGGGCGGGACAGTTGTCGGTGTTTTTGAAAATATCGGTGGCCAATGCGAAAAAAGATATCATCAACGGTGCTTTGATGATGTGGAGCAGGGGGCTTGGTGAGTTTGGAGCCGTGGTGATCCTGGTGTATCACCCAATGACCACGCCGGTGCTTATCTTTGACCGCTTTACTTCCTATGGGCTGTCATTTTCGGCTCCGGTGGCGGCGGTGATCATAGGTTTTTCTATTGTGGTTTTTGTCATCGTTCGCTTTATCACCAACCGTATGCGCTGAAGTTGTGCTATAATAATTGAAAAAAGGAGAAAGAATGTTTGTCAATCTCAACGAACGGGTAAAACTCAATCTCAGTAAAATCACAAGAACCAAGATCGATGATGAAAAAAGCGGCGTACGCGTGAAATTTTTTGAGGGCAAAGATCAGGTGGCCAAATCCAAAAAGTTTGACAGCGTCAAAGAAGCGCAGGCGTGGCTTGATACAATTGTTACGTAAAAGGTAAAAAATATTTAACCTTTTTATGCTATACTGTCAGAACTGGTTTGCAGTGCTTGAGGTTCAAGCTACAGAACATTCTGCAACATAGAAGTGTTCATACAAATTTGCGGCCAAATAGTATATTTGGAGAAAATAATGCAAAGAAGACAATTTCTAAAAACGTCCGCGGCTTTCTATGCCGCAACAGCCGCGCTTCCAGTCTGGATGCAGGCAAAAAAAAAGGCTCCCTTTGGCATTACCGACAAAAGCAGAATCTTTTCGGTAACCAACACGTTTACGCTTCCAAAAGCGGATAAAAAAACCCGTCTTTGGGTTCCCCTTCCCATGAACGCCCCTTATCATCAACCCGTAAAACTCTCTTATGAAGGCAGTTTTGATAAGGCGTATATCAGTTACGACAACCCCTATAATACAAAACTGCTCTATGCCGAGTTTGAAGCAAGAAGCAAAGAAAATAAACTGCGCTTAGAGTATGACGTGGCCATGACGCAGGTCAGCGCGAATCTGGATGCGGCCAAAAACAGTATGCGGTTTCCAAAAGAGGTGCAAACCTTTTTGAAAGGAACGCCCCATGTGCCCGTCTCCAGCTTTTTGCAAGAGTACGTTGCCAAAATCGTGACTCCGGATATGACACCGCTGCAAAAGGTGCGCGCCATTTATGACTGGACGGTTGCAAACATGTACAGAGATCCCGATGTCATAGGATGCGGTCTCGGTGATGCCCAGCGGGTGCTTCGCGAAAACGCTTTTGGCGGCAAATGTACCGATATCAGTTCCGTTTTCGTCGCTCTTGTGCGAAATGCGGGGATTCCGGCCAGGGAAGTGTTTGGCCTGCGGGCGGGGCAGTCACGCATCAGCGATTCCTGCGGTAGCGCGGATGCCGACGGTGTGGCTGAAAACACCACCTGGCAGCACTGCCGGGCCCAGGTTTATCTCAACGGCTGCGGATGGATCCCCTGTGATCCTGCCGATGTGACCAAAGTGCAGCTGCAGGAGGGTTTGAAAGATGACAGTGAAAGATTGCAGGCGGTCAAAGAGTACTTTTTTGGCAACTGGGAGATGAATTGGATCGCGTTTAATTATGCCAGAGATTTCATCCTTGATCCCAAGCCCGCCCAGTATCCCCTTAATATGCTCAACTATCCCTACGCCGAAGCCGGGGAGGATGTGCTTAATTATTATAAGCCTGAGGAATTTGGGTACAGTTACCGTACGAAAGAGATCAAGATTTGAAACATAATGTCACCCTTGTCGCGGCGGTGGTGAGTTCGTTTTTATCCACCGCGTGCTGCCTGCCCCCGCTGCTGTTTGTCTTTTTTGGCGTATCCTTTGGCTGGATGAGCGTATTGAGTTCGTTTGCGTTTTTGCGGCTGCCGCTGGCGCTGCTGGCGGTGGGACTTTTTGCGCTGGCACTGTATGCATACCGCAGACAGTTGCGCTGCAGCGGCGGCAAAGCCAAATGGTGGCTGGCCGGGGTGTTTGTATTGGTTTTAGGGTTGCTTGTCTATCCCGAAGTCGCGGTCTTTTTTGTCTAAGGAGGCGTGATGCGTAATATTGTTATCCTGTGTGCAGTGTGTATTTTTGCAGCCGCAGGGCAGGAAGTGTTGATCAAGGTGCCAAAGATGCACTGCCCGCTGTGTACTATCAGTATCAAAAAAGCGATCACCGAGGTTGCGGGGGTGCAAAGTGCCAGCGTAAAGCTCAACACGAAAACAGCGCGTGTGCTTTATAATGACCAAACCGATAGCAAAACCATTCTGGAAGCGATCAAGCAAACAGGATATGAAGGAGAGGTAGTATCAAAGAAAATGATAATGAACAAAACCGATTAAGCGCGTTTGTCAAAGCAGCAGGCTGAGCGGCGAAACTGGGTCCGGGTGATCTTACAAAAGTGTTTCGCACGCTGCCGACGCATACGGATAAAAACGTGCTGGTAGGGTTTGACCACAACGATGATGCGGGAGTGTACAGACACTCCGCAGACCTTTCTATTGTCCAGACGGCTGATTTTATCACCCCCGTTGTTGATGATGCCTATACGTATGGCCAAATCGCCGCGGCAAATTCGCTCAGTGACATCTACGCTATGGGCGCGCGACCCATGAGTGCGCTAAATCTGGTGATGTTTGATTCATGCCACTTTGGCAGCGATACGCTTGAGGCGATTTTGCAGGGGGGAATGGATACCGCCGCTAAGGCCGGTGCCGCGATCGTAGGCGGTCATACGATCGAAGATACAGAGATGAAATACGGCCTCAGCGTCACGGGCACCGTGCATCCGGATGCGATCATCCGCAATAATACGGCCCGGCCCGGTGATGTGATTGTTTTGACCAAACCCCTTGGCAGCGGCATCCTCTCTACAGCGATCAAGGCGCAGATGGCCTCAGCCTCGGCAGTAGACAAGGTCAGCCGTGTCATGGGTACGCTCAATGCCCGGGCTAGTTTTGCCGCATGTGAATGCAATGCCAGCGCGATGACCGATGTTACCGGCTTTGGACTGCTTGGGCATCTGTATGAGATGTGCAACCGCTCAATCAGTATAGAGGTCGATGCCCGGGCGCCTGAAATTTTGCCCGAAGTTTTAGAATTGGCTTCCATGGGTATCGTCGCGGCGGGAAGCCACAGAAACAAAACCTTCCTGGAGGATACAATGGACGTTGCCGGTGTTGATGATGATTTGTTGACGGCCCTGTGTGACGCGCAGACTTCAGGCGGGCTGCTCATAGCCGTGAAAAAGCAAAACAGTGCTGCTTTGATCGATCGTATCAATGAAAAAGGGGTGTTTGAGGCAAAACAGATAGCACAGGTGGTCCCAAGAGGCCAAAAGGCGTTGTATGTGCGGTAAGTGGCGAGAGAGTGCAGGAATCGAACCTACCATTGAAATACCACTATTTCAAACTGCGGGTTTGAAGCCCGAGGTGCCCACCAGGTACACATACTCTCCAAAAAAGTTAAAATTATTTTACCGATAAAAGGTTTAAAGGCAGCTGATGCAGACGGTACTGAGACAATTACCACAGATTGACAAGCTTTTGCGTGATCCAAGACTGGCAGGTATCGAACCAAGTCTGCTTGCAAAGATCGCGGCGCATATCGTCGGGTCGTGGCGAATGAGGATCAAAGAGAAACAGTGTAAAGCAGTTGATACGAAGAAGCTGATTGATGAGATCATTGACGAGTATGAAACAATCCAAAAGGGGTCCCTGCAGCCTGTTATCAACGCCACTGGCATTACGGTGCATACCAATCTGGGGCGTTCGGCAATGGACAGTGACGCGTTTGAACACGCGCGAAAGATCGCTTTGGGGTATTGCAACCTCGAATACGATCTTGAAAAAGGGTGCCGGGGCGATCGTTACAGTCACCTCAGCGCGCTTGGCAAATATCTTTTTGAAGAGTATGAAGTGCTGCTGGTCAATAATAACGCCGCGGCGGTGTATCTGATCTTAAACACCTT
>JBNJFE010000023.1:0-20488 GCA_051746505.1 Campylobacterota bacterium
TACTCATGCTATACTGTGATTATACTATCTTTTCAAGGAGAAGCAATGTTTCATTCAGTCCATGTCGGTATCGTACGAAGCAGTGAAAATCTGTTTGTGGAACTTTCCATCAAAGGCAAGCTCACCCACGCCGATTACGAGCATTTTGTCCCCATGATCAAAGAAGCCATGGAGTCGCTGCCAAATAAAAAGATGCGGATGATTGTGGATATGCAGGGATTTGAGGGCTTTGAACTGCGCGCGGCGTGGGATGATTTCAAATTCGGCCTTGAATTTCGCAACGATTTTGAAAAGCTGGCGGTTGTGGGCAATAAAACCTGGGAAAAATACGCCACGAAACTGGGAAGCTGGCTGCTTGGCGGCGAAGTCAAATACTTCACAGACGCCGAAAAAGCGATGCAGTGGGTTGACAGCTGATATGAAATAACAAAAACGCACTATCAAACAAACCCGCCGTGCGTTATAATAAATGATTACTTGCTAAAAGGAGCAGATGATGCTGAAAAATTTGATGTATACCTCAATGGGTGCGGCCCTGCTTGCCAAAGAGCGTGTGTACCGGGAACTGGAAGGCTGCCGGGAGAAAAACCGGGAGTCTAAGGAAAAAGCACGCCGGTTGTATGAACAGATGGAACAAAAGGGTAAAGAACACGAAGCCGAGTTTAAAGACGAACTCAAATCCATGATCAAAGAAGTCATCGATGAAACGGGTCTTGCGACCAAAAAAGATTTGCAAGATTTGAAAAAGTAGCCCTTGAAACTGCGCCACTACAATCCCGCGCGGATCTATTTTGTTTTTCGTTTTTTGGTAACGGTATTTTTACTGATCAAAAACAAACGCTCGCTGCTTTTGATACGGCCGCTGTCTCCAGACGCTTTTCGCCACACGATCACAAACCTTGGCGTGAGTTTTATCAAACTCAGCCAGGTGCTTGCTACAAGAAGTGATTTTTTCCCGCCAAGATATCTGCACCAACTGCAAAAAGTCCACGACGCCGTGGCGCCGATGAATAAAAAAGATTTTGACGCCGCACTGCACCGGGCTTTTGGCCCCGTGCTGCCTTTTGATTATTTTGACCCCGACCCCATCGCCAGTGCTTCTATCGGTCAGGTCCACCGGGCCCGTATCGGGGGCAAGAAACTTGCGGTCAAACTCAAAAGAAAAGGGATCAGAGAAAAGATCACGGCAGATATGCGAATCCTTCGTACGATGCTTCGCTTTTTCACCCCGCTGTTTAGCCATAAGACCAAAAACTCCATAGAAAGCGTCATCAGCGAATACTCCAAGATGCTTTTTGAAGAGGTCAGCTTTATTCAGGAAAAAAACAATTTAGAAAAATTTTCACAAAAATACGCCCACTGCGGCGTTATCTTTCCCACCCCGCATCCGCCTTTGTGCAATGACGATGTGCTGGTGATGGATTTTTTAGAGGGGTTTAGCTTTGATGACAAACAAAATATCCAACAAGCAGCTATTGATATCGACGGCGTTATTAAAAAACTGGTCAATTTCTACGTTGAACAGATGCTGCTTGAGGGGTATTTTCACGCCGATCCGCATCCGGGCAATCTACTGATTACGCCGCAGGGAGAACTGGTACTGCTGGATTTTGGTATGGTTAAAAATATCGGGGATAAAACCCGTCTGGCCCTGGTTGAACTCATCAAAGCCGCCAACGAACAGGATTTTGAAACTTATATCAGCGCCTGCAAACGCCTGGGCGTTGTCAGTTACGATGCCGATGAGAGCGAAATGGTCGCTTTTACGCAAAAAATGTTTTCTATCTTTGAAAACGATCATCTTGACGCAAAAAGTATGCAGACGCTGGCCACGGAGGTGCTGCAAAGTACCAGGGATATGCCCTTTAAGCTTCCCCAAGACGCCATCTATGTCCTCAGAGTCAGTGCTATTATCGAAGGTCTGGGAACGACGTATAAAGAAAATTTCAACGGTATCAAAGATATCCTGCCCATCCTCAAAGACAATCTCACCACCGCCCTTGGCGGCGAAAAGCTCACCGCTACGCTCAAACACGAAGTCCAATCCCTGCCCCTTACGATCAGGCATCTGCGTACCATCATCAATAAAGCCGCCCAGGACAGTATCAGCGTCAATCTCGATGCCAATCAGCTGCAGGCGATCCAAAGCCGTCTTAAAGACAGCGTCAAATCCTACGCGGTGTCGTTTGCTTTGATGCTTTCAGCCTTTTTCGTGCTGCAGTTTGACCGTGAACAGATCGCGGCGGTTCTTTTTGTTCTGGGATTTGTAAAACTGCTGTTTTTTTAGAAAAAATATAGCTACACTTCGATATACTTTGGGATATGAAAAACCTGATCAATACGCTTCGGCTCAAGCGGCTGCAGCAGTTAAAAAACTTAGGATATAATTATACAGATTTAATCCAGCCCCACAGCGACCAAAACATCGACCATGAGCTGCCCGGCCGCATGACGGAGCTGGAACAAACCGTAGCGCAGTGTCATCTGTGCCAGCTTAGCAAAACCCGCACGCACACTGTTTTTGGCGAAGGAGACACCAACGCCGATCTGGTTTTTGTGGGTGAAGCCCCGGGCCAGACAGAGGACAATACCGGCAGGCCCTTTGTCGGCAGAGCCGGGCAGCTGCTTAGCAAGATGATTGAAAACGTACTGGGTTTGCAAAGGCAGCAGGTTTATATCGCCAA
This sequence comes from Campylobacterota bacterium, assembly GCA_051746505.1. Classification (GTDB taxonomy): domain Bacteria; phylum Campylobacterota; class Campylobacteria; order Campylobacterales; family Sulfurovaceae; genus TCS-49. Next base: position 2,685 of record JBNJFE010000023.1, read on the forward strand.
TATTTTAAAATGCCGGCCGCCTGGCAACGCGACGCCAACGCATGAACAGATTTTTGAGTGCAAACCGTATCTGGACAAACAGTTGGAACTGATACGGCCAAAACTGGTCGTGGCACTTGGCGCGACTGCGTTTAACGCCCTTACCGGCCAGAAAACAGCCCTTGGCAAAGCAAGAGGAGAGATAGTGAACATGCCCCGTTTTCAACTTATTGCGTCATACCATCCAAGCTATCTTTTGCGCAATCCGTCGATGAAAAAAGAAAGTTATAAAGATTTATTAAAAATAAAGAGTCTTATATGCGAATAATACTCATTGCCCTGCTTGCAATCTCCCTGCAGGCAAAAAGTTTCCTGATTTCCAACATTCCCCTGCCCGTAACATCGGTAATGCAGACAGGCATCACCGATTACGACCCAGACACCGCCCAAAAGCTGTATAAAAACGGCAGAATCTTTTCGCTGCTTGCCTATGACAAAATTGACAGCAATATGCAGCAAACGCTGAATATGCACAAACAGGCGCTTAATGTCCGAACGCTTTCAAAATCGTTTGCGTACAAGCTGGCTTTTTTCATGGCCGAAGAAAAGATCGGCAGGTACGCCACCAGTACGGTCAACAGCGCCCTGGCTACCCTGCTTAGCAATAACAAAGCCTATACGGTCGATATTTTTGACGCCACCAAATTTGACAACGCTCTTTCAAAAGTCGAAGCCAAGCGCTACAACCTCGTTATCGCGCCTTTGATGGAAGAAGCCACCAAAGCCCTGTGTGCCAAATCCCTTGCCAACAGGTACTATATTCCCACCCAAAACAGCAACGAATTTACCTGCGACAATGACCGGGTTTATTTTGGCGGGATCGATTATAAAGCACAGGTAGAATCGTTTCAAAAGCTTGTGAAAGAGCCGGTGACCGTTGTCTCCAACAGTTCCAACATCACGTCTCAAATCGACGCGCACGTCAAAGAAAATTTTGAAATCCGCAAACACCTGCGTCTCAAGCAGGTCAGAAACCTCAAAACCGTATTGAGCCAAAACAAAGACCGGCTGCACGAAAAAGTAATCTTTTTGAATCTGCCGCCTGTATCGGCAACGCTGTTTTTAACCCAGCTTCGCCTGTATGAGATCGAACCCAAGCGTATCCTTTCCACCCAGATTCTGTATACGCCCCATATTTTGAAAATGACCCAGCCAAAAGAGCGTGAAAATCTGGTTATTGCCAACTCGATCGAACATATCGACAAACATCTCACCGGATACGCAAAACTGCTGCAAAACAACCTGCGCTACGAGTGGATCGATTTTACCACCGCGTACGGTTTGCAAAAGTTTTTAAATAAGCAGCAGACAAGACAGTTTACCTACGGGATAGAACACGTCAAAGCGCAAAAAAGAAATTTCAAGACCATAAAGGAGTAATTTTGAGTAGTTCCATTTTTACAAATATTTCCTCTCTGCCGCCGCTGAGCGAAACCGCCCAGAAGCTGCGCGCTATCAGAAGCAGCGAAGATTTTGATCCCGCAGAGATTTCAGCGTACATGGAAAAAGACCCCATGCTGCTGGCAGAAGTACTCAAAACCCTCAACTCGGCCGCCTATACCTTCAAAGCCGACATCAAATCGATCAAGCAGGCCATCATGCTGCTTGGGTTTAAACCGCTGAAAAACCTGGTTACCCAGATCACGATCAGAAAAGCCCTTGATGCGGACTTGGAACCCTACGGTATCACGACCAAGGAGTTTTCCAAATCTTCGGTACTGCAGGCTGCTATCGTTAGAAAATGGCACCCCAAGGTTGAAAACGCCGACCTGCTGGAACTGGCCGCGATGCTGCAGGATGTGGGTATGCTGCTTATTGCCAACGAACTGATCAAAAACAACGAATCCAGCCAGTTTCTGGCTGATCTGGATATCAATTACGATACCGAGCGCACCGAACGAAGCTATGTCGATGCCACCGCCGCTGAGCTCAGTGCCGAAATACTCAAACACTGGAATTTTGACGCAAGCCTCATTGCGTTGATTGAGGGCAGCATCAACCCGACCACCCCGCAGGACTGGATTTTAAAGATTTCAAGAATAGCGGCTTCACCAAGGTTCTGCCTGACCCAGCGCAGCATCAACAAAGCGATCAAACTGGCCGAGAAAAACGACCTGGACCCCAACCTGCTGGAAACAATCCTGAAGGAGCTGTAAGTGCAGACTGTAACCATCATCGATACCTTTGGCTTTTTGTTTCGAAGTTATTTCGCCCTGCCCCCGCTTTCAAACAAAGACGGCTTTCCCACCGGTCTGCTGACAGGGTTTGCCAATTTTATCTCCAATATCTACAGCGAGCATTTGACCGATTACCTGGTCTTTGCGCTTGACAGCGAGGGCAAGAGTTTTCGAAACGATATCGATGCAAATTACAAAGCCCACCGTCCCGACGTCCCCCAGGACCTGCTCAAACAGCTGCCCGTGGCGATTTCGTGGATTGACAAGATCGGTTTTGCCTCAAAAGCAGTACCCGGATTCGAAGCCGACGACATCGTCGCCACGCTGGCCAAAAAAGCGAAAAAGGCGGGCTACAAAGTCCGCATCGTAAGCCACGACAAAGACCTTTATCAGCTTATTTCAGACAATATCCACATGTATGATCCCATCAAGAAAAAAGAGATCGGCCCCGACGAGTGCATGGAAAAATACGGTATCAGGCCCGACCAGTTTGTTGATTATCAGGCGATGGTCGGCGACAGCGCCGATAACGTGCCCGGTATCAAAGGCATCGGCGCAAAAACGGCGCAAAAACTCTTGACGCAGTTTGGATCGCTTGAAAATATTTACAACAATATCGATATAGCCGGTACGCCCCGGATCAAAAAGCTTTTGCACGAAGGTAAAGACGCCGCTTTTATCTCCAAACAGCTGGTAACGCTCAGAGACGACGTTGCTATTGACTTTGACAGCAAAACCTTCGACCTGGTGGAAAAACCGCTTGTCAAGATCAAAGACGAATTGGAAAAATATGAACTTCGGCGGGTTCTTGGCAAGGTCGGATCACACTCAAAAACCAACGCGCACCACAACAGTTATGAATTTGAAGCCCTGCTGCTTGATACCAGTGCCAAGCTTGAGGCCGTGATTGACAAGCTTGGCAGCAACGATATCGTCGCTTTTGATACCGAAACGGATTCTTTAAACGCTACGCAGGCAAACCTGGTGGGCTTTAGCTTCTGTACGCAAAAGAGTAAAGCGTATTACGTTCCCATAGCCCACAAAGGGCTTGACGTGGGCAACCAGCTTGATCTGCAAGACGCACTGAAGGGGATCAAAAAGCTTTTTGGCAGCAAAATAGTGGGCCAAAATATCAAATACGACCTCAAGGTTTTGCATAAATACGGCCAAAACCTGCCCGCCCCCTTTTGCGATACGATGATTTTATCCTGGCTGCACAATCCCGGACTCAAACACGGCCTGGATATTCAGGCCAAACGCTTTTTTGACTACACGATGAAGCCGTTTAAAGAACTGGTTGCAAAGGGGCAGACTTTTGCCGATGTCGCTCTTGGCAAAGCGTGCTTTTACGCATCCGAAGACGCGTGGATGACATATCTGCTGTATGATAAATACAAAAACATTCTCGATGACAAATTCTTTACCATCGCCAGAACAATCGAAATCCCTTTTATCCGGGTACTGCTTGCCATGGAATTAGAAGGTATCGCCGTAGACAGGCAAAAGCTGCACCACCTGGGAGACGTAACCCAAAAACGGCTGCAGGAATTGACCAAAAGCATTTATGACTTAAGCGGCACGGAGTTTAATATCAACTCCACCCAGCAGTTGGCGTCGGTACTGTTTGAACAGCTGGGACTGCAGGGGGGCAAAAAAACCAAAACCGGTTTCAGTACCAATGAGAAGGTTTTACAAACGCTTATTAACAAGCACCCCGTCATTGAAAAGATTTTACAATACCGGGAAGTACAAAAAATTTCTTCCACCTACGTCAAACCTCTGGAACGCTACCTTGTTAACGGTCGAATTTATACCAACTTCATGCATACAGGCACCGCTACGGGCAGACTGAGTTCCAACAACCCCAACCTGCAAAACATCCCAACCAGAAGCGATCTTGGCAACAAGGTACGCCAATGCTTCGTGGCCAAGGAGGGTTACAGCCTGGTCAGTATCGACTACTCCCAGATCGAACTGCGCCTGCTGGCACATTTCAGCCAAGACAAAGCGTTGATAGAAGCGTTTAACAATGACGAGGATATCCACCTGGCAACGGCCAAAAAACTTTTTGGCGACAGGGCGAAAGAAAAAAGAAACTTCGCCAAAAGCGTCAATTTCGGCCTTCTTTACGGGATGGGCAGCCGCAAGCTGGGCGAAGAACTGGGTATCCCCGCAAAAGAAGCCAAGCAGATCATACAAGATTATTTTGCCTCCTTTGCCAGCGTAAAAACGTACCTGAACTCTATCGAACAAAAGGCGCAAGAAGACGGATACGTTACCACGATCGCCGGCCGCAGGCGCTACTTTGATTTTGCAAGTGCCAACGCGATGATGCAAAACGCGTATTTAAGAGAAGCAGTTAATACCGTTTTTCAGGGAAGCGCGGCGGATTTGATCAAAAAAGGGATGAACAAAATCTTTGACAACTTCCATGACAGCCAGGATGTACGAATGCTGCTGCAAATCCACGATGAACTGATCTTTGAGATCAAAAGCGGCAAGGAAGAAGATTACGGCAAACAACTGCAAACGATCATGCAAGAGGTATACACCCTCAAGGTTCCTTTAAAAACCTCTTTGGATATCGCAAAAAGCTGGGGAGCGTTAAAATGATCAAAGCGGCTGTTTTCCTTGGTATCTTACTGCTTTTTGGCGGCTGCGATATCGATCGTCAAAAAGCAGCCCTCATGGAACAAAAGCAGGAACCTGCACAACAGGATCAGCCCCTAAAACAGCCCGTTCAGGCTGAGACCAATCAAACCAGGCTGCTGCAGTTAAGACAAAAAGGCGAGATTGAGCTGGAAAAGCTCAAAGCCCAAAATGAACAAAAACTGCAAGCCATGCGCTTAGAATCCAAAGAAAAAGAATTGGCAATACAGGAAAAACTCACTCAAAGCGAGCACAACCTCACAGCAGCCACCCATGAACAAAACATAGGGCTGTATAAAACCGCTATTGCAGTATTTGGGGCGGTGGCACTGATTTTTGCCCTTATCTGGTATTTTATATCCAAGGCAAAAAGAAAATCGGAACAAAGACTGCAGGAGGAGAAAATGCGCCACGAATCGCATATGAAGCAGCAGGAGTTTTATCAGCAGCGCATCAACAAGCTTTTAGACATCGCCGCATCCAAAGACAGCGACGAGACAGTCAGAAAAGATGCTATGAAGATGCTCAAAAACGACAGCAGTTTTAAAACGATCGAGTTTAAAGATGACTAAACGAAGCAGCGAAATCAAGAAGCTGTTTTTGCAGCACTATCCAAGTTCGGTAACGGAACTGCATTATGACAACCTCTACCAGCTGGTCGTGGCTGTCATGCTATCAGCCCAGTGTACCGACAAACGCGTCAACATCCTCACGCCGGCCCTTTTTGAAAAATACCCCGACACCAAAACCCTGGCAAGTGCTGATATTGAAGAGATTAAAGCGCTGATTCAAAGCTGTTCGTTTTTTAACAACAAAGCCAAAAACCTGCTTGGATTTGCCCAAAAAATCCAAAACGAATTTCGCGGCCAAATCCCAAAGACCCAAAAGGAGCTTGTCAGCCTGCCAGGCGTTGGCCAAAAGACGGCCAACGTGGTGCTGATCGAGTATTTTGAACACAATCTCATGGCAGTAGATACCCACGTGTTTCGCGTTTCGCACCGTTTGGGACTGAGTTATGCCAAAACAGCAGCAAACACCGAAAAAGACCTGGTCAAGCGCTTTGAAAGCGACCTCAGCCGCCTGCACCAGGCGATGGTGCTTTTTGGCCGCTATATCTGCACGGCCAAAAACCCAAAATGCGACGAGTGCTTTTTAACGCAATATTGCAAAAGCAAAAAAAGTTATAAGGTCTAAGCACCGGGAGTTTCTATTTTAATAGTATAAAACGTATTGATTGCGCCAACCGCTTTGTCATTGCTCATAAAAAGATCACATCCGTTTCGTAATGCGCTGTGCAAAACAATCAAATCCTCAAAATCATTCAAAATGCGATCTTGTAAAAAACTTTTCTGTGCGGCTTTGAAATCCACATGCTTAAGATAAAGCGGGGTAACCTCTTCACACAAAGCATCAATAGCCTGTATTACCTTTGAGGCGTTGAGCTTTTGCTTTTGGGTTAGCACATAGTAAATTGTCGTAATAAAATCACCCGAAAAATAAAAACCCGTATCCGGCAGGTCTTTGTTTTTCATATACCAGGCTATGGAATCTCTGGCTCGCGATCTTGTAGTATCAAGCAGATCTAGGCAGATATTGGCATCAAGAAATATTTTCATGATGCGTCTTTTTCATCGATTTATAATCTTTGTCACCGATTTTACCGTCAAGGATGCCAATAAAATCTCCCGTTCTTGCCGTCGCTTTTTCCTCTACCGTATCTAAAATAGACGGATCTTTCGCTATCGCCCGGAAGTAGTGATTTATCGCACCGGTAAAATTTTGATGCCGTTTTTTAAGCACTTCTGCCGCTTTTTCCACCGCATCTTGATCCAGGAGGAAGTTTTTCCTTACTTTTAATATTTTCATGTTTAAACCCTTTATGTATTACATACATATGTATAATAATAGCACGTTGATTTTGCTGTGTCAAACAGGAACTATTGTATATAAACTAATCTTCATCAAAGAAAAGATAAAATATCACAATAAACGTAAACAGTTTCATCTTACAAAATCGGGATAGTTATGCTTCTAAAAAATAAAAACATTCTCCTTGGCATTACCGGAAGTATCGCCGCGTATAAAGCCTGCGATCTGGTACGGCTGCTTGTAAAACAGGGTGCGCAGGTCCGTGTTGTCATGACGCCCGCAGCGCAGCGTTTTGTCAGCCCGCTTACATACGAAGCCCTCACGCGCCGCAAGGTTCTCACCCAAGACAGCGAAGACTGGGCAAGTGATCTCAATCATATCGATTGCGCCAAATGGGCCGATCTGATGATCGTGGCTCCGGCTACGGCCAATACTATCAACAAGCTTTCAAAAGGCATCGCCGATAATTTACTCACCCAGACCTATCTGGCGACCAAAGCAAAAACCATCGTCGCACCGGCGGCCAATACCAATATGATCGAAGATGCCAACACCGTCGCCAGCCTGAAGATGCTCAAAGTCAATGAAACCGCCATAATCGAACCTCAGAACAAAGCCTTAGCCTGCAACGACATCGGCAAAGGCGCGCTGGCTGAGCCCGAAGATATCGCCGACGCCGCGATACGCGCGCTTTTAAGCGATGATTACTACAAAGACAGAAAAGTCATCGTCACCGGCGGCGGCAGCCGTGAACAGATCGATGACGTCCGTTTTATAGGCAACTTTTCCAGCGGTAAAATGGGGGCGGCGCTGGCCAAAGCGCTGTATTACCGCGGGGCGGACGTATTTTATCTCTCCTTTGTTCAAAATGAGGTGCCAAAAGGGGTGCACACTCTGTTTGTGCAAGATAGCAACGAGATGCATGATTATCTTATCGACGCCGTGCGTGTCGCCAAAAAAGGCAAGCTCAGCGACGTGACCATGCAAAGCGGACCGCGCACGCTGATCCAAAAACGCCCCCTGCTCTTCATGGCCGCGGCCGTCGCGGATTTCACGCCTGCCTTTCCCCAGCAGGGCAAGCTCAAAAAAGACAGTCTTGGCACCAACTGGCAGTTAGAACTTATTCAGACAGAAGATATTTTGTCAAATATAGATAAAGAGGGAATCGATGTCATCGGTTTCAAAGCTGAAATGGACCCGCACACGGCAAAACAAAACGCGCAGCGGATGCTGGAACAAAAAGACCTTGAGGCGGTATGTCTGAATACTTTGCGAAGCAGCGGGGATTTTGGCAGCAGCGACAACGCGGTTGATTTTATCACTAAAGACAAAAGCAAACACCTTGGCAAAACAGACAAACTTACACTGGCTTTTGCCATACTCAAAGAAGCCCAGGCTTTATGATCCCCTTTATTCAAAAGCTTACCGCCCTGGATACGCTGCAGCCCAAGTTTGACAAAAGCCGTATCCAGATCAACACTTCGCTGGCCTTTGAGATCAAGGTGATCAAAAAGCTGTTTGCCAACCGCTATATGCTTGAAGTGGGAAAACAGCAGGTTGAGACCAAAAGCTTTATGAACTTAGAACCCGGTGCCAAATACTGGGCCAGTATGCGCGAATCCAAAGGCGTCGTTCAGCTGCAGCACCTGCTGAAAAAACCCGAATACCTGCAGGAAAAGCCGCCGCTGGTACTAAAAAACTTTGATTTTTCAATGATGCAGCGCCCCGATATCTACAAACAGACCCTGGTACAGTCACTTGGCAATACCCAAAGCGAAAAAGAGTTCAAATTCATTACCGATATGCTCCTGGGACTGCATAACAATATTATCACCGTTCCTTTTGAGTATAATAACAGGTACGCCCTGTTTCAATACAAAAATAAAAACAAAATGAGCGTCAACAAAAATTCCCTGGAATTTTTTGCCGAATTTGTAAACCTGGGACCGATTTCGGGCACGGTCAGTACCGCCGAAGAGTTCAAGCAGCTTGATATGACACTGCATTTTGCAAACAGCGCGGCACATTTACGACAGCACACACAAGATTTGAACTTTGACGTGGTCAATATCAGCACAGGCAAACCAAAGCCGCTGTATAATCTGAACAATTCACTGCTGGATATAAAAGGATAAGCGTGGGCAAAAGGGTAGCTATCATTATGGACGGCAACGGCAGATGGGCCGCCAAGCGCGGCTTGAAACGCACTAAGGGACACGAAGCCGGTATCAACAGTGTCCGCGATATCATCACCCACTGTGCCCGCAGAGGCGATATTGAGGATATCATTTTGTATGCCTTCAGCACCGAAAACTGGAAACGCCCCAGGCATGAAGTGCAGTTTTTGATGCAGATGCTGCAAAAATATCTGCAAAAAGAGGCCCAGACCTATATCAAAAACAATATCCGCTTTGAAACGATAGGCGATCTGAGTGTTTTCTCCCCCTCCCTGCGCGAACAGATCCAAACCTTAAAAGCCCAAACACAAAACGCTACGGCGCTGACGCAGTATCTGGCGCTGAATTACGGCAGCCGCGACGAACTGCAGCGAGCCTGTCAAAAAGCAGCCGCGGCCAAAAGCGGGGATATTCAAGCCTGTCTTGACTACCCCCGCGACCTTGATATCATCATCCGCACCGGCGGTCAGCTGCGGCTGTCAAACTTTTTGCTCTACCAGGGCGCGTATGCCGAACTGTTTTTCACGCACACCCTCTGGCCCGATTTTACCGCCGGGGAATTTGACGAAATACTCAAATCCTTTGCTACGCGCGACCGGCGCTTTGGAGGGTTGTAGTATGGAATTGCTGTTTGTCACTCTGACCGGGCTTATCTTCGGGTCGTTTTTAAACGTTTTGATTTACAGGGTTCCCAAAAACGAAAACATCGCCTACCCGGCTTCGCACTGTCCGCAATGCGCGCATCCCCTGCGGTGGTACCATAATATCCCGCTGTTTTCGTGGCTGGGTTTACGGGGGCGGTGCGGCTTTTGCGACAAACCTATTCCCGCTTCCTACCCGCTGGTCGAAGCCCTTACCGCGGGTCTTTTTGCCGTGGTGTATTTAAAAACGGGATTCAGCCTGGAGTTTGCGGGTGCAACGCTGGCTTTTTCCATGCTGCTGGCTTTATCGGTTATTGATATTAAATACTTCGCCGTTCCCGACAGCCTCAATCTCGCCGCGATCGTGTTTGCTCTGCTTGGCAGCGATATTATCGGCTCCTTTCAGGACGCGCTGCTTTTAGCCGGTGGGTTCTCGCTGCTTCGCTTTAGCCTGAGCTACCTGATCAAAAAAGAAGCGATGGGCGAAGGCGACATTATGATCGCTGCGACCATGGGCGCGCTGCTGGGGCTGCCGAATGTTTTGTTTGCGATCTTTGTCTCGGCACTGCTGGCGTTGATCCCTTCGCTTATAGCAAAAGAGGGACGGGTTCCTTTTGTTCCGTTTTTGGCCCTGGCCACACTGATTGTGTATCTGTTTGAAGAGTATTTCACTCTTTTGGCAAAGGCTCTGTATGCTTAAAGCGTATTTGTCAAAAAGTTTCTCAAGCAGTTTTATCACCGTCTTTTTGCCCCTGTTTGCCATCGCGTCGCTGATTTTGCTCATTTCCACCGCGTCGCTGACGTCTTATATCGAAGTCAACCTGATACAGATGGGTAAAATCTACCTCTATTCGCTTCCCGAAATCCTGTTTTACACCATGCCCCTGTCCTTTGTCATCGGCCTTGGCGTGACGCTAAATCGGCTTTCAAACGATTATGAACTCATTATCCTCTTTGCCAGCGGGGCCAATCCTTTTTATATCTTCCGCCGTTTTTTCCTGATCGCGGTGATGCTGAGTCTTTTTCTGCTGACGCTCTCAATCTATATCATGCCCCAGGCCCAGCAGCTGTTTGACGCTTACAAGCAGGATAAAAGCGCCAACGCCAAACTCAATATCAAACCAAGCGAACTGGGCCAGAAATTTGGCAACTTCTTTGTTTACGTAGCCGATGAGGATGAGAAGGGACTGTTCAAACACGTAGTTGTATTTCAAACGGACAAAGACCAGGACCAACTCTTTATCTCCCAAAAAGGCGATCTGCAGAAACAGGGGATCGATACCACCTTTGAACTCATCGACGGTATCGGTTATACCTATGACAATAACCAGATCAACAAGATCAATTACAAGGATTTAACGCTGTTTCAATCCTCCATTGTCGGCAGGGTCAACCAGGAATCCATCTACGCATACTGGCAGCAGATCGCATCAGACAGCGACCGGCGCGAGGATTTGAAAATGTTTATCCTGATCTCGCTTATGCCTGTGGTCACCTTTTTTGCCGTAGCGGCTTTCAGCGTCATCCACCCCCGCTATCAAAAAAATATACTTTTTCTTTCTTTAAGCGTGATCATTGTCGGGTATTTTATCCTTATCAACTTCCTTTCAAAATACGCCGAGCCCGGCCTTATCGCGGGGGTTTGCGTCTTGTTATCGGGACTGGGGTATGCGCTATTTCATCAGCGGGTACTGCGCCATTATTAAGGAGGCCGTATGCGGGTAAAAGCAGTGATCGCTTATGACGGATCGCTCTTTTTGGGTTCGCAGCGCCAGAAAAAAACAAAACAAACCGTCATCGGCTGCATAGAAGAAGTACTGCACACGCTGCATATAAAAACAAAAATCGATGCCGCCGGCAGAACGGACAAGGGAGTACACGCCAGGGGGCAGGTGCTTTCTTTTAAGCTGCCCTCCCACTGGAAAAACCTCCAAAAACTGCACCATATTCTAAATATCAATCTCAAACCACAGGGAATTGAACTGCTGCGTTTGCAGAAAGTACCGCACGATTTTCACGCCAGGTTCAGCGCCAGAAGCCGGTCGTATCTTTATCTCATCAAAGAAGATGCCAACGTGTTTGAACGAAGGTTTATGGCCGATTACACAGACTTTGATCCCATCCTTTTGCAGCAGGCGCTGCGCCAGTTTGAAGGCAGACACGACTTTAGCGGCTTTTGCAAAAGCGGCGGCGGGGTCAAAACAACGATACGCACGATTTCAAGCGCGCGGGTATTACGGTATCAGGGGATATATATCTGTTATTTCAAGGCTGACGGATTTCTGCGTTCACAGGTGCGCCTGATGATGCAGGCAGCGTTGATGACGGCGTCATCGCGTATGCAGCTGCAGCAGCTGCGTTTGCAGATTGAGGGAGGTAAAAAGTTTTGCACCAAGCCCGCACAGCCCCAGGGACTGTACTTGAGCAAGATTTTTTACTAACGTCTTCTTGGTTTGTTGTTTCTGCGGCCCGATCTTCTGCCGCCGCCTTTTTTGCCGCGCTTATTCTTTTCTTTGCGCTCGATATCTTTTAAAATCACTTCAAGGCGCTCAGGCGAAATACCGATACGCTCGGGACCTTTAAACTGCTTGGTATCAAGCAGCATCGATAACAGCTTCATCGTCAGCTGGGTAGAATCAACCTCATCTTTGATGAGTTCATATGTCTGCTTTGCCTCGTCTTTAATAGGCTGTTCTTTAATCTTTTTGGCAAATTTCTGACTGTGTTTTTCCCCCGCTTCTTTAGCGCTTGGGATAAAAGACTGTCGCAAATCCGACTTGATCTTTTTCTTGATAGAACCCAGTTCTTTGTACTCAAGGGGCGTCACAAGCGTGATCGCCAAGCCCTTCTGGCCCGCACGTCCTGTCCGGCCGATACGGTGGACGTAACTTTCGGGATCAAAAGGAATGTGGTAATTAAAAACGTGGGTGACATTGCTGATATCAAGCCCTCTTGCGGCCACGTCGGTGGCAACCAGGATATCGCTTTGGTTTTTCTTAAAGGCTCCGATCTGTTTGTCACGCTGGCGCTGTTCCATATCCCCGTGCAGTCCCACGGCTTTATGCCCCTGCGCACTCAGCATTTCACTGACTCTGTCAACCTCTTTTTTCATACGGCAAAAGATGATTGACTTGGGTGGATTGAGCGAATCAAGCAGCCTGATAATGGCGTCATCTCTTTCATGCTCTTCGATAACGTAATATTCCTGCTTGATATCTACGTTGGTGGCTTGTTCCTGGGCGACCCTGGCCATTTTCGGTTCAACCAGGATGGTATTGGCAAGTTCCACGATCGCTTTTGGCATGGTTGCTGAAAACAGCAGGGTTTGTCTGTTTTGGGGCAGGTAGTTGATAATCTCTTTGACATCTTCCAAAAAGCCCATATTCAGCATCTCATCGGCTTCATCAAGCACGACAAAACGGGGATTGAACTCTTTGAACTGTTCTTTACTGAGCATATCCAAAAGCCGTCCCGGCGTGGCTACAACCACGTTTGCCGAACCGTTGACCCGTTTTCTTTGCAGATTATACGACTGCCCGCCGTAAACGGTAGCTGTTTTGATGCCCTTAGGCGCGCCTAAGCGAAACATTTCGTCACTGATCTGGTTGGCCAGTTCTCTTGTGGGTGTGATAATAAGGCATTCAACGCCAAAACCCTTGTTTTCCATCATATCCATAATAGGCAGTCCAAATGCCGCCGTTTTGCCCGTACCCGTATGGGCTTGCGCGATGATATCTTCGCCTGCTTGTACCAGCGGTATAGCCATTGCCTGTATCGGACTTGCGACTTTAAAACCCGCTCTTTTGATTCCGGTGCTGATGCTTTGTCCAAAACCGAATGAATCAAATGTTACTTTTTGTTCCATATATATTCTTCTTTTTTCCTGAGATTTGACTACAAATGCAGATTATAGTAATCCATAATTCTTGATTTGAGTCCTCTCTTATGCGAAAGCTGTTCACGTTTGGAAGAAATTTCTATCAAGCAAGTGCCTTGTAGTCTTAAGGTGTGATTATATCATAATTTTGGTACAATACAAGCACGATAAGCGGGTTTGGATGGAAAAAACCGCGCTTAATTTTTCAAAAAACAGGGGATTATTGTATGTTATCAAAACGGATTCAAACGCTTTCGGAATCACTGACGATCGCTATCTCTTCACTGGCAAGGGATCTTAAAGCCCAGGGCAAAGACGTGCTCAGCTTCAGCGCCGGCGAACCCGATTTCGATACGCCGCAAAAAATCAAAGACGCGGCAAAAACGGCTATCGACGAAGGGTTTACAAAATACACCGCCGTCGCGGGTATTCCCGAACTCCTTGAAGCAATCAGCGGCAAGCTCAAGCGTGACAACGGCTTGGAATACGCAACTGATGAGATCATTGTCAACAACGGCGCCAAGCATACACTGTTTAATATCTTCCAGGCCCTGATCGATGAAGGTGATGAAGTCATCATCCCCTCTCCTTACTGGGTGACCTACCCCGAGCTGGTCAAATACAGCGGCGGCGTAGTCAAAGAGGTGACCACCGATGACAGCAGCGCTTTTAAAATGACGCCGCAGCAGCTCAAAGACGCGATCACGGACAAAACAAAGATTTTGATTCTTACCACGCCTTCCAATCCGACCGGTTCGGTCTATACCAAAGCCCAGCTGCAAGCGCTGGCAGAAGTGCTTGAAGGTACCGATATCACTGTCGTCAGTGACGAAATGTATGAAAAACTGGTTTTTGGCAGGGAGTTTACCGCCGTAGCCAGTATCAGTGATGATATGTTAAAGCGCACCATCACCGTAAACGGCCTGAGTAAATCGGTCGCGATGACGGGATGGCGTTTTGGTTATATGGCGTGCAAGGATAAAGAGTTGATCAAAGCGATCAACAAACTCCAGAGCCAGTCTACGTCCAATATCAACTCCATCACCCAAAAAGCTGCCATCCCCGCGCTGGACGGCAGCGTCGATGATGCAATCGAGCATATGCGCTCCACGTTTGAACAGCGCTGTGAAATAGCCGTGGAAATGTTCAATGCCATTGAGGGCTTAAGCGTAGTCAAACCCGAAGGCGCGTTTTATCTTTTTGTCAACTGCAAAGAGATAGAACCCGATTCGATGAAGTTTTGCAAAGCGATGCTTGAAGATGCGGGAATCGCCACGGTCCCGGGTCTTGGCTTTGGCGCGGACGGTTACTTCCGTTTTAGCTACGCCATGGACCTTGATACGATCAAAGCCGGTATCAAGCGCATAGAAGCTTTTGTCAAACAGTACAAATGAAAATCTTCGCCGCGGTCCTGCTTGCCTTAGTCTTTACCTTTTTATTCCTGGTAGGGCTCAAGATCAACTACCTGGACCGCTACGGCGTTGAAATCTATTTTAACGCCTTTTTTTCCAGCAACCAGCCCTACGGTTTCCTGTTTTTTTTCCTTTTCAGCCTTGCGGCGATGTATCTGCCCAAAAAGGGGGCGGTCGCTGTCGTACTATGTACGTTTGTTATTGCTCTTAGCACGTTTTTTGCCGGACACAGCATCGGAACAAAACTCTACAGCCAGGAGGCGGCCTACACTATCGGAGAGTATACCACCCCGGATTTACAACTGTTATATTCTTACCGGGGAGTGGATTATGTGCTTTTTGCTGAAGATAAAAGCGTCAAAACCCTCAGTTCTGATTTGAGGACACGATAATTGTGTTACAATAACAGACTTTACTATATGCCGTACAAGGGGCCGGGATGAAGATCAAAACACTCAAAAACTATTTTCGCATCTCCATGATAACGATTACGTTTGCTATTTTTATACTCTTTTACGCTTTTTCTTCCTATCTGCATACCGCGCTTACGATCAAAGAAAACAAACAGTTGGCAAACGCCGTCAGCGAACAAGTGTTTGGATCGATGTATCAAGTCATGCGCCAGGGATGGTCCAGGGGAGATTTGGAAGAGTTTATCGCTTCTACGCAGGATTCTTTTGAAAAGACTTCGTATGATGTGGATATTTACAGAGGCGAAATCGTTGAAGAGCTGTATGGCACCATTGACCAGGATACCTTCAGCAAAAACGTCAAAGGCGTGTTTGATACGGGTATGCGCTATGAAAGTTCCGATGACGCGTCGCTGAAGCTGATCACGCCGATGAAGGCCGGCCAGGAGTGCCTTCAGTGCCATACCAACGCCAAGGTCGGCGATGTGCTGGGGGTTGTTTCAATCGATTACGATTTTTCCCAGACGATCAAAGATACACAGTTTAACTACCTGCTCTTTTCTCTGATCATTCTGCCTTTGATGTTTTTAATCACGTACCTGCTTTCAAAACATCTGTTACGAAAGATCGATGATTCCATCGGGATGTTTAATAAAAAGATCAAAAATATCAATTCGGTCAAGGATTTTAAAAACCTAGACACGTCCAACGTCAAGCAAAGTTTCAGCGAGTTTGAAACGATGATGACTGAAGTCACCAGCTTAAGCCAAAAACTGAAAAATATCGCGGTGGATAAAGATATCCTGGAATTTGAAGTCAAACTGCTGGATAAGCTTATCATCACTTCCGAAGTGGTCAAGGATTGGAAAGAATATATCAAAGAGCTGCTGGGTGAGATCAACCACGTGCTGCCGGTGTACTGCCTGATCACGATCTTTAAAACCGAAGATGAAGTTTACGAAGTGGAAATCTTTTGGCTTGGCGAACCCGAAGCCCACATCAAAAAATACCTGGAAGATTTGGCCCAGACCATGATCACCGAACACCACCACGTTACCACCACCGCCTCGGTCAACCATACCGTGGTCAATAAAAACAGTTGTCTTAACTCCATAGCCACCCACGAGATCGAGCATGAAGCCAAATCCCTGCTGCTGGATGCGCCAAAGATCGGCGGCATCGTCGGCCTTGGTATCCAGGCTGATACGTCCAAAGACAGCGTGTACCATATTGTCATCGACTCGATCCTGACTACGCTGTTAAATCTGGTCGGTTCGGTTAAAGCGATCCACAAATACACCGAAAATCTGGAATTTTACGCCACCCGCGATCCGCTGACGGGACTGTTTTCCCAGCGCGTGTTCAGGGACCTGCTGGATTATGAAATCAAAAGGGCCCACAGCCACAGTTATGAATTTGGCCTGCTGGTCATAGACTGTGACAATTTCAAACCCGTCAACGATACCTACGGCCACAGCTTCGGGGATCTGTTTTTAAGCGAGTTTGCCAACCTGCTTGAAGCCAATAAACGTGATGAGGATATTCTCTCACGCTACGGGGGCGATGAATTTACCATCGTACTGCCTGAATCGGGACTGGAGGAGTCATACCGGGTCGCCCAGCGTATTCTGCGCGCGATCGAGGATTTCAACCTCACCGCGCCTGACGGTACCGAGGTCAATGTCACCGTCTCCATCGGTATCGCGATCTATCCCACCCACGCTCAGGAAGCTACGGAACTGTTTAATATCGCCGATGCGATGATGTACCGGGCCAAGAACGAAGGCAAGGACGCGGTGCGAACGCCCAGTGAAATCGAACTGGATGAGATCCACCAGGAAAGCAAGGACAAATCGATGCTGGTCCTTGATGCGGTCAAAAACGGCAATATCATTCCCCATTTCCAGCCTATCATGAACGCAGCCAACAACCGCATCGAAATCAATGAAGTGCTGATGCGCATCGATCTGGACGGCCAGACCGTGACCGCCGGGCAGTTTATCCAGACGGCTGAAAGCCTTGGGATCGTACACCAGATGGATTACGTGGTCATTGAAAAAGCTTTTGCCAAACTGGTAGAAACGGGCTATGAGGGTGTGCTTTTTATCAATCTTTCACCAAAAGCGTTGATTATCAGCGAATTTATGGAAAAGATCAATGCCTTAACCCACAAATACAATATCCCCAAAAGCCGCATCGTTTTTGAAATCACCGAACGCGAAACGGTCAAAAGCTTTGCGATGCTGGAAAAATTTGTCTTCAATCTCAAGCTGGAGGGCTTTCGCTTTGCCATCGATGATTTTGGTTCGGGCTTTTCCTCGTTTCACTATATCAAGAAGTTTCCGATCGATTTTGTCAAGATCGACGGGGATTTTATCGTCAACATCCATAAGGATGAAAAAGATTACGCCTTCGTTAAAAGCATCATCTCCCTTGCCCATGAACTGGGTATAAAAACCATCGCCGAATTTGTCGAAGATGACGCGGTCCTGCAGTTTTTAAAAGAGGTTGATATCGATTATGTCCAGGGCTTTCATATCGCCAGACCCTCGG
>JBNJFE010000024.1:0-20112 GCA_051746505.1 Campylobacterota bacterium
ACCAACAAAAATGAGTTAGACGGCTACACCCGCCAGTGGCCCGGCGACGTCAACTGTGACCCCGAAGTGCTCAAAGATTTGCAAAAGCGCGGGTTGATCGATATCGATGACGCGTTTGCCAACCGTTTTCTGCTCTAGCAGCCGGGATTAATCAAACAGATCATAAATCAGTTTAAAGGGAGACTCGATCGTTCGCCTGATCAGACCAAGAGGGGTTTGGATAATCTTTCCGGCGGTATTGGTGGTGATTTTGGGGTCTTTAAGCGGCCCCTGAATCCTTGCCTGAAAGGTTAAACTCTTATCTTCGCCGAAGATGATGTATCCTGCCAGCGGGATGTTTGAAGCCAGTTTGCCCAAATCCTTGATCGTTTTGACTTTGATGTTCATATCGATCATATCGTTTTCAAGCGCGATAAAGCCGTTGCCCTCTATGTCGGCTGATTTCCCCTCAATGTCCAGTTTTTCAATGGTAACAAGATTGCCCTGCGTCGTAAAGATGATTTTGCCCTTTTCAATGCTTAAGCCGTCTTTGTTAAAACCGGGGTTTTTAAAAACGGCAAGGGCGGGCAGCGTATTGACCAGGGCGATGAGGTTGTTATACGCTTTCATATCCGTCAACGTGCCGCCTTTGATAGTGATATCTCCGTTTAAATTGTCAACATCTCCCTCGATATTAAACGCGTATCTTCCTTTTTGCAAGCTGGTGTTATTTAGCAGCGGATGCAGGGTCGCATCACTCAGGTTATCGCCGCTGAAATGAAGGTATTTCGGGGTCATGCGAAACTGGATATTACTGCCTTTATGGCGGTTAAGCAGCAGCATGGAATCAGGCTGCAGTGTGAAGGTGTAACTGTCGCTTTGCAACTCGTGGCCGTTGATAGCGACGGGACTGTTTTTTGCTGCTATAGACAGCTGTCTTTGTATTTTTTGTAAATCCTTGACGTCTGCTTTTTGCAAAAGCGTTGTGACATCAAAGCCGGTATCCTGTATTCGCAGTAATTTGTCTTTGTGGTTGTATTGTATATCATTATTGATATCAAATGTGATTTGGCCTTTGTCGGTGTGGGCTTTGCCTTCTACGAGAAATGTCGTAAGCTTGTTTTCTTTGTATAAAAAAGGCTGCGCAGCTTCAAGATCGGCCTTAAACTCAAAAACATCGTAATCATCGCTTGTAGCCCTAAACTGTCCTTTGGTTATGTTTATATCTTTGCTGTAGGGATATTGCAGCAGCGGTTCCACCGCGGAAAGATCGTCGATATTAAGCGCAAAATGTTCCCCGGAAACCTTCATAGAGGTATGAAAATCCTCAATGGCAATATCTGTCTGCTTCGTGCCAAAATCGATCGTTGCCGCAAAGTTTTTATTCTCGGCGTCAAAAAAATACTTTGTATACTTTTTTACTCTTGTCCGCAGTGTCGCGTTTTTTTCCTGTGTATCGATAACACCGTCTATGAAAAACTCCTGCGTGGCATCGCGGATATGGATATTATCAAGAAAAACTGTATTGTTTTTTAATCGCACGGCGGCTTTTTTGGCCGCAAGGGGATAAGAAAACAGTGAAAACTGCGCATCTTCTGTTTCAAATCTGCCCCCGGTGCTGACGCGGCCATCTGCAAAAGCGATGCGCAGGTCCAAAGACGCGTCTATCTCACCCTTTTGCTGTTTGATCAAAATATCGACCCCGTATGCTGCAAGCAGCTTTTCAATCTTTGTGTCATAGCGGCTTTTTGTTTGGATGTTGATATCGATAAAATCGCTTTTGTCATCAAGCAGATCACTGATGACGACACTGCTGCCTTCAAGGCTTTTATCCTCATAGGTCGGATCCTGCAGGTCAAAAAGCAGCCGGCCCTTTTCAAAACGCAGATCAATACGTGAAGAGTGCACCGGCGGCAGGCTTTCATGAAACTTGATGCGTCCCTTGTGGGCCACGGCGTGGCCTGAGAGATTGTAAAGATCAAGGTCTTTGCTTAAATCATGCCTGAAACGCAACTCTTTTAACCGGTACGAGGCGGCGGTGATCTTTTCATACGTCCACGCGTTTATCTTTTCGTGCAGTTTGAAACTTTGAAAGATAGGTTCCAGTTTTGAAAACTGCTGCGAAGCAGCCTGAAGCGCGATCAGATCGCCGTCGCGCTGAAAATCCAGCGTGCCGTTGGCGTCATGCCATTGAAAACTGCTTTTGCCTCTGGCTTTGTTTGCCAAAAGGTCATAGTCTAAATACGTATCCAGAAACAGACCGCTGTTTTTGAGATAAAGAATGGGGTTGGCTTTAATACGCGTTTTTTCATGGGCTATAATGCTGGAATAAAGAAAAAACGCATCGGAATTGATAAAAAAGCGGTTATCCCTGTACTGCACCGAAGCCTGCGTATGAAAATTTTTGGTTTCCAGGGTGAGGGTGTCTATCTCAATATGCGAAAAAAGCACCGGAAGCCACTCCAGGGCTTCAATAAACATCCTGTTATCAACACTTTCGGAGGTGGCGATGTTTTTTGGGCGGGTTTTGACGGTGAGATTTTTTATATTGAGTTGGAGTCTGTTATCGTATTTCAGGTATAATTGCTTAGCTTGCATACCTTTATACGAAAGGTCTTGCAGCGATATTCCCTGCAAAAGCCATAAAAAGGATAAGACACCAGCGGTTATGAGAAACAGACTAAAAGAGATCAGTAAAAATTTTATAAAATACAGTGTTTTTTTCATCGGTATTACTCTTTTGTTTTATGTGATTCAGCCGGTAAAAACGACAAAAGTCGTTTTTGTTCCACAGGGTTCTATCAATGCTATTATACACCATTTACGTGACAACGGCTTTAACACAACGTGGCTTGATTCTTTTATCATCAGATTTTTAGGCCATCCGCAAAGCGGCTGGATCAATGTCGGCCAAAACACGTTGAGCCGCCTGGATTTTTTATACAAACTCACCACCGCCAAAGCCGCCATCGAACCTGTGACGATGGTGCCGGGCAAAACAAAAGAGATATTTTTTTACGAACTTTCGCAAAAACTGGATTTAGATATTCAAAAGCTGCTGGCTGCGTATGAAGCACAAAGCAGCTTCGCAGACGGCGCGATTTTGGCTGATACGTACCATCTTCCAAAAGGTATAAGCGAGCCGCACCTGGTGCGTTACCTGCTTGATATGTCCAGACAGCGCCACAAGCAGATGGCCAATCGCATTTTTGGCCGTTTTGATGAGCAAAAATGGTATAAATACCTGATTGTCGCTTCTATTATCCAGAAAGAAGCGGCCAACAAAGAGGAGATGCCAAAGGTGGCCTCAGTTGTTTACAACAGGCTGCAAAGGGGGATGAAGCTGCAGATGGACGGGACGCTGAACTACGGCGTATACGGCCACCAGAAGGTTACGCCCGAACGTATCAAAAACGATACCAGCGCGTATAATACCTACAAGCACAAAGGGTTGCCGCCAAATCCGGTGGGAAGCGTGAGTATCGATGCGATCAAAGCAGCCATCAATCCGGCCCGGACGCAGTATCTGTATTTTGTGCGAGGCAGCGGGGGGACGCATCTGTTTGCCAAAACCTACAAGCAGCACCTGCGCAATATTCGCAATTAAATTTTAGCCCGCAAAGCTCTTTTTCTGGCGTCTTTATGGATGACGACCGGTTTGGGATATCCCCTGATGCCCGTGTGCAGTAAAAAATCCTCATTATGCAGATCTTTTGCCGGGGTGTCGGAGAGCTGGGGAAGGTATTTTTTGATATAACAGGCGTCTTTGTCATACCGCCTGGCCTGGGTGTAGGGGTTGAAGATGCGAAAATAGGGCTGCGGATCGATTCCGGTTCCAGCCGCCCACTGCCAGGAAAGGACGTTGGAGCTTTTTTCAAAATCCAGCAGATACTTAGCAAAAAACGCTGCTCCCTCCTGCCAGGGCAGCAGCAGATGCTTGGTAAAAAACGAGGCGGCGATCATGCGCGCTCTGTTGTGCATCCGCCCCGTTGTCTTTAGCTGCACAACGGCCGCGT
The DNA here is from genome assembly GCA_051746505.1 of Campylobacterota bacterium. Lineage (GTDB taxonomy): Bacteria > Campylobacterota > Campylobacteria > Campylobacterales > Sulfurovaceae > TCS-49. Next base: position 3,996 of record JBNJFE010000024.1, read on the forward strand.
CAACCACCGGCACGCCTGTCTGGGCGTTGACAAAGGCGTCGTAGTAATCCTTGTCAAAGCGGTATTGGACCAGCCGTTTGTGATCTGTATGAACAAGATAGGGAAAGTGGTATAAAAGATACGCGTAAAAATCGCGAAAGATCAGCTGCCTGAAAAACGCCCCGGTTTCTGACCCTTCTTTTTTGCAGGCGATCAAAAAGCGCAGCACCTGACGGATACTGATCGTACCAAAACGCAGGTGCACGCCAAGATGGGAAGTGGCATCCATAAAAAGGTACTCGCGGTCTTGGTCGTAAGAAGAGATTTTTTGCGCAAATTCCTCCAGGCAGGTTTTGGCGGGACGGACCTGGTGGCTTTGGGGAACAAAGCCCATCTGCTCTAATGTCGGCGTCTGCGTTTCATAGACAAAAAGGGTGTGCGCAGCTTTTTTGTAGTCCCCCGCGTGCGCCGGCGTGTAGCAGGCTTTTGCCCTGTTGTAAAAAGGGGTAAAGACAAGGTAGGGGGTATCATCTTTTTTAAGGATTTCATTTGGCTCAAAGATATAGCAGTCCTGTACACGCTTTAGTTTTACGATCTTTTCCACGGCCGCATCACGCTTGCGCGCGTAAGGGTCATAATCAACCGAGGCGATCACCTCTTTTGGCCCAAGCTGTGCAAGCTTTGTAAAAACGCTTACCGGGTCACCGTAAAAGATATACAGATCAAGCCCGGCCGCGCGCAGCTTTTTTTGCAGCTGCAAAACCTGCTCATAAATAAAGCTCACGCGTTTATCTTTGGCATCAAGCGGGTTGATGATATTGGTGTCAAAGATGAAAACGGGCATCACCTCCCCGCCAAAACTCAGCAGCGCGCTGTCTTCTATCCGCAGATCGCGCCGAAACCAGAGGATTGTCACGCAAGCAGTTCCTGCGTAGCCCTGTGGCGGTAGGCAAACATGGTATCTAACTCTTTGATAACATAGTTTTCAAACATTTTGCCGATGATGCCAAAGGGCAGTTCAAACTCCACCACATCGCGCATCAGCGTTTGATCGATGCCGTGTTCCAAAAACTCGTGGCTGTGGCGCCAGAACTTAAAGGGGGATTTTACCGCTTCGTCAACCAGCAGGTAGGGCGCCTGGACATCTTTAATGCAGACTTCCCAGTTCATGGAGGTATAGCCTTTGAGGGCTTTGAGTTTTATGATCTGTCCTTTTTTGATCTGCGCGTCGGTATTGCGTATGGTTATAAGCGTATCAGGCGGCGAGAGCCTGGGCAGGTTGATAATGTCTGTGTGAAAGGCAAAGGCATCTTCTATGGGCGCAGGCAGAATGCACTCTTTTTCAAAGATTCTCATTTGCCGCCCTTTATTTCTGAACGCAGCGCCAGGGAGGCCGGGTAGGGGTCTAAAAAGATTTGACCCAGCAGATAGGTGCTGTCGTATTTGTGCGCATACAGTTTGATCACTTCCACCACGGTGATAAGGGGAATGATCTTTTGGTCGTACTGGGTGATAAGACCGTGCAGGTGGGTCTTTTCCTCCGCGTTTAGATTGTTTTTAAAAAAACCCGCCATATGCTGCAGCACGTTGATCGTTTTTGCAATCTTGCTTTTAACGGCAATCGTTTGTGTAAACAGGTCGCTGTATTCGTTCAGTATCGTTGTAAACTCTTTTTGTTCCTTGTTGGCCACGATACGGCCAAGCTTGCGGTAGCGCGCTTCATCTTTGGACAGCAGGAGGTATTTGTAGCGGGTGTGAAAATCCACCAGGGTTTTCATCTGCCCGGCGTTGTTTCGCAGGTTTTGTACCGCGTCGTAGGCAAAAACCTGCATGATAAAGTTTTCCCTGAGCCAGGGGTCGTTGAGTCTGGCTTCTTCTTCCATGGGTATATTCCCAAAAGCCTCTTTGCACGCTTTGACCATCATGCCGTCTGTTTTGCCGCTGCTGTAGCCGTTTTCAAGATAGGTTTTGGCACTGCCAAAGCCGCAGCTTGGGGATTTGGCCTGAAAAATGATACCGCATACCGGTTCATTTTTTATAGCGCTGACTTCGTTTGCACACTCATGCAGCAGCGGCGCCGTGATATCTTTATCATTGTTGACCGTTTTGACATGGATTTGCTTTTGCTTATCCTCAACCAGCCGCATCGCATCCCTTGGCGTCCCAAAAGCCAAGTCTTCGGGACAAAAAGGGACAAAATCGCAAAACTGCGAAAGCGTATCGGTGATAAATCTGTCTTTTTTATGCCCGCCGTTGTAGCGGATATTATTGCCAAGCAGGCAGGAGGATACGGCCAGTTTCATCTGCTTCCTTTATGTTAAAAATGCGGTTTTAAACTGCTCTTTTGCCAGGTTGCTGATCCCGATTTGTCTGAAAAACTCCAAAATAGGCAACTCTTTTGCATAGCTGGACGCAAAGCCGCTGCGAAAGCATTTGGACGTTTCTTGCAGGATTTCATCCATGATTTGACTTTTTGCTTCGCCCGTGTATTCATAATAACATGAAAAGGCTTCAGCCGGGTTTGTATTGATATACTCTATAGCTTCATGCACGGCGTTGATGAAGCTGTTTACCTCTTTGGTATTGTTGTGATAATAGGTTTTGGAGCAGAAAATATCAAGGGCGGCAAAATTGGCAAAGCCCGCGCTGTCTGCGTCCATATAGATCACATCCAGCCCCTCGTGCGCGATTTCGACGCCTTCAAAGTTGTAAAAGTACAGCCAGCCCGCGTCATAACCGTTTTTCATATTTTTGGTGTGGTAAAAATCGATCGCTTCAAAGCTGACCTGGTCGCGGTTTACATCAAAACCTTGCTTTTTACAGTATCTTTGAATGATTTCAAAGCCGATACCGTCAGTTTTGTCATTGGAAACGGGGGTGGTGACTTTGATACCGCCGCCGTTTTGAAGTTTTTGGTAGGAATCTTTTTTCATCACCACGCCGCCTTTGGTTTCAAAAAACATGCCAAGGCTCATCAAATCATCGTGAAACTGCTCAATCAGATGCAGCGGTTCGTTGGTGGCAAATTCGATATTGTGCTTTTTGATCTCTTCCAAACCGTCATAATGCTCTTTTGGTTCGATGATGTCAAAATCCTCAATCCCCTGTTTTTGCAAAAAACCTTTTTGCTTAGCAACGATAAGTGGCAGGTGGTCGGGGTTGATAAACCATTCCAGTGCTATTTTCATGATGACTCTCCTAATATTGATTTGATTTTTTCAAGATTGTCTTTAATATAGCCTTCAAAGACGCCGCTTACCATGGAGTACATATCCGGTTTTTGCTTGGCAATGGTTGCGATATTGCCGGCGTCAATACCGCCGATTACGCATACAGGTACACGTAGCTGCTCCTTGGCCCGGGCAACGACTTCGTGATCGATGACATTTGAGTGAGGCTTTGTCGGCGAGGCAAAGACCGAACCAAAAGCCACGTAATCCGCGCCCTCCCTGGCGGCATTGCGCGCTTTGTGCAAACTGCCGTAGCATGAAACGCCTATAATCGTATCGGCACCCACGATCTTTCTGGCCTGCTGCAGATCGATATCGTCTTTTCCGATATGCAGCCCGTCAGCGCCGATGGCTTGTACAAGCTCCACCCTGTCATCGATGATAAAGGTGGCGTTGTGTCTTTTTGCAAGTCCCTGCAGTTTGATACAGGTTTCTCTGACGGCTTCGTCACTGCTTGTTTTGTCGCGAAACTGCAAAATTTTAACTCCGTGGGTAAAAGCTTCATCGGCCTGAGCTATGATCGTATCCAAAGGAGTCAGCTTTTCATCGCTGATCGCGTAGATTCCGCTTAAGCGTTTATGTTGCATAATTCACCGCCTTTTTTGTGATGTATCGGGCCTTTGCCCGCTCCCAGGTCCGGAGCGTTTTTGATCGCGTGGTAGATAAAATCCTTTGCGCACATAACCGCTTCTTCCAGGGGTTTTCCAAGGGCCAGATTCGCCGCGATCGCGCTGGAGTACGAACACCCCGTACCGTGGACGCTGGAACTGTCGACGTAATCGCTGACAAAGGTCGTTTTTTGACGGCCGTTGTAGAGCATATCCACCGACTGCAAAGTGCCGTTCATCTCAACGGGGTGGTTTTTGATCAGCACTTTGCAGGAAGCGTTGAACACTGCTGCCAGGCTGTCGCTGTCGGCAAACTCATACCCAAACAGTTCTTTGGCTTCATACAGGTTGGGCGTGATAAGCGTGGCACGGGGCATCAGTGTTTTCAGCGCTTCAACCGCTTCATCTTCCAGCAGTTTATAACGCGCCTTTGAGATAAAGACCGGATCAAGCACCACGGGTACGCCGGTTTGGGCAAGCACCTTGCCTACAGCCTGGATGACGGGTTTGCTATACAGCATCCCGACCTTGATGGCTGCGATATCAAAATCCTGCATCACCGACTTGATCTGGGCGGTGATGAATTCGGGTTCAACGGGATAAATATCCTGTACTCCCGTGGTGTTTTGGGCAGTAAGTACGGTAATTGCGGAAGTGCCAAAAACACCGAAGGCTTCAAACGTTTTCAAATCCGCCTGAATGCCGGCACCGCCGCTGCTGTCGCTGCCGGCAATAGTTAAAACTGTTTTCATGTCCCTCCTTTTATAAACGGTTCATGCAATTATAAATTTTTTAAGGTTTTATTCATACAAAAGCGGTGTTGTTTTATATACTTTCCATGTATTCTCGAAACCGTTTGGCGCCGTCTTTACTGGATTCGACCGAATCCTGGATACCTCTGAAAGAAAACTCGATCTTGCTTTGTTCCATCGTGCGCATCTTTTCGATCTTGTCCATATTGATAATACAGCTTCTGTGGATTTTGAAAAACTGATCTGAAAGCAGGTTCTGCATCTGCGAAATCTTTTTATTATAATATGAAAAACCGTGGCTAGAGCGGATGATGACTTCGGTCAGGTCGGCTTCGACATAAAAAATATCACTTTCATCGACGAGATAGTATTCATTGCCGTTTTTGGTCATGAATTTTCTGGGTTTGCTTTTGGCGTAGTTGCTGGCTCTTTTGATATTGCGCTCCAAATCCTCTTTTTGAAAGGGTTTGAGCAGGTAGCCCACCGCTCCGAGTTCATACGCTTTGAGTGCGTGCTGATCGTAAGCCGTTTGAAAAACGATAAACATCGAAGGGCGGTGATACTGCATCTGTTTAGCCAACTCTATCCCGTCAATGCCTGGCATGTTGATATCTAAAACGGCGATATCATAGGGCTGCTGTTTGATCTCTTCCAGGGCTTGTGAACTGTCCTGCAGTGCGGTGTAATCGTATTTGAGTTCACTTGTCATGCGCTCCAGGCGGCTTAAGGCCAGTTTCTCATCATCAACCAGTAATATTTTCATTGCACTCTCCTAAGGTTATAAGATATGTTGCCGGGTTCTTGCTTTGAAGCGCGACGCTTCCGCCGCACAGCAGCCACAGGCGTTCTTGCAGGTTTTGCAAACCGATGCCAAAGCCCGCATCCGTAACGGGTGCGCCGCTGTTTCGCACCGAGATCAGGGTTTTGTCCGCACTCTTTTGCAGGGTTATAGTGATATGAAAATCTGTAACGGGGTTTGTAAAACCGTGCTTGAGCGCGTTTTCCACAAGCAGCTGTACCGAAAACTTGGGCAGGGTTATGGCTGATTGATCGCAGTTGCCATCAACCCTAAGCGTGATCGTATCATCAAAGCGGATGTTTTCCAGTGCCACGTAGCGCCGGACGTTTTGCAGTTCCTGTGCCAGATCAACCAGCGCGCTTTCTTTCATCGAAGAGCGCAAAAAGCTTGAAAGCTGCATCAGCGCGTCTTCGGCTTTGTTTTTATCGCGGTGGATCAGTTCGGCCAGAGAGTTGAGCGCGTTGAATAAAAAGTGGGGATTGAGCTGGGTTTCAAGCGATTTGAGGCGGCTTTCATACAGCTTTTTTTCCTGATAATCTTTTTGATTGGACATTTTGACAAACTGGTATAAAAGCGCGCCGATAATATACGTCAGCAGCCCCAGTACCGCGGCAAAAGCGATAAAGTGCTCATGAAAGCGGTGCAAAAGCGCCACGTCCAGCCATCTGCTAAACCCCACTGCCAGCAGGGTTCCCACAAATCCGGATAGAAAAGAAAACACCGCGGCAAAAGCGACCCAGTAGCGGGGCGATACAAAGGGCAGGATTTTCGTATTTAAAAAAGAGATGGAAAACATTGAAAACGCCACGATCGAGCTGCCAAGAAGGCCGGCGAAGATGATACCGTCAAGCAGGGGTTTTTGCAGCATAAAATACAAGATCAGCGTGATCGCAACCGAAAAACTGATCCCAAAAACCGCTATAACCAGCCAATCTTTTTTGGCGATTTTAAGTTCTATTTCGTGCACAAAAGCCTTTCTAAGTTATTAACGCCCATCAATACGCCCGGCCAGCCCTGCGCGGCGTAGGTGGTATCCCCGACCATGTACAGGCCCTTAAAAGGGGTATCGTTGCCCGGAAGCCGGAATACGGGATTTTTTCGTTTGATGGGGATGCCTCCAAGGGTGGTACGGTTTATAAAGCTAGAAAACGTACGGGGTTTGGCGCAAAAACTGCTTGCGATCATATCTTCAGTTAATCCCAGCTCTTTTGCCAGCAGTTGTAAGATGCGGGCTTGCAACTGTTTTTGTTTGACTTTATAATCATCTTGCCACTGACTGGTTCGTACATGCAGCGATATTGTAACACTTTTTGCCATTTTTTCATCTTTTTTATCGCCAAAGGAAACAAAGATAGAGTTGGAGTCACTGTGGGGCAGGGCGGTTTGGTCAATGATCTGGTAGTGGCTTTTGAAATCGCCGTTTTTTTTCAGTACCAGATACATTACAAACGCCGAAACACCGCTGTCAAGATGATCGTAGCTTTTGAGGTACGATTTGATTTTGCTGCTGCTAAAAAGAGCGGCGGAATCAAAAACGGTGGAATTGAGCACGATATTTTTTGCCGTGTAACTTTGATCTTGCGTGTGCAGCCGGTATCCGGCGTCTGTTTTTTCAATATGCTGTATCTGCGTATTGGTTTGTACCTGCGGGATTTTTTCAGCCATGGCGTCAAATACGCTGCCAAGACCGCCAAAAACGTAATGGTTGTCCTGAAACTGATACCCAAGGGCTAAAGCCGCGGTGAGGAAATTGACCTCTTTTGATTTTGCCTGGGCGGCAATAAGCAGCTGGTTGTCGATAAAATCCATATAATCTTTCCCGATTCCGGGCAGAAAACGGCGTATGAAGCTGTAAGCAGAGGTGAAAATATAGGGATAAAACCGCTTTGCCAGGGGCCAGAAGGAAACAAGCGAAGCCAGCTTTTCAGGGATGGAGGCGTTGGCGTAATAATATTCCTGCCGGGCGTAAAATTGTTCGTTGATATGATAGATCAATCTGTAAAAATCGGCATTGTTTGTATGGTAGTGGACGTTATTGATCTGGGCGATAAAACTCTCAAGATCGTTGTAGCGTTCGATCCTGCGCCCCTGCTGGATAACGCACAGCGCGCTGTTTAATTTGCGCGATTGAAACTGTACGTCTTTTGCATGCAAAAAATCATACACGACCTGGCCCTTTTTATAACACGCAAAGGTGGTCGAGGCGGTGTTAAAGTATGAACCTTTTCTGTAAAACGTGGATGCGCATCCGCCTAGGTTTTGATCTTTTTCAAATAACACAGTGTCGTATCCGTTGAGCATCAAAGCAGCCCCGCTGCCGCCGATACCGCTGCCTACAACCGCAAAATCCAGCATAATACCTCTTTTTTACTGACATCATATACCATACCGGCGTATCTTTGTATGCTTTGCATGTCAAATAAAAATTATCTGTTTTTAGTAGCCAAACTTTTCCAGCGTCTGCACAACGGGCGGATGATACATCTGTCCAAAAGCCCGCAGGTGAACCAGCAGGCCGTAGAGGTTGTAAATGGCAACGCGGTTTTTGTAAAAATCCTCATCAAGGGGCAGGTAGTGTTCATACGCGCGGTAAAAGGTTTGTGAAAAAGTGTGAAATAGCCGGGAAAAGGCGATGTCATACTCATAAGAGCCAAAATAAAGCGCGGGATCGATTAATACCGTCTGCGTGCCATCATGCATAACGTTGCCGCCCCACAGGTCGCCGTGGACCAGGCAGGGGTCGGCCCGGGGCAGGTAGTTGTGCAGGTTTTGGCTCAATTGCAGCAGGCGTTCATACTCACTTTGCGCAAGCGCGCCCTCATCCAGGCAGCATTGGGCCATATGCGCTATACGGTGTTTGCCAAAAAAGCTCGGCCAGGAACTTTCTTTGGGATTTGGCTGGAAAAAAGGACCGATGGTGGTATCGTACGGGTATCCGAAAAAGGGTTGTCTGCGCGAATGCATCCGGGCCAGGGCTTTGGCAAACTCTTTTTCATCATAGACGCCGCTGTAGGGGATCTTTTGCATCGTCAGCCGGTTATGATCGTTTGTGAAAACCTGTGGCGCAGCGATCTGTTTGCCAAGGTCGCGCAGCATGGCCGCTTCAATGGAAGCGTTGGGGCTTTGTTTAATAAAAGCAAAGTCAGCCATCGGAGGCTACAACCCTGTTTCGTCCGGAGTTTTTGGCTTCATACAGCGCGGTGTCGGCGTTTTTAAACAGTGCTTTTGTATCCTGGCCTTTGTGTATCTGGGCGACGCCGAAACTGGCTGTAATACTGATGGCGTTAAAATCATGATCTTCAATCACCCCGCGCAGTTTCTGCGCGATCTTTTCGGCGATATGCAGCGGCGAAGCCGTGATCAGGATAAACTCTTCGCCGCCCCAGCGGTAGAGTTTGTCATCGTCTCTGGTATTGTTTTTGATCAGCCCGGCCAACTCTTTTAAAATAAAATCACCCACGTCATGGCCCATGTTGTCATTGATACTTTTGAAATGATCGATATCGAGCAAAATCAGGGAAAAGACGTTTTGGTTTTTGACAAAAGCGTTATGGTACTCTTTGATATCAAGTTCAAACCTGTCTTTGTTGTGCAGCCCCGTCAGGGCGTCGGTAAAGGCTTTTTGCTTGAGGTTTTTTTCTGTTTCGATCTCATCGGTGACATCGTAGCTGACAGCCATGTAAAACTTGGGATTGCCCCTGTCATCTTTGATCACTGTTATCTTTTTGCGGTCATAAAAAAGCGAGCCGTCCTTTTTTTTGCTGATAAACAACCCTTCAAACTGTCCCTTTTCTATCAGCGACTGCCACATCTTTTCATAAAAGCTCTCATCCTGCTTGCCGCTTTTTAGCATTCGTGTGTGTTTTCCCAGCAGTTCATCCTCACGGTAACCCGTGTTTCTGGTAAAGGATTGATTGACATAGATGATAATGCCTTCTAAATTGGTTACTAAAATCATGCCCGGAGCGTGTTCGACGATTGATTTTAAAAGCAGCTTTTCATCCTCGCCGGTAGCGTATCTGGTCAAAATCTTTTGAATCGAAAGGTATGCGACGGTGTCATCGCGGTCGTCTTTGAGGTGGGCAACGCTCCACTGGACGATATATTCGCTGCCGTCTTTGCGGTAGTTGATCGTTTGCCCGATGAAGTTTTTACCCTCTTTGAGGGTTTTTTTCAAGCGCCTGAGGGTTTTTCTGTCGCTGTTTTTGCCCTGCAGTATCTTAGGGCTTTTGCCAAGAATCTCTTCTTCGCTGTAGCCTGTTTGGCTGCAAAAAGCTTTGTTGACATACAGTATCTTTACCCCGTTGTCAAGATCGTTATCGGTAATAACCACGGGGTCCACATGCAGATCAAAAGCGTATAAAAAAGAGTCTATATTGATCTTTGAAAATTGTTGAAACAGTGATCGCACGGCGTTCCTTACAAATTAATTTTTAGCTTTCTGACAACTTCGCCTGAGGGTTTGGCAAAGTAAAAGCCCTGCATCAAATCCACCCGGTCTTTAAGGTATTCAACTTCCCCGCGGGTTTCCACACCCTCGGCCAGTTTGGTGATATTGTTTTTTTCGCAAATGTCTTTGATCGCAGAAAAGATCGATTGTTTCATCGGATCTTTGTCGATATCCTGGATTAATCCTCGGTCTATTTTAACAATATCAGGCTTTAACTCTACTAACGCCGAAAGGTTAGAGTAGCCGCTGCCCACATCGTCTAAGGCAACCCGAAAGCCGTTTTTCTTGTAAAAATCAAGAATTGACTTGAGGTGGCCAAGGTCGTCGACCTTTTCGGTTTCTACCACTTCAAAGACGATCTTGGAAAAGTCCAGTTCCAACTGCCTGGCCCAGTGCAGCGTGTTTTTCAGGCAGTTTTCGGGGTTGTAGATGGAGGTGGGAATAAAATTGATAAACACGTACCCGTCCACGTTTTTTACCGCGGCGGTTTTGAGGCTGATTTCACGTGCGGCGCGGTCGAGTCCGAAAAGAAGGTCGCTTTTTTTAGCCTTGTCAAAGATAATGTTTGGCGGTATGATATTGCCCGATTCATCCACGCCCCTGCACAAAGATTCATACCCGTAGATGTTTTTGGCTTTGGTATCGATGATGGGTTGAAAATAGGTCGTAAGGGATTTATTGTCAATGAGCGCGGCGATATCCTGCGAATCCAGCTTGGCAAGCCATGTCTGCAAACTTTTGGTCCGGGAAAGGATGGAAAAATCCAGCTTCTGGCCCTGCTTGACAAAAGCCATGTTGATATTTTCAATTTCAAAATCATTGAGCCCGGCCGCATCGATCAGCTTGCGCAGCTGTGTTTGCATATTGGACGTTTCAACCAGAAGCAGTTGCTCCTGCACTGAGACTTCAAGAGAGCATTTGTCCGCGGCGTCATGAAGTTTGCTCAGCAGATAAGCATCGGGGAAGGAAAAAACAAGTGTTCCCACACCAAACTCCTGGCGTGCGGGTTGTTTGCATTTGCACTGCATGAAAATCCTTTTCATTGGTTTTTACAGTCATTGTAGCGCAATAAAAGGGTTGTTGGTAGGCTTTTTGAGACTATTGGTGTTGCAGCATATCCCTGGCCAGGGCAAAATTGTTCGCCGCCATCAGGTGGGTTTTGCCGTGATCGTTGAGGATGGCTTCAAAAACCTCTTTGCTCAGAGCAAAGCCGGTTTGGTACTCGTTGTCGCTGTTTTGCAAAGCATCCAGCCAGTGGGCGGGGATGTTGGCGCCGGGGACTTTGGTGTTTAAAAAATTGGCTGTTTTGTATTTGACGATGGGGAAAAAGCCTATGACCAAAACCGCATCCGGCGTGCGGGCTTCTTTTTTGGCCGCTTCAAAGATGGCGCGCAGGGGTTTGATATCGCTAGGATTGAAAATGGGCTGGGTGATAATGGCGATCGCGCCGCCTTGCAGTTTCTTTGTCATCTTTTTACACAGCGATTTTTCTTTGCTGATGTCACTTGGAGCCACAGCCAGCGGGTAGATGCGCTTTGGCGCGACCTTGAGCTTCTTGCCCGCCAGATCAATCCCCCTGTTAAGATGGCTTATGATCTTTAACAGCAGTGTCGAATCTCCTTCCAGTACGGCTTTGGGACCGGGCTGGTCGCTTATCTTGACGCTGTCGCCGGTGAGGGCCAAAATGGTTCTGATATCAAATTCGTTGGCCCCAAGCAGGTCTGACTGCAGCGCGATGATGTTTCGATCACGCATACTCATGGTCGCAATAGCGGGTTTGTGAAACTCCTGCTGGATGCGGATGGCAGCCAGCAGCGAATTGAATTTGAGTTTGGACAGCGGGCTGTCTGTGGTGGTAAAACCGTTGACCAGCGTATCAAGGCCCATGTTCTTAATATTTTCCACAATTTCGCCGCAGGTTGCCGAGTGGGCGGGAGTGGTTTCAAGGGAGATGAAGGTTTCATTTTTAAGCGCGTGTAAAAACTGTTCAAACATATAAACTCTTTTTGAGACAATTATAGCAAAAGAGCGCTTGTGAAAGAAAGTGAGACGCGGCTATGACATTTTATTCTATCATGCTACAATGCCCGCAGATTACTTAAATGGATAGGGTATGCGAAGTGTTGTTGTGATCTTTTTAGCCGTATGTTTTGGATGGGCGAAGCCGCTGACGCAGGTGTCGGTACAGTTTCAGTGGAAACACCAGTTTCAGTTTGCGGGGTATTACGCCGCAAAAGAGATGGGCTTTTATGAAGACGCGGGCTTTGAAGTGAAGCTCAAAGAGTGGGAACAGGGGATCGATATGGTCGATGAGGTCCTCGCAGGCCGGGCTGATTACGCCATAGCGCGTTCCACCGCGGTGATTGACAAACAAAAAGGCAGCGATATCGTCGCGCTGTTTGCGACCTTCCAGAGTTCGCCGCTGGTGTATCTGACGACACGGGACAGGGGTATTGAAACGCTAGAGGATTTTGAACACAAGCGGGTGATGACAACCAACGACCTGGAAAAAGACGCTTCGCTGATAGCGATGCTTAAATCAAACGGCGTAGATTTTGACTCGATGCAGATACAAAGTCCCTCTTTTAATATCAATGATCTTATAAAGGGCAGAACCGATATCATCACCAGCTATATCAGCAATGAACCCTTTCAGCTGCAACAAAGAGGGTATGAACCCGTTGTATTTGATCCAAAAGAGTACGGGTTTGATTTTTACAACGATCTTTTGATCACATCGCAGGATAATATTCACAACAATCCCCAAAGCGCGGCAGCGTTTCGAAAAGCCACGATGAAGGGGTGGGAATACGCTTTTGACAATATTGAGCAAATAGCTGAGCTCATTGAGCAAAAATACAATACCCAGAACAAAAGCCTGGATATGCTTGTGTATGAGGGAAACAAACTCAAAGAGTTGGCATATTACCAAACAGACGTGTTTGGCACCATTGACCGTGACAAGATAAAGCGTACCCTGGATGTGTACAAACTTCTGGGCGTGGCAAAAAGCGGTTTTGATTATGACAGTTTTATTTACGGGTCCAAAAAATACACGCTGGGACTCAGTGAGAAGCAGCTGCGCTACCTGCGTGAAAAGGAGCGCATCAGAGTTTGCACCAATCCCGATTTTGTTCCCATTGAGTTTACGCGCGAAGGCAGGGTACAGGGGATTTCTATCGATACCCTCAGGCTGCTTGCGTCGATGCTGGATTTAAAGCTTGAGTTTGTCACCACCGGCAGCTGGGTACAGTCGCAGCAATATCTGAGGGAAAAAAAGTGCGATCTTCTTCCTTCGGCCAGCGTGACGCCGGGCAGGGAAGAGTTTGCCGTTTTTACCAAACCCTACCTGCATATGGAACTGGCCGTTGTTACCAGAGATGACGCCCCGTTTGTGGGTAAAATCGAAACCCTGGAGGATGAAGAGGGGGTGCGCAAAAAAGGTTCGGCGCTGGTAGAGCTGCTGGGAGATAAGTACCCCGGGTTGAACCTGCATACGTCCAAAACGATCAAAGCGATGTTTGATGAGGTGGCCTCGGGTCAGAGTTATTACACGGTAGCTTCGATGCCGGTGATTTCACACTATGTGCAAAACTACGGTTATGACAACCTGCAGATTGCGGGGTATCTGCCCTTTGATTATAAGATGTCTATGGCCATAAGAGATGACGACCCCTATCTGCTTGGGCTTTTAAATATCGCTATCGACGCGGCCGGGCAGGACAGACTGGAAGCAATTCAAAAAGATTGGATCAAGCTTTCCATCACCGAAAAAAGCGGGTATACCCATTTTTATAAAACAGTCGGCGTGCTGCTGGCGGTGGTTGTCTTTTTTATTATCCACAACCTGCTGCTTCGGCGGCAGAAACAGAAAGTCGTGCGCGCGGTCAAGGAGAAAAACGAATCCTACGAACGTCTCAGGCTCGCTTTGGATCTGGCCAAGATTTATACCTTTGAGTACAACGTCGCCGATAATGAAATCCTGCTTTGCCAAAAACTGGCCGGGATTCTGACTGTTGGGTCCGGATGCAGCAAAGAGGAGTTTTTCAAAGCGGTACTTACCAGCGAGCAGGACTCCTTTGCGCAGTGCTTCCAAAAAGCGCTCAACAGTTCTGAAGCGATCAAATGCGATCACAACTTCTTTGACAGGCAGGGGGGTATGGTCTATATGGTGATCAGTTTGAAAACGATCCGCTTCAGCGCCGGGGGCAATGCGATGAAGCTCATCGGTACGCTGCTTGATATGAGCGAGTACAAACAGATGCAGGATGAACTTATCGGGGCTAAAGAGGATGCAGAGGATGCGACCAAGGTCAAATCCAACTTTTTGGCAAATATGAGTCACGAACTGCGGACTCCCTTAAACGCGATAACGGGGATGGCGTATCTGCTGCAAAAAGATTGCACGCAACACAGGGATAAAGAACATATCGAAAAAATCCAGTCGGCGTCCAGGTCACTCATGACCATCATCGACGATATTTTGGATTTCAGCCGGTTAGAAGATGATTCGATGCAGCTGCAGCGAAAAGTTTTTAATCTTAAAGATTTGATGTACTCGCAGTTTGAAAATTTTGACACCCAGATCAAAAGCAAGGGCTTAAAAGTTGAGATCAAATACCCCGCCGCGGTTGAGCAAAACTTTTACGCCGACAGTTACCGTCTTTCGCAGCTGCTGTACAACCTGATCTCAAACGCGGTAAAATTTACCGATGAGGGTAAGATAACGGTTGGAATCGACAAAATCAAAGAGCGCACGTATCAAATCAGCGTCAATGATACCGGTATCGGTATGGATAAGCAGCATTTGGAAACCCTGTTTGATTCCTTTGTTCAGCTTGATGAAAGCAGCAGCCGCAAATACGGCGGAACGGGTATCGGTCTGGCCCTGACCAAACAGCTGGTGCATCTGATGCACGGATCGATCCATGTGAGTTCACAAAAAGGGTTGGGAACCAGTTTTATCATCCAACTGCCTCTTACCCCAAGCGGCAAAAATCCGCAGCCAAGACAGAGTACTGCCCCCGCGCAGCCCACAGGGCAGCCGGAGGTGGAAAAAAGCAGCGATCCGGAGTTTGAGGCGCTGCTTCATGAACTGCTGGCGGGCGTAAACAAGAAACGTCCCGGTCGTTATCAACCGGTTTTGCAAAAACTGCAAACATATAAAAAGGACGCGTACCAGCAAAAGGTGTATGAACGTATTGAACTGTTTTTACAGCGCTACGATTTTAAAAAGACGATCGATGAGATCGAAAAAGCGCTGCGGGAGTAAAGCCGGATTACGAGAGAGCCTTTGCTTTGTGTTCAAGGTTTTTTTCCAGCCAGAACGTGGCAAAAGGCAGCAGCGAAGCGATAAAAGCGATGAGGTTAAAACCCATCTTCCAGCGGTAGGTAAACGCGCTTTGTACCAGCAGGATGATAAAAGCGATAAATAAGATACCGTGGCCCATTCCGACCATCTTGACCAGTGCCGGTTGCTCCAGCACGTATTTGACGGGCATTGCCACAAACAGCAGCAGCAGATAAGAGATTCCTTCCAAAAACGCGATCACGCGAAACTTGTTGATTGTATACATGCAAAAACCTTTTTGGCGCAATTATAATAAAATAAGACTTAATCCCATCACAAACATCCCCGCGGTGATACCGCCGATAGTGGTATGGGCGTTGCCATACACCCTGGCTGAGGGCAGCAGTTCGTCAAAAGAGATATAAACCATGATCCCCGCAACCATCGCAAACACGATACCGAGGGTGGCTTCTCCCATAAAGGGATAGAGAATAAAAAAGCCCACAACGGCGCCCACGGGTTCGGCCAGCCCCGAGCCGGCGGCATAGAAAAAGGCTTTTTTCCTGTCTTCGGTGGCGTGGTAAATGGGCAGTGAAACAGCCATGCCTTCGGGGATGTTGTGAATGGCGATGGCAAGGGCGATGGTCAGACCGATGGTGATATCATCCAGGCTGGCCACAAAGGTGGCAAACCCTTCGGGAAAGTTGTGGATGGTGATGGCAAGGGCGGTAAACAGTCCCGTGCGGTGCAGAGAGTTTTTTAAAACGGAGTGTTCTGTGTTTTCGCGCAGTACCGAAAGTTCTCCGCGGCTTTTTGGTTCGTGGGGGTTGACGTCTTCGGGGATGAGTTTGTCAATAAGCGCGCTGATTCCGATGCCGGCAAAAAAGAGTAAAAAAACAAGAGCCTGCGCGTTTTGATCGCCATAGCCCATGTTGACAAAACTCTCCTGCGATTTTGGCATGATCTCCATAAAAGAGACATAGATCATCACCCCGGCAGAAAAGCCAAG
>JBNJFE010000025.1:0-20107 GCA_051746505.1 Campylobacterota bacterium
GATTGAAACCGCGCTGGATGAGGGCAAAATCGACAGTCAATCGACTATTATCGAACCCACCAGCGGCAATACCGGTATCGCGCTGGCTGCTGTCTGCGCCACGATGGGGTTGAAACTGGTTTTAACCATGCCCGAATCCATGAGCGTAGAACGCCGCAAACTGCTTGTGGCGCTTGGGGCGAAACTGGAGTTGACCGAAGCGGCTAAGGGTATGAACGGCGCGATTGAAAAAGCAAGACAGCTGCAGGAAGCAACGCCAAACAGTTATATTATCAATCAGTTCTCCAATCCCGCCAACCCGCGCGCCCACAGCAAAACCACCGCCCTTGAAATCCTGCGCCAGGTGCCGGATGTGGGTATTTTTGCCGCGGGAGTAGGTACCGCCGGAACGATCACGGGAGTAGGCGGCGTACTGCGTCAAAAGCTGCCAGAGTGCAAACTCTGCGCCATTGAACCCTATAATTCGCCCGTGCTTACAGGCGGCAAAGGCGGTCCCCACAAGATACAGGGTATCGGGGCCGGGTTTGTTCCTAAAAATTACAATGAGCAGTTTATCGACAAAATCATACAAATCCGTGATGAGGATGCGATCAGCGAAGCCAAAGCCCTCATCGCGCAGAAGGGGTTGATGGTAGGTATTTCAAGCGGTGCCAACGTGCTGGCGGCCAAACAGCTTGCCAAAGAATATCCCGATAAAAAGATTGTGACGATTTTATGTGACAGCGCGATGCGCTACATGAGTACCGACCTGTTTGGCTGATGTGCTTTTTTGAAACGATTTGGGTGCAGCAGGGGCAGCCGCAGCATCTTGAGTACCATCAAAACCGCGTTGCCGCCACTGCGGCAGATCACGGCTTTGCTGCCCCGCAGCTTCAAAGTGCTTTTAGCGACTGCAAACACGAGGGCCGGGCAAAAGTGGTTTATGATGAAAACGGCATTAGAGACGTCGAAACAAGTTCGTACGCTTTTTCTCCCATCCGTTGTGTCACTCCCGTTACTGCCCGGATAGAGTATGCGTATAAATACTGCGACAGAAGCGCTATCGATGCGCTCAAGCAGGGGCGTGATGAAATCTTGATGGTTACAAACAACATGGTAACCGATACTTCGATTGCCAATGTCGCTTTTTACGACGGCAGGGTTTGGCACACGCCCAAAACGCCGCTGCTACAAGGTACGCAACGGGCCAGGCTTTTGGATCAAAAGCGGCTGCAACCTGCCGATATAGCCCTGGACGACTTGCAAAATTTTCAAAAAATGGCTGTGATGAACGCGCTGGCAGGGTTTGTCATTTTGCCGAAGTTTCAAATAAAGAAGGAAAACGGATGTATTTTAACATTGTAAACAGTGAAGATTTCAAAAAAATCATGCAGATCAATCTGGCCAATATTATCGGCTTTTTGGTTGACAGTGAAACCGAGTTTGGGCTGCTTGCGGATATGAAGGCGGTTGAATTTGATCCGCCGCTGCCTGAACGCCTGCAACTGCGGGACCCGTCATATTTTATCCTGGGTGGCTACACCCTGCAAACGGCCGTTATCGAAAACGAAATGCTTGTTTTTGAAGCGGGCTTTGGAGAGGATAATTTCGGCTCAATCGTACGGATGCCTTTGGGCTCGATCCTGCAACTTTCGCTTGATGACAAAGCCATCGCTATCAATATGGCTCCGGCACCCACGCAAAAGCCAAGCCAGGTGCAACAGCAGCAGCAAGAACATCAAGAGCGCTCGATGAACGTTTTTGCCTCCAATCCCGAAAACGAAAAGTTTTTTAAGAAATAGGGTAATGTTTCAGGTGGCGCTGTGAGTATCGGATCATGGCGTCATAGCGGCTTGAACCCGTGGCGTGATACAGAGCAAACCCCTCAAACCTGCCAAGTCTGCGCCATTTTGTTTTTCTGTCGATAAAGCGCTGCGTCTGCCAGAACCTGGCGTCACTGTCCAGCAGGCGCGGGTGCCAAAACTGCTTTGCCATCACGCCGTTTGCGGCTATAAGCCAGCCCTGCATCCCCACTCCCGGACAGGAGGTGTCAAGGTAGATTGAGCGTTTATAGGGGGAAAAGGGATAAATCCTGCACGCGTGGGGTCTGTTTTGGTAAATGCCGCAGTTTCCCTCTGCGTTAAGGTAGGGGCAGCCTTTTTTAGAAGCCAGAAGAAAGACCAGGCGCATAATAGGGCCGAGTTTGATATAAACAATGGGAAAATAGCGGTACGTATCGGCGATATCGCTGAGAAACAGCGGGGCAAAGAGAAACTGCGACCCGTCACAGCATCGACTGCAGCCGCTGCATCCCAAAAAGCTTGCCAAATTGATCCGGTTGATGTCGATAAAATCTTCTTTCATACTTCTAATATTATCCAAAAATTAAAAAAAATCGATATAATCGTGTATACATTTCCCAAGAAACAAAGGCACCGCGTGGTCATAGATTTTATCATTTCAGAGATAGAAAAAGCCGTTCAGAGCAAAGAACACAATATCAAACTCGCGCTTGCGTCTTTTCTCTCAGGCGGCAATATCTTGATCGAAGATATTCCCGGAGTGGGAAAAACAACGCTTGCCAAAACATTTGCCGACGTGCTGGGGCTAAAGTTTAAACGGATTCAGTTTACCAGCGATATGCTGCCAAGCGATATCGTGGGCGTAAACTATTTTGACAGCGCCGCTTCGCGGTTTCATTTTAAAAAGGGCCCGATTTTCAGTCAGTGCATCTTAGCCGATGAGATCAACCGTACCACGCCCAAAACCCAAAGCGCGCTGCTTGAAGCGATGGAAGAGGGCCAGGTCAGCGTAGAAGGCGTCAGTTATAAGCTGGATGAGAACTTTTTTGTCATGGCTACACAAAATCCGCTGGAAGAAAACGGCACCTTCGCGCTGCCTATTTCGCAGCTGGACCGTTTCAGTATCTCTATGAGCATCGGCTACCCCACCAAGGAAGCGGAAAAAAAGATTTTAACCGGCGGCGAAGTCAGTGGACTGGGCAGTATCACCGCAAAGCAGCTGGATGCGTTGAGCGCAGGGGTCAAAACCGTTTACTGCGATGACGCCGTGATCGAGTATATTTTGGATGTGGCCGATTTTACCAGACAAAGCGGCATGTTTGAATACGGCCTCTCAACCAGAGGGGCCAAGCAGCTGCTTGGCGTAGCCAAAGGCTGGGCGTACGTGCACAAGCGCGATTTCGTGATTGACGCGGACGTGGATGCGGTGATGCCGTATGTGCTTAGCCACAGGGTGGTAGCCAAATCCGATGATGTTGAAATTTTTGATGCGATACGTAAAGCGCTTCATAGAATTTAACAGGTCGCTGAAATCTAAGCCGACAAAATACTTCCTGTTTATCATCGCGGTTTTTTTCGGACTGTTTTTGCAAGCGTATATGCACAATTACAATATAGTTTATATCGTTTTGTTTGTCCTGTTTGCCCTGGCAGGAACCAGCTGCCTGGTCGGACGGCTCAATATCCTGCCCGTGCGGGCAGAGGCTCTTGCATCAAAAGCGGTGTTTGCCGGGCGCGACGCGAAACTGTACTTTACCCTCTTTGGTAGCTCTTCAAGCGACAGTTATGATCTGTACCTTGAAAAGCGCCGTATCGGCACGCTGCGGGCAATGGAGCAAAAAACGCTGTTTCTTACAAAACGGTTTGAGAAAAGGGGAAAGGCCCGGATACGCCGTCTGTGGCTTCAAAGCTATTTTCCTTTCGGGCATATCCGCTTTGGTAAATATCTGCAAGTTGACACAGAGTATATCGTTTATCCCAAACCCGCCGGCAGGGATTTGAAAAAAGAGTTTTACAGGCAGTTGGCACGGTACGGGCAGCTGGAGAGTTTTGACGATTTAAAGCCCTATGAACAGGGAGAAAAACTTTCCACCGTTCACTGGCCCTCCGTCGCCAAAGGTGAGCCTATGAGCAAGCGTTTTACCTACAGCAAAGATGATATCAAGCTTATCTTTGATTTTCAAACCATCCCGGGAAGCGTCGAGCAGCGTTTAAGCCAGATATGTTTGTGGGTATTGCAGGCAAGCAGTGCGCACATAGCGTATGAAGTGCGTCTGAAGACGCGGCATTACAGCAGCAAAAAAGAGGATACTTATGCGATCTTGGAAAAACTGGCACTTTACTGATCAAAAAACCCTGCTGCTGATCGCTTTAGGGGTGACGTCGCTTCCGGTGTTTTTTCTCTTGCATCTGCCCATGCAGGTGTTTATGCTCCTGGCCGCAGCGGCGCTGATCGTTGACAAAAAAAAGCTGCAAATGCCTGTTTTGGGTATTGGACTGTTGTGCGTGGGGCTTTTGGCGGGTTTTATCGGGGTAGAAAACATCACCACGCTAAAAGCGTTTGTCCAGATTATTCTTTCGCTGTTGCTGGTAGCAGCCGCCGCGCAGCTGCTTAGCGGCAAGATCAATTTTTACCTGCTCATTACGCCGTTTTTGCTGATTGCGCTCTGGCTGTTTTTTCACACCTCTATCGTGGCGCTGTTTTATACGGTGTTTGAACTCTTTTTGCTGGCAGCGCTGATACTGCTGTATCAGATGCGTACCACCCCGGCAGCGGCGGTAAAGGTTACTTTGAAAATCTTTATGTTATCCGTTCCGCTTATTGTGGTATTGTTTTTGTTTTTTCCAAGAATCTCTTTTGAGCGGGGGGATTTTGGTTTTTCAGACAGCCAGAGTGCCGTAGCGGGGCATGACGGGACGATGTATACGGGCAGCCGCGCGCTAAACGTGCTTTCGCAGCGCAAAGTGATGGAACTTGAAATCACGCAGGGCAGCGTGAAAACCCCGCTGTATCTCAGAGGCAGCGTCATGTATGAAAAAAACGCCACCTCATGGCGCGAGGAAGAGGTGGCGTTTACCCCCAAGCCGCTGGAAAAAACACAAGACCTGCTTGCATACGATATTATTTTGCAGCCCCATTTTCAAGAATATATCTACAGCGTTGATTATCCGCTGGATGCGATTGAAAAGGCAAAACGCAGCAGCGCGTATACTATTTACGCTCAGGAAAAGGTGGTGGAACAAAAACGCTATTCACTGCGATCGGCCCAGGAGTTTCAAGCTTTTGGAAACGTCCCCCAAAAAGCAAAAGCTTTTGATAAAGAAGCCAATCAAAAACTGCAGGAGGCGGCAAAAAAGTATCTGGATCAAAGCCCGCAGGAGCGTTTTGAAGCATTGAAAACGCTCTTTGGGCGGGCAGGTTTGCAATACACGCTCAATCCGCCGGATTTTGACAACAACGATTTTGCCGATTCGTTTCTTTTTGAGCGCAAAAAAGGCTACTGCGTGCATTTTGCCTCCGCTTTTGCCACCGCAGCCAGAATTTTTGACCTGCCAAGCAGGGTGGTAACGGGATACCTGGCAAAAGAGGAAGCCAAGATAGAAGATTACTACGTTATCAGACAAAAAGATGCGCACGCCTGGAGCGAAGTCTATCTGCCAAAGCGCGGATGGGTGCGCGTCGATGCTACGACGATGGCTGCAAGCAGCGACGAACAAAGCGCGCAGGCACTGTCACAAAACAGCCGCAGCTATCTGTGGCTGAATTACATCAAGTACAAGCTGCAAAAATGGGTGTTGTATTATAACTACCTGACCCAAAACAGTTTTTTTGAAGCCCTTCGCAGCGATCAGGGGTTTTTGATGCGTTTTGTGGGAAGTATACTCGGGCTGGGCGTTGTCGGGGTGCTTTTTTTTATTCTCATCAAGGGGCGCGGATGCAAAGACAAGCTGCAGTGCCTGATGCAAAAGCTGTTAAAAAAAGCGGCCAAAAAAGGGCAGCACTGGGATAAGCGCCAGTCGCTGCATACCTTTTTACAACAAAGCGGGGATAAAAATCTCCGGGAGATCGCTGACGAGTATGTAAAACTGCGGTATTCCAAAGAGGTGGACAAAGACGCTCTTAGGCGCCTGAAAAGACGCGTGAACGCTTATTAGCGGATGAGGTAGCCGATATCTTTGACGGTGTGGATAATATCGCCGCCGATTTTTTTCCTGAGGCGGTACACCATGTTGCGCAGGGTGTTGGTGCGTGATTCGTAGCCAAAGACCCGCTGCCAGACGTCGCTTTTTTTGACGATACGGCCGCGTTCCTTGAGCAGGGTTTCAAGAAACTTGATTTCGTAATTTGAAAGTTTTATCTGTTTTTCGCCTTTATAAAAGCGCTTGCCCGCAAAATCATAGTAACAATCTTCTGCCAGGGCGACGTTGAGTTTGTGGCTGTTTTGCAGCGAGGTGATCGAATCTTCCAGCGCGACGGTAAGGCTGTCGTATTGCAGCGGCTTTTGGATATATTTGATCAGGTTGATGCCAGCGGTTTTGAGTTCGTTTTCCTTGTCGCTGTAGGCACTGGCGATGATAATGGGAGTCTTGGCGTCGGTGTCTCTGATAGCCCTGGCTACTTCAAAGCCGTCATAGCCTGGCATCTTATAATCAAGTAAAACGATATGGATCTGATGGGTTTGAAACAGTTCAACCGCTTGTACTCCGTCTTTTGCCGTGACAACTTCGTTAAAAAGCAGCTCTAAGGTTTTGACCGTATTGTCTCTGGTGGTTTTGTCATCTTCTGCGTACAAAATATTAAGGTTACGCAGGGTTGTGAGAATGTTTTTCATATTTTTCATCGCTGAGACTTTTTTGAAATAATTATACCATTTTATCCTTCTTTGGCAAAGATAATTACTACGGTATCGTCTGTTTTTCAATCGCTTGCAAAACGTCAAAAGCCTGCCGGTGCTCTTTGACATCATGGGCTCTGATGATATTGGCGCCGTTTTGGTAAGCTTTGATGTGGGCTGCCAGGGTGCCGGGCAGACGCTGGCTGACGCTGCTTGGGTGGATCTTGTCGATCATGGATTTGCGGCTGGCACCCACCAGCAGTTCGCAGCCAAACTTTTGAAAATGGGTGTGGCTGTTGAGCAGGGTAAGATTGTGTTCTAAGCTTTTGCCAAAACCGATTCCCACGTCTAATATGATATCGTTTGTACGCAGTCCGCAATCGTATGCTTTTTGCAGCCGGGCATGGAAAAAATCCTCCACTTCCAGGATCACGTCTTCATAGCGGGGGTTTTGCTGCATGGTAGAAGGATCGTTTTGCATATGCATGATACACAGTTTCGCGCCGTATTTGGCGCACAAACGCCCGATTCTTTCATCGCTGAGGCCGGTGATGTCATTGACGATACCAAAGCCGTTTTCAAGGGCGTGTTCAGCGACTTCGGGGACAAAGGTATCGATACTAAACACCGCCTTTTCTTGCAGCCTTCGCTTTTTGATCAGATCGATTACGGGGGTGACCCTGGCAAGTTCTTTTGCAACCGGCACCGGTTTGCTGCCCGGGCGGCTGGAGACGCCGCCAAGATCGATGATATCGGCTCCATCGGCGATCATGGTTTCAATTTGGCGTATTGCGTCACTGCCCTGAAAGCGGCTGCCGGGGTTGAAACTGTCTTGGTTGGTGTTGACAACGCCCATGATTTTGAACAGAAACCGTGTATGCTTTAAAAACAGCTGCAGCTGTGCGCCAATATCTTTGAGGCCGTAGGGCTGGGCTTTTAACCCCTGTGCCAGTTTTTGCAGCTGCGCGCTTGTTCCGATAAGCACCCCCTCTTTTTTGCTGTTTTGACATTCGATGGTACCATAGGGCAGCGCGAAATCAGCTCCCTTGCTCAGGGCGTCCTGTTTTAAGATATTGGCCGCGCCGCATCTGATATCTGTGATATGAAAAGTGTGTACCTCTCCCTTTTTGGACATGATGGCGATCCCGCCGCTGTCGACGTCGCATTCGCGCAAAAAAGCGGGAAGGTCAAAATCTACTTTTTTTATTCTCATCTGTCTGCCTTTTGCGTTTTTGCCTTGATCTGTAGCAGCTGCAGCATCGCCGTAGAAAGCACCCATCTGGCCGGGGAACCCAGATCAAGGAGTTTGACCAGGCGCTGAAGCTGTTCGTAATCTTTTTGATCAAACACAAAAGCCCTGTTTTGCAAAGCCGCGGTCATATGGCTTTCAAGAATCTCTTTGGCTTCTGCTGCTTTGATGAATTTGTTGGCGGTAAGAAGGTCGTACACGTATGCCAGGTCGATTTTTTCGATGGCGGGGATGGCCTTTTGCGTGCTTCTTTGATACTCGTTGACAACAGGCAGCCGCGAAAGGATCGTTTGCAAAAAGGATGATTTGCTTTTGCCAAGTAAAACAAACACCACGTTTCCGGGCGGTTCTTCTATGACCTTGAGCAGTTTGTTCTGCGCGATTTCGGAGAATTTGGGCGCGCAGATAATGATACATTTTTGTTTTTCGCTGCTGATGTGGGCTTTTTCAATCGCCAGTTTGGCGTCATCGATGAGGATTTCATCGCGGTCGATGGTAACAAATTCGCAATCGTTTTGCTTCAGTCGGGCTATCTTGTTTGCAAAATCGCTGCAGATGACCAGATGCGAATACATCGCTTAAAACTCCCCAAAAAGAGCCGCGTCGATAGAATCGTTAAACAGCCGGAAGAGTTCTAAAAGCTTGATATCGCAATCTTTATCGTAGCTTTTGAGGTTAAACGCGCTTTGAATCTCGTCGTTGAATACCCACAGAAAATTTTCATCGTCTCTAAAAGCGATCCTGGTATAGGGATGGTCGCTTCGGCCGATATACCAGATAAAATACCCGCCCTCAAAAGAGATGGAGAGCATATCGTTCATCACCTCTATATCATCGCTGTTTCTGATGTTGTCTATGTTTGGATAAATCTGTTTCAGCGGATACAGCGGGATCAGGGGGCGGCCCAGCGAGGGATCGTTGATCTTTTTGGGGATATACTCTTGCAGCCACTTGGAATCCTCATCGGTCAAAAGCAAAATCGTCTTGCCCTCCAGCACCTTTTGCAGGCAGTTGGTGGCAATAGGCCCCCACTCAAATATGCGCTCTTCCATCCAGCTCATGGGATGGGTCCCGCGGATATAGTTTCGCGTCCAGTCAATCAGGGCTTGCTGCATTACAGATCATACGCGCTGTGCAGGGCACGCACGGCTAACTCTCCGTATTTTTTATCCACGACCATGGAGATTTTGATCTCGCTGGTGCTGATCATCTGGATATTGATATTTTCATTCGCCATCGTTTCAAAGGCTTTGGATGCTACGCCGCTGTGGTTTTTCATACCCACGCCAACGATGGAGACTTTGACGATTTCATCGTTGTACTCGATATCTTTGATGCTTTGGCTGAAACTTTTCATAATGTTTTTGACCGTTTCCAGCTGGCTTTGAGGCACGGTAAAATCAAGGGATGTCGCGCCGTCTTTGCTGATGGTTTGTACGATCATGTCCACGTTGATCTGCTCTTTTGACAGGGCTTTAAAAATTGCTGAAGCGATGCCGGGTTCGTCGGTTACGCCTTTTAAATCCACTCTGGCCTGGTCTTTGTCAAGTGCCACGCCGCTGACTAATACTTCCTCCATACTCTCTTCCTTTGTGATAAGTGTTCCCTCGTTTTGGTTGAAACTGCTGCGGACAACCAGGTTTAGATTCAGCTTTTTTGCCAGTTCGACCGAACGGTTTTGCAACACCTTGGCGCCCAGGCTTGCCAGCTCAAGCATTTCGTCATAGCTTATTTTCTTCATCTTCTTGGCATTTGGTTCGATGCGGGGGTCGGTGGTGTAAATGCCGTCAACGTCGGTGTAGATTTCACACAGGTCCGCCTGCAGCGCGCCGGCGATCGCTACGGCGCTGAGGTCGCTGCCGCCTCTGCCAAGCGTGGTGACCTTGCCGTCGCTGCTGATGCCCTGAAAACCGGCTACGACCACGACCTTGCCCTCTTTGAGCGCGCCGTCCATTGGATTTGGGTCGATGTTGCTGATGCGCGCGGTGGTGTGCGCGCTGTCGGTTAAAATACCCGCTTCGCGTCCGGTCATGGCTACGGCCTCATGGCCCATCTGGTTCAGCGCAATAGAAAGCAGGGCGCTTGTGACGCGCTCACCCGAACTCAGCAGCAGATCCATCTCTTTTTTTGAAGGGTTGGGACTGAAATGGCCCGCGTATTCGATGAGTTTATTAGTCTCCCCGCTCATGGCCGAAACCACGACGACGACATCATGGCCGTCTGCTTTGGTCTGCGCCACTCTTTTAGCGACCGTTTCGATACGGTCGAGGTTGCCGACACTGGTACCTCCGAATTTCTGTACGATCTTCATTAAATAAAACCCTCTTTTTGAAAATATTTTAAAACTTTTTTATATACCGGCTTTTTAAAATGCGTGGTGGTTTTGACCACTTCGCTTAAATCACTGAATGTATAATCCTCAAACTCCACGTGTTCGTGGGTGTCCAGATCGATTTTTGCGCCGCTTTTGAGCCGGACGAGGTAATACCGCTGTACCTGCCCGTCAAAAGGATACATCTTTTTGGCGATGATAGGCGGAAAATCGTATTTGATCCAGTCGGGATAACTGGCGATAATCTCTACTGCGTTGGTGCCTATTTCTTCCTGTAGTTCCCTGAAAAGTGCGTCCTTTGGCTCTTCCCCCTCATCTATACCGCCTTGAGGAAACTGCCAAACGTTGTTTAAATCACTGCGTTTGCCAAGAAAAAATTCGCATTTTTCGGGATATTTTGAAGAAAGGACAATAGCCGCGACATTTGGCCTGTACCTTTTTTCCATATATTCTCCTGCTTTGTATTCAAGGGCACCGTTTCAACCTGTTTATTACCCTGTTTTTGCTACTATTTTACTCAAAAAGTGATTAAAAAATGCTTCTGTATATCCACATCCCGTTTTGCGACAGCAAGTGCAGCTACTGCTCTTTTCACTCCTATGTGGATAAGTTTCATCTGCAAAAGCGCTACTTTCAAGCCTTGTATACGCAGCTTGAAGCCGCGCTTTGCAGCAAGCGCATTGATACGGTTTTTATCGGCGGCGGCACCCCCTCCAGTGTGGATGCCAAGCTGTATACGCCGCTTTTTTCGCTGCTTGATACGCCCCGTATCAAAGAGATTACGGTTGAAGCCAATCCCGGCAGCGCGGACGCGGCATGGATGGAGGCGATGAAAGGATTTGGCGTAGACCGGATCAGTCTGGGCGTACAAAGCTTTGATAAGGATAAACTGAAATATTTAAACCGCTCCCACAGCCCCCAAAAGGCCAAAGAGGCGATCAAAACGGCACAGGGGATTTTTAAGCGCGTCAGTATCGATCTGATCTATAATACGCCCCTTGATACGGTGCAACTGCTGCAAGAAGATTTGCAAATCTTTGCCTCTTTTGCTACCGATCATATTAGCGCGTATGAACTCACCATCGAAAAAGGCACCGCTCTTGAGGGGATAACGCTGCCTGAGGACAGGTTTTCTCACATGATTGCGGATATACTTGAAGCAAAGGGGTACAAACAGTATGAGATTTCAAATTTCGGCAATCCGAGCCTGCACAACCTGGGCTACTGGCAGTATGAACCCTATCTTGGCATCGGCGCGGGGGCTATCGGCTTTGACGGGCGGCGGCGGGTGTATAACACCGCGGATATTGAAAGCTATATCGCCGATCCCTTTGGGGGGCAAATTGAGGAGTTAAGCAAGAAAGACAGAGAGATCGAACGGCTCTTTCTTGGGCTTCGAAGCAAAGTGGGTTTTGTGCCCGCAGATGAAAAGACCACGCGGCGCGCACGGTTTTTGGAACAAAAAGGAAAACTTATAAAAAAAAGCAGCCGGTATTATAATCCAAACTTTTGCCTGGCTGATGAATTAGCGCTTTACCTTTTAAAGTGATACAAGGTATAATACCCGATTATTGAAAATGCCTCCAATGTACCTATTTGAGGATGCAGTTTACAAAATAACAGGAGTAGCACAGATGTTTGGAATGGGTTTGGCAGAACTGCTGCTGGTTGCAGTGATCGCTATTATGTTTTTAGGGCCGGAAAAACTGCCAACGGCGATGGTAGAGACGGCCAAGTTTTTCAAAAAGATCAAAGGCGGCCTCAGCGAGGCAAAATCAACGATTGACAATGAACTCAAAATCGCAGATCTCAAAGATGAGGCGATGAGTTACAAAAAGCATCTTGATGAAGCAACGGCCAGCATCGATGATTTTAAGAAACTGGATGTGACCAAAGAGCTTGAAGACAGTGTCAAAGAGGTCGAAAAAAGTGAAAAAAACTTTGAGAAAAAGTATGAAAGCGGTAAAAAGATAGACAGTATAAAAAAGGATGACAATGCTTGAAGATATTAAACCCCATATCGCCGAACTGCGCAAACGCTTAGGCTATATTATCATCACCGTGATCGTGATGTTTGTGATATCTTTTTATTTTTATGAACCCATACTAGAGTGGATGATGAAACCTTTAAAAGCGGTTCTGCCCGAACAGGCCAGTATGATCGCAACAGGCGTACCCGAAGCATTTTTCACCGCTTTGAAGGTAAGTTTTTTTACCGCCTTTATCATTTCGCTGCCCATGATCTTTTGGCAGTTGTGGCTGTTTGTCGCCCCGGGGCTGTATGCCAATGAAAAAAAATTCATCGTGCCTTTTACCTTTTTTGCCACGCTGATGTTTGTGATGGGCGCGGCGTTTGCGTACTATATCGTCGTACCCTTTGGCTTTGAGTTTTTGGTTAATTTCGGTAATACCCTGGTCAACGTGGCGCCAAAGATCAATGAGTACGTAGGCTTTTTTACCAAGTTGATGATAGGCTTTGGCCTGAGCTTTGAACTGCCTGTGATCACGTTCTTTTTAGCAACGATCGGCTTGGTGACCGATGAGTCGCTCAAGGGCTTTTTTAAATACGCCGTGATTTTTATCTTTATCATTTCAGCGATTTTGACTCCGCCGGATGTGATTACGCAGATGCTGATGTCTGGGCCTATGATCCTGCTGTATGGGGTTTCTATCTGGATTGCGAAGATGATCAATCCCGAAAATCCAAAGCCAAAGACCGAGGAAAGCGGCAGTGAGTCTTGATCCGGCGCTGAGTGGCAGTTATGATTACGAATTGCCCCCGGAATTGATCGCCAAACGCGCGGCCGAGCCAAAAAGCAGCGCGCGGCTTTTAGTGTATGACAGGGAGCGTGACAGGATCACGCACACAACCTTTGCCCGTTTTTTTGAATACCTGCCAAATGACAGTGCCGTATTGCTGAATGATACCAAGGTGATCAAAGCCAGAATACACGGTAGAAAAGAAAGCGGCGGCAAAGTCGAGCTTTTGGTCAATACCCCCGTAGGCCAAGCGCTTTTTGAAGTGATGATTAAAGGACGGGTTCAAAAAGGGGCCAAACTGCTGTTTGACAACGGGCTTTGTGCCGTTGTTGAAGAGCTTTTGCCCGGCGGTACGCGCATTGTCAGCTTTTGGCAAGAAAACAGGCGGCTGGATTTTTACGCCCTGGCAAGCGTGCTTGAGATAATCGGCCACGTACCCCTGCCGCCTTATATCGACCGGCCCGATGACAAAAGCGACGAAAAAGAATACCAAAGCGTCTTTGCGGCCAGACAGGGCGCGGTCGCGGCTCCCACCGCGTCGCTGCATTTTGATGAGGCGATGTATGAGCGGCTGCAAAAAGAGTATGAAACACGGTTTGTAACCCTGCATGTGGGCGCGGGAACTTTCAAACCCGTCCAGGCGGACAAAATAACCGACCATCCTATGCACAGTGAGTATTACGAGATCGGTCCCGGTGCGCAGGCGCTGCTGGACTCAGATGCTAAAATCACCGCTATCGGTACCACTGTAACCAGAACGGCGGAGTATTACGCCAGAACCAAAAGGGCAAAAGGGCAGTGCGACCTGTTTTTGCATCCGGGCAATCCGCCGCTGCGGGTGGATCATCTGCTGACCAATTTTCACCTGCCAAAATCCACGCTTTTGATGCTGGTGGCTTCCTTCGTCGGAATACAAACCTGCCTGAGGCTGTATGAGGAAGCCGTACGGCAGCGCTACCGGTTTTTTAGCTACGGAGACGGGATGCTGATTGTTTAACGCTTTAGGGTTTACTAATGATTAACCCTTGATTTACGCCGTATTAATTATGCAGCGTTATAATACACGGTGAAAGGAGAGTTCATGACAATTAAAATACTTTTGAGCGCGGCATTGATCACCGTATCGACGCTGGCGCAAGATATTGATTTTATCCATCCCGAAAAACAGGCAAAAAGAGTGGACGCGCAGGAAAATAACGTAATCGCTTCTTATCACAACAGCGTAAAAGAAGCGATGGCATCTGTGGTAAATATTTCGACACAGAAAACAACCAAGACGTCATTTTCCTCCAGTCCCTTTGGACAAATGTTTGACGATCCGTTCTTTAAGCGGTTTTTCGGCAAGGATTTTAAGGACGCCTTTCCAAAAGAAAGAGTACAGCGCTCGCTTGGAAGCGGGGTGATCTTGAGCAAAGAGGGTCACATCGTTACCAACAGCCACGTAGTCCAGGACGCCGATGAGATCGTCGTGACCCTCGGGGGCAGCGACAAAGAGTATGAAGCCAAGATAGTAGGCACCGACAAAGAAAGCGATCTGGCGCTGATTCAGATAGATGCAGACAATCTGCAGCCAGCAACCATCGCAAAAAATGAAGATTTGCGAATCGGTGATGTCGTTTTTGCAATCGGCAATCCCTTCGGTGTCGGACAAACCGTAACTCAGGGGATCATATCGGCAACCAACCGCGATAAGGTGGGTATCAACCGGTATGAGGATTTTATCCAGACGGATGCTTCTATCAACCCCGGCAACTCAGGGGGCGCGCTGATAGACAGCAGAGGTGTGCTGATCGGTATTAACAGCGCGATCTTGACCAGAAGCGGCGGCAACAACGGAATCGGTTTTGCCATTCCCGCTGCGATGGTGCAGAATATCGTTGACAAGCTGGCCAAATACGGAACGATTGAACGCGGCTATATGGGCGTATCGATTCAGGATGTCCAGAAAGAAGCCAAGTCGATGTATGACCATACAAACGGCGCGCTTGTTATGGATATAGAACCCGGCTCGCCCGCGGATAAGGCAGGTTTGAAACGGGGCGATCTTATCTACGCCGTTGACGGTGAAGCCGTTGAGGACGCATCGGATCTGTCGCGTAAAATCGGTTCTTATCAGCCCGGGCAAAAGATTCAGATCGAGTATGAACGCGAAGGCAAAAACAAAGCGACGATGCTGGAACTCATCGACCGTGAAACCTCCGGGCCCAATCTGACCACGGCACTTGCAAAAGGCTTGCAGCTAAGTTCCATTGACTCTACCCTGGCGCAAAAATACCGCCTGCCCGAAAATATAGAGGGGGTGCTGGTAGCTGATGTGGATCCGGGAAGCCAGGCTGAAAAGCTCGGGTTTAAACCCGGTGACGTGATCATTCAGATTGAGAGCTTTGAAATTACGGGCATGGATGATTTGCAAACGGCACTGCAGCGCTATGAAGGTAAAAAGAAAGTCTTTATCAACCGCTACGGACAAACCTTCATGCAGATCGTGGAGTAAGCCGTGATACGGGTATTGATGATTGAAGACGACTTAGAACTTGCCGATGTCATCGTGCGCTACCTCAGACCATTTGATATTGAGGTTGATAATTGTGAAAGTCCCTATATCGGGCTTTCGCAGTTGACGCAAAAAGAATATGACCTGGTGATACTGGATTTGACCCTGCCTGAAATGGACGGGTTGGAAGTCATCGGCAAGATCAAGGAAAAATCGGATATACCCATTATTATCTCCTCAGCAAGGGATGATATACTCGACAAGGTTATGGGCTTAGACAGAGGCGCGGATGATTATCTGCCAAAGCCCTACGACCCGCGTGAGTTGGAAGCAAGAATCAAATCGGTACTGCGGCGCAGAGCCGGCAGCAGCCAGGACAGCAGCAAACATACTAATCTCTTTGAAATTTTTGACAATACCATCAAGTTCCAAGGGCATATATTGGAATTAACCCTGGCCGAATTTGATATTCTCTCCCTCTTGATAAGCCGTGAAAACAGCGCGATTTCAAGAGAAGAGTTTATCTATGCCAGTGAACATATAGACGACAGCAGCAGTCTGAAAAACATCGACGTGATCATTTCCAGGCTGCGCAATAAACTGGCCGCGATCGATGACAGCAGAAAATTTATCAAATCGATCCGGGGTATAGGGTATGCACTGTACACCTAAGCAAACAATATGATGAAAAACATCTCCATAACCGCATTTATTCATCTTGTTTTTACCCTGGCGGTTTTGATCATCGTCGCGGCTTTCTTGCTGTTTTTGCATTATGACCGCAAAAACTTCCAAATGCAGCAGGAAAACCGCTACCAGCTTATCTCCAACGGCTTTCTCTCGGGCTTACAGTTTCTTCCTAAAAAAGAGCAGTTGCAAATGCTGTATGATAAATATACCGTCAAACCCGTGCAGAAAGATAAAAAAGCGCTGCGTGTTTTAAAAGAGGGCGAAGTGATCTTTTTTCGCGAACAGTTTGATTCACGGGTGCGTGTTTTTGTCTATGAAGATGACTATTATATTTATATACAAGAACGCGGCTATAACCTGATGCTGCAGGATATGAAACCAAAATCATATAATATCTACATCGCTTCTATTTTGCTGTTTGTGTTTTTGGCAACCTTTATAACTTTGTATATTATGGTTTTAAAAAAGCTGTGGCCGCTGAAACGGCTGCAGCGAAAGATCGTGCAGTTTGGCAGGGGGGATACGACCGTTAAGGTCGGGATGGACCAAAAAGATGAGATCGGTATGATCGCGCAGAGTTTTGACCGGGCCATTGCCAATATCGATTCGCTGATAGAGTCTAAAAACCTGTTTATGAAAAACTTTATGCATGAACTCAAAACCCCCATCGCCAAAGGCAAGATCGCGGTGGAACTGCTGGAAGATTCAAGCGATAAGCAGCTTTTGAAAAACGTGTTTTCGCGCATGGATACGATCGTGAAAAATATCGCGACCCTGGAAAAAGCAAAAACGTCCGTGATTCGAAAGAAAAAGCACCGCTTCGGGCGAATTTACGACAATACCAAACGGCTTTTTTTCACAGAGGCGCAGTTTGTAGAAGATATCAGAGATTTTGAGATATACGCCGATGAAGAGATGTTGATGATCGTGCTTAAAAACCTGCTGGAAAACGCGCAGAAACATTCTGTGGGAGGCGTGCGTATTGAAGCCGCAAACGGCCAGGTCAGGATTTATTCCAAAGCTCCGCCCCTTGACAAGCCTCTGGCACACTATATCGAAGCTTTTGTCAAAGAAAGCGGCAGCAAGGGGCTTGGCCTTGGATTGTATCTGTGCGATACGATATTACAGCTGCATGACACCAAGCTTGCGTATGACCACAGTAACGGGTGGAACTGCTTTTATTTTACGATGAAAGCTTGCAGCTAAGCGCCTCATCCACAAGCAGATCGGCCATGACCGCTGAATTGCTGACGACGTGTTTGAGGTGAAAATTGCCAAGAATTTCTTTTTGCATCTGGTTTTCGACCCTGGCAACCACGTCGATCCCGGGTCTGATTTGATGAACGATTTCCACGACCATTTGTAGTTTGGCGAAGTTGTCAATAGCTACGATGATACTGGACGCGTTTTTTATATCCACATTTTCCAGTACCGTTTTCTGGGCCGCGTTGCCAAAGACGATATTGCGGCCCTCGGCCTTGCCCTGTTCGACCAGCTTCAGGTCGATTTCGATGATGACGTAGGGAATGCTTTGTTTCTCAAGACGCTTGACGATATCCTGGCCGGTATTGCCGTAGCCGCAGACGATAACGTGGTTTCTGTATCCCGCACTTTGGATGATCAAATCCTCCGGCGTGCTTTCTTTGGCGAAAATATCGGCAAGCTTGCTGATGTGGTTGAGGATGAAAGGCGTGATGATCATGGACAGCACGACTGTCACGATCAGTACCTGTACCGTTGAAGGTTCCAGCAGGCCGTTTGAATTGGCCAGGGCGACAATCGCGAGAGAAAACTCCCCGATCTGCGACAGCGCCATCGCCGTTTTGATGGCGGTGCGCTTTTGCGAACTGACGCGTACGATCGCAAAGATCAGCAGCGCCTTCATCGTCATGATCGTGACCAGAAAGCCAAGGATACCGTAAATGTTTTGCCCAAGGGTGCTAAAATCGATCTGCATACCGATGGTGATAAAAAACAGCCCAAGCAGGATATCGCGAAACGGGATCAGGTCAGCTTCAATCTGGTGGCGGTATTTGGTCTCGGCAATCATCATCCCCGCGATAAACGCCCCCAGCGAATAGGAAAACCCGAAAGCGTGGGCGATGTAGGAGCTGCCCACCACGATCAGTAAGATCGCGCCCATGTAGATTTCGTTGCTGTCAGCAACCAGTTTCAGCACCCTCTCAAGCACGTATTTGCCCAGGATATACAGGATAAGCAGCGCGATAACGGCGTTAATGAGCGTAGTTGTCATCAACTGCCCAAGCGAACTGTCATCTGAGGCAAAGATGGTAATCATCAGCAAGATAGGTACGACGGCCATATCCTGAAACAGCAGTATCCCCAGAGAACGTTTGCCAAACTCACTGTTGATCTTGCCGCTTTCATTGAGGACTTTGAGCACGATTGCAGTGGATGACAGCGCGATGGCGGCACCGATGATGATGCTTGATTTTATCTCCTGCCCAAACCCAAAATGCGCGATGGCAAAGACGACCGCGGCAGTAAGCAGTACCTGTACCGCGCCGTTGACAAAAACTTCGTATTTCATACTCTTTAAGTGCGCAAAAGAGATTTCCAGCCCGATGGTAAACATCAAAAACACGATCCCAAACTCGGCGATATGGGCCAGCTCGCCGTTGTGGGCGCTGCCAAGATCAAACATATACGCAATCATCGCGCCGGTGAAGATATAGCCGATGATGGTGGGAACGTTAAAACGGCGTAAAATTACGTTGAGTATGGTCGCGATCGCAATCGCGGATAAGATGACAATGAGGATCGATTCCATCTTATCCACCGCCCACAAAATGCAGCATCTCTATCTCGTCACCCTCTTTGGGCACGAAACTGCTCCATTTGTCTTTTTTGACAATCTCCATATTGACCGCTACGGCCATGACCTTGTCCTGCACCTGCAGGCGCTGCATGATTTGATCTATGGTAATGCCTTCTTCAAACTCTTTGTCTATCTCATTTATTTTCAGCTGCATGGGTGTTTCCTTCGTACGTAAAGTATGCCATAGCAAACCGTTCGCCCATCTGATCGGGGGCTAAAAGGGTTTTGATCTTGCCTGCTTGCTGCAGATATGCCTGGCGGTTTGCTTTTTTCGCATACATTTCTAAAAGCTCTATTATACCAAAATCCACCAGCGCGGCACTCTGGCTTTTGTATGCTTTGAGCGCAAATCCCTCATCTTCAAAAGCTCCGATGAGGTGGCCAAAGTGCACATCCATCGTCAGGTCGCTTTGCTGATACAGCGCGGACATATCCAGGCCGTTTTCAAAAAAGGGATACACCCTGTGGTCTTTGTAAATGCGTATGGAAAAATCGTTTCTGGCTTCTTTCTGACCGTAATCAAAGGTGATAAAATGCACCCTCTGGCCCGTAGCCGCAAGCTGGCTTGCAAAATCCTCAAAACCCAGAGCCACTTCGCCTTTGTCTATACCGTAGCGCTTTTGCCGCGCTTTGATCGCGGTATCGTTATTTGGCACCCAGTACGGATGCAGTGTCTGGCTGTCGATGTGACACATCCTGTCCTCATACACCAGTTCGCACGCAAACGCGTCAAAAATCTCATTGGCCACGGCCACCACGGTCTGGCTTCGCAGCTGCGTCAACTCCCGGTAGTGCGTGATGTTCACATCCTGTCCAAAGCGGCTGTGAATGTAGTTTTTTTGCTCCTGGATCAGTTTGGGATGTTTTTCGACGATCGCGAATTCAAGGGAACCGATAAGGGAAGGATCGCGGGTAAAAAGCCACTGGATCATATCACACAGCAGGTACCCGCGGTGGGCGCCAATTTCTACAAGCGTGAATGATGCGGGCAAAATGTTTTGTTGTATCTGTTTGTAAATTCCCTCCGCGATAGCGGCACCGAAAAAATTCGATACCGAAACGGCGGTATAGAAATCACCGCCTTTGCCGATGGTTTTGTAATTTTCATAATAGCCTTGCGGGCCGTA
>JBNJFE010000026.1:0-10442 GCA_051746505.1 Campylobacterota bacterium
CGGTGGGGACCAAAGCGTTTGCCCCGATACTGCAGGGGTGAGTATCAAGGAAGCCAAACCTTAGTATTCACCTTTATAATTGGCACTTAGCAGGTAGTGTACGTCCAGCTCGTGCAGGGAGGTGACCATCTTGGGATCATCGACGTATGCTATGATCGTTTGAGCCCCGGCTTCGCTGATCATAAACTGCAGGGCTTTGACCCTGCTTTTATCCTCAAAATACAGTTTTTCCACATAATCCTGATCGACAATAATAAAGCGGGGTTTGATGCGCTGCAGATAGGTCAGCTTCTCCTGTGCCAGCGTAAAGCCGCTGATGGCGATATAATGCCCGAAGCGGTACACCAGTTTGGCAAACTGTATCATCTTGTCGATTTCCTGCTGGGCGACGTCGTCTTTTATGGTAAAGCAGATTTTGATATTTGGGTTTTGCCGGAGTTCTTCGAGTTTATTGCCAAGCCAGCGTATATGGTCCAGACTGCCGATGAAATCGCTTGAAATCGTCACCATCGCCGTGATTTTATGGTTGATCATGCGGTATCTGCTGCAGATTTTATCCAAAACCTTTTTATTATAATCGGCCACAAGCCCCTTTTCATACAAAATAGAGAAAAACTCCCGCTTGGAATAACTGTTTTCCTCCCGGTCGACGATATAAACAAGGACTTTCAGAAAGCTTTTTTTATCCTCTTTGAGGTCCTGGATGGGGCGCAGTTCGATATTGAAGCCGTCATTGTTAAAAGCGTATTCGATGAGGTCGATGCGTTCCTCTTTGGACAACGCCTTGTGGCCGTGGCCGGTGATGGCGATCTTTTTGTTATCGGTTTTGATCATGGCCTCATTCAGAGCGGTATCCAGTCTGGAAAGCAGGCTTTTGGTGCTTTCACCCTTTTCGTATTCGCTCATTGAGATCGCAATAGACGTTTGCATATCTTTAAACTTGTTTTGCAGTTTTTCTTCCAGCTGATGGTATTGTTTGTCAATATGCTGCTTGATCTGGCTTAAACTGTGTTCGGTGAACAGGTAGGCAAACGTATCTGGCTTGATGCGCGCCAGTATCGTATAGCCAAGGTCGGTATTTTGCAGCTGGGCCGAAAATGTCTGCAGCGCGTCATTGATCTGGTTGTAACTGTGGGCTTTGTTGAGCTGATCGTAATTTGTGATTTTTATAAATACGACGACGCCGCTTTCGTGGGATGTTTTGTTTTCCAGCTCGGTGGAGAGGTGCATCATAAAGTAGCTTCGGTTATGCAGCCCCGTTTGATCGTCGTTGTAAATAAGCTCGTAATAGCGGTTGAGCATTTCGGTATCTTTTTTAAACTTGGATTTGAGATTGACCACGCTTTCATTGAGCATCACCACCAACTCCCGCAAATCCTGGGTTTTTGGGTATTCGCGGTTTTCTATAAATTTCCCCTCTTTTAAATGAAATATCTGTTTGCGCAACGCCTGCAGGGGCTGCAGGAGCGATTTGAAAAGAAGTGCCGTCAGTATCACGGCTACGATATAGGCAAGGGCAAAATAGACAAAGAGCGTATAAAATTCCTTCATGATTTTTTGCTGCATCACCTTCTTATCCGGTGTTATCGACGCGGCAAGGTTTTTATCCCCACTTCCCTTGAAATTGACCGTCACGGGAGTTGAGGTAAAACCGGCGACTGTTTGTGCGAGCATTCCGGCACTTTGGGAAGTAGAAGAGAAATCTTTATCATACAGGGTATTTCCCACAAAATCTTCTATGTGCACATGAGTAAAACGGTTGCCGCTAAAAACGGCATCGGCTGCTATTGCGAGGTTTTTGGCGGCAAAATCTTTGTGCATCAGCATCGTTTCAAGCTGGCCGGTTGCATGCTTTGCCTCCTGCTTTGCCGCGGTAAGGATTTCATGCTTTAGATGGGAAAAAGAAAAGAAAAACAGTGTCGTTACAAGCAGAAAAAAGAGTATGGAAAAAGAAAAAAGAGATTTTGTGTATAAACTCATAAGGCAATCCTTAAATAAAATTCATGCCTCTATTATACTGTGATTTTATTAAGCGGTGATAAAATTACAAAAAATTTGTAATATATCAAGTTCAGTCTTGTTTCAAAAAGTAAAGCTTCGGGGCAGAAAGCCCCGAAAACGGTAATTACTCTTCCATAATCTTTGCGATCTTGTCGACAATGGAAGGGTCTTCCAGCGTTGAAGTATCCTGGGCCACTTCTTCGCCTTTGGCAAGACTTCGAAGGATTCTTCTCATGATTTTGCCGCTTCTTGTTTTCGGCAAGCCCGGAACAAACGCGATATCGTCGCATTTCGCGATCGCGCCGATCTCATCGATGATAAGCGCGTTGATCTCTTTGGTCAATTCCAACTCATCCGCCACGCCGTCTTTTTCCTCTACCGGTACGGATTTGAGGACGACGTAGGCAAAGATGCCTTCACCCTTGATCTTGTGGGGTTTGCCCACAACTGCCACTTCTGCCACATGGTCGTGGTTTTTGATCGCTGCTTCAACTTCGGCCGTACCCATTCTGTGGCCGCTTACGTTGATAACGTCATCGGTTCTGCCTGTGATGGTGATATAGCCGTCTTCATCGATCATCGCGCCGTCGCCGCTGAAATAAACGGGTTTGCCGTCTTTCTTGCAGTCGCCGAAATAGGATTTTTTAAACCGCTCTTCATCGCCCCAGATCGTTCGGATCATTGAAGGCCACGGTTTGGTGACGCATAAAAAGCCTTTTTTGCCCGTTTGGGTCGGAGTACCGTCTTCTTCGATCACTTCGGCTTTGATACCCGGAAGCGGGAAGGTCGCGCATGCGGGCTTGATCGGCGTTGCCGCAGGCAGCGGCGTAATCATATGGCCGCCTGTTTCAG
Source organism: Campylobacterota bacterium (assembly GCA_051746505.1). GTDB lineage: Bacteria > Campylobacterota > Campylobacteria > Campylobacterales > Sulfurovaceae > TCS-49. Next base: position 2,854 of record JBNJFE010000026.1, read on the forward strand.
TCTGCCACCAGGTATCCACGATCGAACACTGTCCGGTGCCCACTTCGTTGTAGTACCAACTCCACGCTTCGGGGTCGATTGGTTCACCCACGGTACCAAGGATTCTAAGCGAACTCAGGTCGTATTTCGCAGGCTCGTCCGGGCCTGTTTTGTGCAGCATACGGATCGCTGTGGGCGCTGTGTAGAACTGGTTGATTTTGTATTCTTCGACCATTCTCCAGCATCTGCCCGCGTCGGGGTATGTCGGCACGCCTTCAAACATGATCGTGGTCGCGCCGGCTGCCAGCGGACCGTATACGATGTAAGTGTGCCCCGTGATCCAGCCGATATCAGCCGTGCACCAGAAGGTGTCGTTGTCTTTGATGTCAAAGGTCCACTCCATAGTCATCTGCGCCCAGAGGATATAACCCGCGCTTGAATGCTGTACCCCTTTTGGTTTGCCCGTAGAACCGCTGGTATAAAGCAGGAACAGGGGATGCTCGCTGTCAACGGGCTCGGCGTCGCATCTGCTTGATTGGCTTTTGACCAGTTCGTGGTACGCGTAATCACGTCCGGCGACCCACTCGATATCCTCGCCGTTACGCTCAACGACGCAGACTTTGTCTACACATTCACACCCCTGGGACAGCGCTTTGTCCACAACGGGCTTGAGCATATAGGGTTTGCCTTTTCTGTATGCCCCGTCAGCGGTAACGACCAGTTTGGCTTCCGCGTCGATAATTCTGTCTCTGAGCGCGTCGGCGCTGAAGCCGCCAAAGACGATACTGTGGATCGCGCCGATTCGGGCACACGCCAGCATCGCCACCGCCGCTTCGGGGATCATGGGCATATAGATAACAACCCGGTCGCCTTTTTGTACGCCGAATTTGTTTTTGAACATATTGGCTGTTTTATTGACTTCATAATACAACTCTCTGTATGTCAGAACCTGCTGATCGCCGTTATCGCCTTCAAAAATGATAGCGGCTTTGTTCTTTTTATCCTGTAAGTGTCTGTCCACACACTGATGGGCAACATTGAGTTTGCCGCCGTTAAACCATTTGTAAAAGGGCGCGTCGCTTTCATCTAAGACCGTATCATAGTCTTCAAACCAGTCGATTCTGTCTTGGGCAAAGCAGCTCCATGTACCTTCATAATCTTTTTCAAACTTTTCTACCAGATCTTGATACTCGCACATATTTTGAATCAGCGGTGCGTCAAACATTTCTTTTTGGGGGTAATAAATCTTGGACATAGCAGTTTCCTTTTCCTATTTGAGACTCGGTATTTCTTGTGACTTCAAGAAATATATCAGTATAACTATATTTTTATAACATAGCAATAGTGTAGCATCTCTTTAAAAGTTGTGTATTTTTCTTACAACTTCCTGCTGAGTGTGAATTTTAGTAACATATGGCAGCGCTTAGGGTTGCAAAGCGTAGAAATAATAATATTGTTTAAGAAAAATTTGAGCAAAAATGTGTAGTTCTGGCTGTGCGGGCATCGGCGCGCCGATGTTCATAATACGTTAATGAAAAGTTTATAAATCATTAAATTTTTAAGCGTACAATTTCACTGTCCCCCAAGCAATACCCTCCCGGTACCGTCTTCAGGTGCCGGGCCCCGAATTTACGGACAAGGAGGCCGGCCATGTGCAAAAAAACAGCGATCACGACAGTTAGCGCATTTTTGTCAGCGGTCCGAGGCATCCATCCAAAGCAGTGGGACCAGACAGTAAAAGCGCACGCGGGCAAAGCGTCTGCTTGGTTTCGATCCGGTCAGACAAACGATACCCTGATACGACAATTTTTCCATCTTGACTTGTCCCCCAAGCAAAATGAACAACTCCTTTTATTGCGGATCAAACACAGGCAGCCCGTCCCTTCTCCCGCTGGCGCTTTGAAGGCTCACGGCTTTGAAAAAGACAGATATATCGATATAATGCCCCAAAAAAAGACACAACAAGCCAAAGCCCGGTCAATCGATAACAGACAGTGAAAGGATAGAAACGGTGATACGCGTAGCAATGGTCGAGGATGATCTGGATTTAGCCAATCTCCTCACCGAATATTTACAACAGTTTTCGATCGAAGTTGACAGCTTTGAAGATCCTTTCATCGCTTTAAGCGCGATCGGTTTAAAAGAGTATGATCTGATCATTCTCGATCTTTCGCTGCCGGGCATGGACGGCCTTGAAGTTTGTAAAGAGCTGGTGGACAAATATGAAATCCCAATCATTATATCATCGGCAAGAAGCGATATAGCCGATAAAGTCACCGCACTGCAACTGGGTGCGGATGACTACCTTCCAAAACCCTATGACCCCCGAGAACTTGAAGTGCGTATAAAAGCGCTGCTTCGAAGAACCAATAAAGGCAGTCCGCAAGACAGCGGCAAAGAAAGCAGCGGCGGTATCTTTGTGTATGACCCCAGAAAAAAAATTATTACCAAAAACGGCAGCGAGCTACAGCTGACTGCGGCGGAGTTTGAACTTTTGAGCCTGCTCATCAGCAGAAAAGGGTTTGTCGTCAGCCGCGAAGAGATTCTTAACGAATGCGAACTGCTGCACAGCGATGATGAAAAAAGCAGTTCGATTGCCGTTATCATCAGCCGAATCCGCTCCAAAATCGAAGCCAACAGCAAAAGACCCCAGTATCTGGTGACCGTCCGCGGCGTGGGATACAAGCTCAAAGAGGAATAATTGCCCAAAACAAACTCTATTTTCTTTACCATTTCGCTTGTGTTTGCCATCGCGGGATTTTCTATTTTGATCAGTTTTTATTTTCTGCATCAAGCCAATACGATGCAGCATCAAAGCTTTTTGGAAAGAAAGCACTTTGCCGTTTCGCGTATCCTCATCCGCGCCCACAACGAGGATATGATTTCCAAGGACCTTTTATCCTCCCTGGATTCGCTTAATTACAAACTCAAAACCGATCTGCAGCAGATCGCGGATTTTTTGCAGGATGAGGATGTGGTGCTGCTGCACTCAAAAGATTTGCAAAACGGGCAAAGTGTCAATATTTACCAGATGCGAAACCATCATTATATCCTGGTCAACTCCTCAGGCAGTCTGTATCTGCTCAAAGACAAAACGCCGGTCGTGTTTTTCAACCCCGCCATTATCATTATCTTTTTAGCCATTATGGCGGTATTTATCCTTATATACCTGACCACGGTGCGCAAACTGTATCCCATCAAAACGCTGAAAAACCATATTAAAAAGCTGGGCAATGAATCTTTTGATATCAAGTACAATATCAAAGGCAGCGATGAAATATCCGAACTGGCCCAGGAGTTTGCCAAGAGTTCCAAACGTTTGGAAAAACTCAAAGAATCGCGCAATATTTTTATACGCAATATCATGCATGAACTCAAAACCCCCATCATGAAAGGCAAGCTTTTAAACGAATTGCCAAAGACCGAAGATAACAATGAAAAGATGAAGGAAGTTTTTTACCGGCTGGAAAATTTGATCAACGAGTTTGCCAGTATCGAGGAAGTGATCGCCGCATCAGAAAGTATCACGATGAAAAGCTACTCCATAGCCGACGTGATCGATAACGCAAAAGATATGCTGCTGTATGACGAAGACAGTGAGCGCATTGTTGTCCAAAACGCTTCTGCGTGCACCCAGAACGTTACGCTTAACTTCAAGCTTGCCTCTATCGCGTTTAAAAACCTCCTTGATAATGCGATGAAATACGCAGAGGATAAAAAGGTCACGATCGTATGCCGCACGGATGCGGTGAGCTTTCAAAACAGGGCTAAGCCCTTAAGCGAAGATTTACAAACCTATTTTGAACCCTTTGTCAAAGACGCCAAGCAAAATAGTTCCAGCTTTGGCCTGGGATTGTATATCGTGAAAAAAATCCTGGAAGTACACGGGTTTGATTTAGCCTATACCCATGAACAGGGATACAATATCTTTACGGTGCGCTTTACAGATCGCTGAAATCGATATCGCTGCTGTCAAAGGAATCGTTTTTGGTAAAAAAGGCGGGTTCCTTGCCGCCGGCGTGATCGAGCAGATCGCAAAGCCGATACAGCAGTTTGTGCGCATCTTTGTCCGTTGCCTTTAACAGCGTGGACGCCAGCTTTGGATTGTGCTTTTGATCAAGCAGTCTGGTATAGAGGTTTTTGATCGCAAAATGCGACTCTTCCAGGTCCGTATACTGGTAAAAAAGCAGAAAATACCCCTCTTCTAACTCCAGTACCGTGTCACTGGGGCGCGTCATTTTGTCCAGCATCTGTTTGTCAAGTGAAGAATCGGCCCGCAGTATAGCGACGCTGACGGGAACGTCGTATTTGATGAGCTGGTTGAGAAAGTGCGGCAGGGTCTGCTGCGTGGTTTCACTCCAGGGTTTGATGCGTTGAAAACAGTGTTGGGCCATGGCGGTCTCGCTTTTTTCTTTTCATTGTACTAAAAAATGTCTGTTAAAGAAAACTTTGGTACCATATTTGCAAAGGCTTTGTAAAAAAGCTTTTTACTCCAACGAAAAAGGAAACGAAAATGGCTCATGAAGGTTTTCACGAAGATCCAAGTCAATTATCAAATTACGCAAAAGATTATCACAGAATCATAGAAAGTACGATGGAAGAACTTGAAGCGGTAGACTGGTACAACCAGCGGGCCGAGTGCGCCACCGACGAGGAGGCCAGGCGCATTATGGAACACAACCGTGATGAAGAGATTGAACACGCCTGCATGGGTATTGAGTGGCTGCGCAAAAATTCGCCCGTGTGGGATGAGATGCTAAGGGAGTTTTTATTTAAAGACGGCGATATCGTCGGCAACGAAGAAGCAATGACCGGCGGTGAAAGCCAGGAAAGCGAGCCCGCGGGCAGCGGCGGTACGCTCAATATCGGAAAAAACAGCAGATAAAGGAGAGATAATGGAAATTTTAAACAGAGTAAACGCCCCTTTCGGTGAGGGCGTATGGAGTGAAATCGATGAGGTTATGGGGGAGTTTTTAGGCAAACGCCTTAACCTTAGAGCCGCGGTTGATTTCAAAGACGGGTATGATTATCATACTGACGGTATTTCCACGGGAGAAATTAAATCCGTCTCAAATAAAAACGATCTGAGCATTCAGGCAAGAGTGCCTTTAAATATGATCGAAATCAAAAAGCGTTTTAAACTGGGCGGCAGCGTGATCGAAGATATCAAACGGGGTATGAGCGATTATGACGACAGCGCGTTTGCCGATGCTGCTAACGCCTTTGCCGCAAGTGAAAACGGTATGATCCTGCAAGGTATGAAACAAGCTGGAATCGAGGGGATCATGAGCAGCGGCGAAGTCAAAAGCGTCAGTGTGAATTCTGCCAAGGATATCCTCTCAGCCGTGGCCAAGGGCCTTGGTACGTTTAACAAAGAGTTTGTCGGCGGTCCCTTTAAACTCGTGATATCAAGTGCGACCATGGCCAAGCTGTATACGGAATTTTTTGACGGTATCAGCGTCAAAGCCAAGCTTGATGATATCCTGGGCGCAGGCAATATCGTAGTTAACGAAGATATCGGTGACAAAGACGCGCTGCTGCTTTCGCAGCAGGGCGGAGACTTTGAATTTTACAGCGGGCTTGACGTAAGCGTGGGCTTTGAGAAAGAGACCAAAGACGGTGTGGAACTGTTTATAACCCAGACATGCGCGTTTCGAGTGCTTGGCCCAGAAGCGGCTATAGCCATCAAGATGAAATAAAGAGGTCTTTATGACAAAAGAAGAGTTGGCCAAATACAACGGCAAAGAGGGTAATAAAGCGTATGTCGGCTTTGAGGGCAAGGTATATGATGTTACCGCCAGTGCGTTGTGGAAAGATGGCGTACACAAAAAGAAACTGCACGCGGGCAATGACCTTACCGGCGAGATGGAAAAGGCACCCCATGGCAAAGAAGTGCTGGAGCGCTTTGAAGTCGTGGATACTTTAGAGTAGGCCTTAAGCCCTTTTGCGCCGCTGCAGGAGTTTTTGCAGCGCCAAAACGATAAAAAGCGTCAATGACGCTACCGCGATCACGGCAGCCCCGCTGCTGAGATCGTAGGTGTAGGCTAGTCCCAGGCCGCTTAACATAAAAATAAGCGAAATAAAAAACGAAGCGATCATCATGTGCGCCAAAGAGTTGACAAAACGCTCGGCCAAAAACGGCGGGATCGTCAGCAGCGCGATGATAAGAATCAGGCCCACCGCCTGGATGCTGATAATAACACCAAGTGAGATCAATACGATCATGAGCATATAAAAGCTTTTGGCGTTCACCCCCTGCAGGGCCGCGAATTCACTGTCAAAACTCACGCTTAAAAACTCTTTGTAAAAGAGTATGACCAGTCCCACAATCAGGGTATCAAGAGTAGCCATCATCCATATGTCAAAATCCCCCAGGCTCAGGATGCTTCCAAACAGATAACTCATCAGTTCAACGTTGTAGCCGGGCGTAAGATCCAGCAGTATGATCCCCGCAGCCATCCCAAACGCCCAGATCGCGCCGATAACGGTATCAATGCGCTCTTTGGAGTGAAACGAAAGCATGGCGATAATAACACCAAAGACCACCGCGCTTGCCAGCGCCCCCAGGATAGGCGTAAAACCCAAAAACACCGCCAGCCCCAGTCCGCTGTAGCTGCCGTGCGCGATGCCGCCTGCGACAAAGACCATCTTGTTTACCACCGTCAGCGAACCGATCACCGCTGTGGCTATACTGACCAAAAACGCCGCGATCAGAGCGTTTTGGATGAAATCATACTGCAGCAGTTCAAACATGATCGCATCCTGCGTGAATGAGTTCGACCGGGCAGACGTGATCACTGTCAAAGTCTTCTCTTTTTTTACTGATAGCATTGTGCATATGCAGTTTGTGGTCTATATGCGCGATCTTTGTCGCGTATCCCAGCAGTACCGCCGTATCGTGGCTGACGATGATAATGCCCACTTTTTTATTGAGCTTTTTGAGCAGGTCGTAGGTTTGCTGTTTGGACTGCCTGTCCAGGCTGGCGGTGGGCTCATCCAGCAGCAGGATGTCAGCTTCGCTGCACAGGGCCCTGGCGATAAAGGCGCGCTGGCGCTGGCCTCCGGAGAGTTTGGAAATGTTTTGATCCGCAAAATCTTCCATGCCGACTGCTTCCAGGGCTTCATAGGCTTTGGCTTTATCTTTTTTGGTAAAAAAGCCAAACTTTTTTTGCGACAGGCGGCCCATGAGAACCGCGTCTAAAACCTTCATGGGAAAGTTTTTACCCGCCTGGGTGTTTTGGGGCACATACGAGAGTTTGATCCCCTTTTTAATACTGATGCGGCCGCTTTTTGGCGTAAGCAGTCCCAAAATCAGCTTTATCAGCGTGGATTTACCTCCGCCGTTTGGCCCGATAACGGCTAAAAAATCGCTTTTGTCATAATGCAGCGTAATATCCTGCAGCACCGTTTCCCCGTCATAGGCAAAGCTTATGTTGTCCAGTTCCAGATCATGCACGCTACAAAACCTTTGAAAGTTTTTGCGCCATCTGCAGCAGGTTGTGCTCCCATTTTGGACTCAGCGGCGACACCGTAATCGTTTTGCCGCCGATGCTTTCGGCGATGGTTTGCGCGCTTTTTTGCGAAAATTCCGGGGCGACAAAAACGGCTTT
>JBNJFE010000026.1:10542-13110 GCA_051746505.1 Campylobacterota bacterium
TGGACTCAGCGGCGACACCGTAATCGTTTTGCCGCCGATGCTTTCGGCGATGGTTTGCGCGCTTTTTTGCGAAAATTCCGGGGCGACAAAAACGGCTTTAATCTCATTTTCCTTGGCAAAATCGATCAGCTGTATCAAATCCTTTTGTTTGGGGGCTTTGCCCTCGATCTCCACAGGCACCTGTGTCAGTCCGTAATCTCTGGCAAAATAGCCCCAGGAGGGGTGAAAGACGATGAATTTGTCTGAATTTCTGTTTTGCAAAAGGTTTTTGATTCTGGTATCTAAGGCTTCAATTTTTTGCAAAAAACGCTTGTAATTGTTTTCATAAAAGGCCGCGTTTGTTTTGTCTGCTTCAACCAGCGCGTCTTTGATATGAGCCGCTATCGTTTTGGCCAGCGTGGGCGAGAGCCAGATATGGGGGTCAAGGTTTTGTTTCGTGTCATGGTCACGGTGACTGTCGTGGCCGTGGTCATGGGTATCGATGGGGCGCTTTTGTATCCCTTTGGCCGTATCGACAAAAACGGTGTTTTGCGCGGCGTCTTGAAAGCGGGGCAGCCAGCGCTTTTCAAAGGGAACGTCCATAGAAAAATACAGATCGGCCCCCGAAAGCGCAGTCATTTGTGAAGGTTTTGGTTCATAGGTAACAGGCGAACTGCCCGGGGTGACCATCACCTCTACGCTGACTTTGTCGCCGCCGATTTGGTTGACGAAATATTTTTGGGGCAGGATGCTGACGACGGTATTGACCTGTGCGTATGCAGAAGCGCTCAAAAGCAGGAATAGAAAAAATATTTTGATCATTACAACACGCCTTGTATGCTTTTTTATAATAATAACGCAACCCGGTTGTAAAAAGGCTTAAGATGCTGTTGAATCCGGTGGTGCAGAGCCCGGTCACATACCGTGATTTTTCAGGGGCTGCGCGTAAAATCAGATATGCAGCTTCTTGTGGAAGTATTTGTCCAGGTCAAAATAGATCTCCCCCGTGACGCTTTTAAAGGTCAGATTTGCCTTTTTGAGGTCGTTGATACTTTTTATTCCCATAATCGCCAGGATCATTTTGATCCCTCTGTTCAGGTTGCGGTGGTAGTTGGCGATTTCGGCGGCGTTTTTCAGAACCAGATAGGAAGCACGCTTTTTCTCATCCTGGGTTGCCATACCCACCGGACACTGGTGCGATCCAAAGCCAGAACACATCCTGGCTCTGATGCAGCCTCCGCTCATCATGAATCCTCTGGCGATTCCCACCGCGTCAGCTCCCATACTCAGGGAGATAACCACATCATCGGGAGTGAGAATCTTGCCGCTTGCGATGATCTTTATCTGATCGCGGATTTCGTATTTCTCAAGCAGGGTGTCTAAGATATAGATGGAATTGTTTGTTTTAAGCCCTACCGATTCCATCAGTTCCAGCGGGGCGGTCGCGCTGCCGCCTTCGCCGCTGTCGATGCTGATAAAATCAGGCAGTGTAAGCCTTTGTTTGTGCCTGCTGGCAAGCACTGAGACCATATCCTCTACCGAGCGGGTATCGGAGATGACGATCTTAAAGCCCACCGGTTTGCCCGAAAGCTCCTGCAGATACGCCACAAAATCCAGCAGCTCCTGGGTAGAGCCGCCGTAGGGAAAACGGTTGGGCGAAAACAGATCCTGCCCCTCTTTGACCCCTCTGTAATAAGCGATATCGGCGTTGACCTTGGAGGCGGCAAGCTTGCCGCCGGTCTGCTTGGCCCCCTGGGCGATCTTGATCTCTGTCATTTTGCAAAAGCGCATCACCTTCTGGTAGCGAACGGGATCAAAATCCCCCTTTTCATCCCGTACCCCGTACAGCCCCGAACTCATCTGAAAGATCATATCGGGGATATCCTTGGGAGTCTGTTTGGGAAAGTGCGTCAGCGGGGCTTTCCAGTTGATGCGAAAGAGCATGTGTGATTTTTTGGAAAAGATATACGTATTTCGGGTGCTGTATTTTTTCAGTGACAGCGCGCGGTACCAGCGTATCGCAACAGCGCCGTTAAAAAGGAGACGCCCGATCTTGTACGCAATCAGCGCGCGCTTTTTGGGCGGAATGATTTCTAAGTATTTTTCGCTTTTGGCCGGTTCGTGGGTATAAAGGTGGTTGGAAGTCAGCGAGCCTTCCCCGATATTGACCGCCAGGTCGGAGTTGGCCGCCCCCAGGCTGAAAGCCCGCACCGCTTCGGGACTGAGCGCGCCGTCGCTCATGGCCGAGCGGATGATGGGGGTTTTGCACACAAAGGGAGTTTGCCTGTTTTTACCGAAGGTAACGCTGATATCGTCATCAACCTCGTCTTCGTTGAACACGGTGTTAGCGTGTTTGATGATAAAACGGGACCCCGAAAAGGGTTGCGAAACCGAAAACGATTTATAATTGGGCCGGTCTTTTGCCGCGGTGTAGACCCAGTCGATCTTGTCGCGGGATTCATAAAAGGTTTCTTCGGCAAAATACTGGCGCAGCGGTTCGCGCAACTCTTCAAAGACAAAACGCATTCTGCCGATGATGGGGTAGTTGATAAGCAGCTGGTGTTTTCGCTGGATATATTTGTCGTGGAT
>JBNJFE010000026.1:13210-20022 GCA_051746505.1 Campylobacterota bacterium
ACGGCTTTGGAGTAAAAATACCCCTGTCCGTATTCGCAGTCCATTTCGTTGAGGATGTCAGTGTGTTCAGCCATTTCGATTCCTTCGGCCACGATCTTGTAATCTAAAGATTTTCCCATACCGATGATGGCTTTGCTGATCATGACGTCGCCGTGGTCTCTGTGTAGGTCCATGATGAACTCTCTGTCGATTTTAAGCACGTCTACAGGCAGCTTTTTGAGGTAAGAAAGCGAAGAATATCCGGTCCCGAAATCATCAATAGACAGCGTCACCCCGAGGGTTTTGAGCTCTTTGAGGATTTTGATACTGTTTTGGACATTGTTCATAGAGATGGTTTCGGTGATTTCAAGTTCCAGCTTGCTGGGGTCGATGTCATGTTTTTGAATGATCTCTTTAACATCACGTACCAGCGAGCCGTGCTGAAACTGGCGGCCTGAAAGATTGACCGCTACGCTTAAGTCTTTGTTTTTCCAGTTGTGTATCTCCTTGGCGGCCAGATTAAGCACCTTTTGGCCGATGGGAATGATCATGCCCGTATTTTCGGCCAGATCGATAAAACTGTCGGGATAAAGCAGGCCGTGCATGGGGTGATGCCAGCGCACCAGCGCCTCGGCCCCGATGATGCGACCGTCTTTGAGACTGACTTTTGGCTGGTAAAACAGCGTGATTTCGTCATCTTTTTCAAGTGCCTGGCGCAGGTCCTGTTCGAGGCTGAGCTGATCGCTGAAATCCTTGGTCATCGTCATTTCATACACTTGATAATTGTTGCGCCCCAGTTCTTTGGCCCTATACATCGCCGCGTCGGCGTAAGTGATGAGTTCATCTTTTTTACTGCCGTGGGTGGGGGCGATGGCTATACCGATACTCATGGAGGTAAAAAGCGTGTGCGTGTGGATGAGAAAGGGTTTTTTGAGTTGGTGCAAAATCTTTTTGGCCACGCTTTTGGCGTCGTCGTCTGATTCCAGGCGCGGCAGCAAAATGACAAACTCGTCCCCGCCCAGACGCGAAATCGTGTCGCTTTGTCTGACGATGTTTTTTAAAATTTGTGAAATTTCAACGATGAGTTCATCACCCACGTCGTGGCCCAGCGTGTCGTTGATATATTTAAAGCGGTCCAGGTCCAAAAACAGTACGCCGACCTTGTCGCCGTAGCGCTCTGCCTGCAAAAGGGCTTCATTGAGCCTGTTGTCAAGCAGCCGGCGGTTGGCCAGCCCGGTGAGAGGGTCGTGAAACGCTAAAAATTCGATGGTTTTTTCGTTTTCGATCTGGGCGGTGATATCCATCAGCGTGCCGATAAGCTTGAGTACGCCGTTTTTGTGTTTTCTGGCCTTAACGCGGCACTCGGCGCTTAAGGGTTTGTTGTTAAAGGTGCGCAGATTAACCCGCAGGACAAAGCTGGAGCCGTTGGTCACGGCTTTTTGCGTCAGTTTCATGAACTCATGGCGGTCTTTGAGCTCCATATACTCCATAAAACTGGTCCAGCTCAGCGTTTTGGTAGCTTTGACGCCGAGAATACGGTATATCTGGATGGAAGCGTTAAACGCCTGCTTGTTTACATCGTATTCAAAGCTGCCGACCTTGGCCATCTTTTGCGATTCCAGCAGGTTGGACTGAGACTGGCTGAACTCTTCGTTTAAGATACCAAGATCAGCCTGCAGCCGGCGGTTTTGGTTGATAAGAGCGTTGACAAAACTGGCACACCGGGCCGCTTGGGGATCTAAATCCGTTGTATCCAGCGGCAGGGGATCTTTTATGTCAAGATTTTGCAGCAGCGCGCCCAGCTTGTCTATGCCCTCCATTTGCGCAAACCCTACTGAAACATGCCGCCGATGGGGCTGCTGGCTGTTGCGTAGGGCTTTTTGGGGATGCGTCCGGCTTCATAGCTCAGGCGCCCGCTGATAACGGCGTATTTCATCGCCTCAGCCATCTTGATGGGTTCTTTGGCACCGGCGATGGCGGTGTTTGTCAGTACCGCGTCCGCGCCAAGTTCCATAGCGATCGCCGCGTCGCTGGCACATCCAACCCCCGCGTCTACGACTACCGGAACGCTGATAGCGTCTTTGATAAAGTCGATGTTGTAGCGGTTTTGGATACCAAGGCCGCTGCCGATGGGGGCGGCAAGAGGCATGACCGCATCAGCGCCGGCGTTTTCAAGCCGTTTGGCGATGATGGGATCGTCGTTGGTATACGCCATGATGGTAAAGCCGTCTTTTTTCAGTACTTCGCACGCTTGGATGGTGTCGATTACGTCGGGATAAAGCGTTTTGGCCGTATCGCCGATGACTTCGAGTTTGATAAGGTCGATGCCGGTGGCTTCACGCACCAGGCGAAACAGTGTGATCGCTTCTTTGGCCGTGGTGCAGCCCGCGCTGTTTGGCAAAATCTGCACGTCACTGTTTTTGAAGTAATCCATCAGGTTTTCTTCGTTTGGATCGGTGATGTTGACCCGCTTGGTCGCAACCGTGATCATATTGGACCCGCTGGCGATGGTGGCATCGTACGTGGTTTGAAAATCGGGGTATTTGCCGCTTCCTACTATCAGTCTGCTTTCAAATTCGTATTTTCCGACTTTGAACATAAAAATCCTTTGTAAAATAATTAAATATCGGTTATTATACTTTAATCGGCTTTGTAAACCAAATTTTTTAAGTCCCAAACGGGTACAATGGATAAAATCAACAAAAAGGATGTTTATGCAAAAGACACTGATTGCCATAACAGCGGCCCTTTTTATGCTTAGCGGCTGCCAGGAAAAAGAACAAAGCAGCAAGCCAAAAGAGCAGCCTAAAAAAGAGCAGCCCCAAAAACAGCAGAAACAGTCTGAACCCAAACAGCCGCAGCAGGATACAAAAGTTTTGCAGCAGGATGAAAGTTCGCTTGAACAGTCCAAAGAGGCGACCCAGCAGACTCCGGTGGATGAATCAGACGTGCCGATGGAAAAAGACGGGGTAGCGCAAAAACAGGAAAACACCCAGCAGCAAGACAGTGCGCCAAGTACCGAAAAAAGCGGCAAAGAGTTGTATGTTTCGTGTGTTTCGTGCCACGGGTCCAACGCAGAGCGAAAAGCGCTGGGGGCTTCTGAAGTGATTGCAGGATGGGATAAGCAAAAGCTTATCGATTCGATGCAGGGATATAAAGACGGGTCCTACGGGGGCAATATGAAAGCCACCATGACCGCGCAGATGGCACGCTTTGATAAAGACCAGGTAGAAAAACTGGCCGAGTATATCAGCACCCTGTAGGTTTACTCAACCCATTCATCATCCAGTGAGATCGATCCTTGTTCGATCATTTGGCGCAGCGTCTGGATTACCCTGTTTTTAGCGGTTTCCGCGTCGCTGCGCCTGACTTTTCCCATGAGTTCAAACTCTTCTGAAAGCAGCTGCTTTTTTCTGGCGCTGAGCCCTTCCAAAAGTTTTTTCCTGTGTCTGGCGCTTGAACCTTTCATGGCAAGCAGCAGATCGTTTTTATCTATTTTTTGATGCAGTTTGCCTATATCTTCCGCGCCAAGCTTGAGCAGGGTGTCAAAGGTAAACATCAACTCTTTCAGATCGTCTGCGAGCTTGTCGTCGTTGGAAGCGATGCTGTTTAAAAGGTTCTTGGCATCATCTGTGCCCATATGGTTGAGGATTTGGGCGACTTTTTCTTTATCTGATGGCATGGGCCTTCCTTTGGTAACGGTGTTTACTCTTGGGTTTTTTTCAAAAAGGACCGTAGCGCTTCGACAAACTCCCGGGGCTTTTGCAGCATACTGACATGGCCGCAGTCCGGCAACTCTACAAGCTTGGCATCGTGCATCTTGGCAGCTGCTTCCCGCATCGCTTTTGGCGGTATGACCGCATCCTCGCTTGCCGTGATCAGCAGGGCCGGGGGTGTTTTGTCTAAAGAGTCTGTCGTGTCCGTTCGCGTTATCATCGCCAGCAGGCCGCCTTTGACGCCTACTGGATCAAAGTCGGAGATTTTTTCTTTAAGATGCGCGATTGTGTCCTGATGATTTTGCAGGTAGTCTTTGGTAAACGCTGCGGGAAAGAATTTGTCTAAAAATGGTGCGATACCCTCGTCTTCGATGCTTTGGATCGCATTGGCCCGCTTGAGCTTGGCTTCGTCGTTGTCACCGGTGGAGGTGGTGTTTGCCAGAATGAGGGCTTTGAAATTTTGCAAGCGTTCACTGGCTCTTAGCGCGATATAACCGCCCATGGAAAAACCGCATACGATGACGTGACGCAGATCAAGCTGTGAAATAATTTGTTCTAAATCATTGACATAGCCCTCCATCGTATACTGGCCACAATCTACTTCAGAATCGCCAAAGCCGCGTATATCGTAGGTGACGCAGTAGTAATCATCTTTTAACTCTCTGATAGTCTCATCCCAGAGCGTGTGGTCAAAAGGAAACCCGTGGATAAAGATAACAGGCTGCGCCTTTGGATCGCCTTTGTAATAAACCCGGATTCCGTCGATAAGTGTATGCATGACTTCTCCTTATATGATATCCAGTTTACTCCGAAGTGTCTTAAACAGGGCTGATTGTCTCAATATGTTTCAAAAGGGAAAAAGCAAAGATGTGTTACGCTTTTTGTATCAATGCCAAAGATCAGATACAAAGGAGACCCAATGCATCAGCAAAACGCTACCTCACGGGATACTGACGCAGTCTGCCTGCGGCCTCAGACGCTTGAAGCGGGCGCGATCGCCGCAGATATCTACGGGGCAACCTGCCGCACCGGTTTTGAGGCACCCGGGTTTTGCGTGGTAAATGTCGGGGCTTCTATGGATTCGGTGCAGTTTCGCCGGCTGATGGTTGAAATCAAGCGCGAAATGGCCGCGATTCACGCATCGCAAAAAAAGCAAACGCTGATCTATCTTTCCGCGGGCCGCTTTGACCAGCAGGAATCGACCAAACCCCACCTTGACGGCGGACCACAGGAAAACCTCTTGATGCTTGGGTATGAACCAAGTCCCATCTTTTCAAAGCTAAAAATGTTTGATTACGCCCGGTGCGCGTATGATCTGGGGATAAGCCCGCAGGAGTTTATGGCCCGGCACAATCCGATGTTTGCACCCGGGGAGCGTATGCTGCGGCCTTATACTACGCCCGTTGAATGCTTTGATCCCGGCTGCTTTCAAATCGTGTGTATCAATAATTCCTATGCGCCTTTAAGCAGCAAAGGCAGCTCGTGGCAGGGGGTGCTGCACACCGCAGAAATACCCCGTCCCGATGAATCCGGGCGCCGCGTGATCAATTCAACGATGATCGCCCCCGCGCCTTTGGATGCAGAGGATGTGATCGGCCGGGAGGGGGTAGAAAATTTTATTCACACGTCGCATCTGAGCCGGCGGGGGTATGACAAGCCGCACTTGGACGATGACAAATGATTACTGTTTTTTGACAAACTCCTGTTTGAGTTTGATCGCTCCCACACCCGGGACTTTGCAGTCGATATTGTGACCGTCGCTGCCTTGTACCAGCTTGATCCCTTTGATCTTGGTGCCCACTTTGATGCCTCCCGAGCTGCCTTTGACTTTGAGGTCTTTGATGACTGTGACGTTATCGCCCTCACTCAGGGTATTGCCGTTGGCGTCCTTGACGACAAGTTCGCTTTCCTCTTGGGTTTCCTGGTCGGGGTTCCACTCGTGCGCGCACTCCGGGCAGATTAGCAGATGGCCGTCTTCGTAGGTATAGGGACTGTCGCATTCGGGGCAGTTTGGTAAATCTTGCATTGTTTTCCTTTATATTTTTTTGTAATTTTAGAGTAGTATTGATTGAAAGTCAACTCTCTTGCGCAGCTTGCTACGGTGTGAGCCATTACAATCACGGTATTATTCATGTGTAAGTTTTTATTGTTACACTAACGGTACTATTATATAAGGAGCTTTGGGTGAGTATGCAAATGTCCAGGATTCCACCGCTGGATGCCGGGCGCGTGGAGATCATAGAAAAGTTTGGCGGAGAAATTACGCCTCTGCATCCTTTGGGTGCGCAGGTACGCGGTATTGATCTGGCTTCCAAGACGCCGCCGGCGGAAGTTATAGACGCCCTTGAACAAGAAATGGCGCACCGGGGACCGCTTGTTTTCAAAGATCAAAAACAGTTGTCAGCAGATGACTTTCTGCGTGCCAGCTGTTGGTGGGGCGGCAAAGAGTTGCACAGCACGCACGGTGTGCATCCCGCCACTCCCGGGGGCAACCGCCATATCTTTCGTGTGTCTAATGATCCCAAGCACGGTATTTTGGGCGTGGGCCCTCAGTGGCACAATGACGGGAGCTTTAACGCCGCAACGTTTTCACACTCGGGCTACCATATCATCCAGCCGGCCAAAAACGGCGGAGGGACCTATTTTGCGCATCAGGGCGCGGCGTATGACGCGCTGCCGCAGCATCTCAAAGAGTTTTGGAGCCGGCTTTCTTCGGTCAATTCCGCTTCAGGGGTAGTCCATCCGGTGGTGCATGATCACCCGGTCTCAAAACGTACATCTATTTGGCTGCATTTGGGGATGACCGGTGCCGTTATCGAAAAGCTGCCAGATCGTGACGGGTTCAGGCTGCTGCAGGCTGATGAGATGAAAACACTCTTTCATCAATATAACGATATTTTAAATGCGGGGTTAACGGATGGATACGCCACGGCTTATGAATACGAAGAAAACGATTGTGTTTTTATCGACAATCTCGCCCTTGCGCACAAAGCAGCCCCGCAAGCGCACATGTCTGCCAAAAAACAGGGCTTAAGGATCATGCACCGCAGTACTGTTGCCGGTACCCATGATTTTGCTCCCGGCTTTGGCCTGCCCCAGTATCTCAACATCGGCGGG
>JBNJFE010000027.1:0-4418 GCA_051746505.1 Campylobacterota bacterium
AAGCCAGGCAGGGGGTCAAAAAGCAGTTTGACGTACCGATCAGCCAGCTTGACAAGTACCACAAAGACCCCTACAGCGATTTTGTCTACGTTATTTAAAGCTATTGGTCAAAAGAGATCGTTTTTCTTTTTTTTGCATTTTCAATGCCAAGAAGCGCCCTGTAATTGCCCGCCGTTTTGCGGGTAAGCTTGATATTAAACTCCTCTTTGATCTTTTGCTGCAGCATTGTGTCGCTGTAGGGGGTGTTTTTTGGTTCGTTCTGGATAATTGTCTGCAAAAAGAAACAGATATCTTTTGCCGTAATTCCCGAACTGTGCACATCTTTTTCAAACAGCTGTTTTATCGGGATCAGACCCGTGGGCAGTTGGATATACTTATTGGCAATAACTCTTGAAACAGAAGAGGGAGAACTGTCCAGATCATGAGCGACTTGCTTGACAAGCAGGGCTTTTTTCCTGCCGCCGATGAGGTAGTCATACTGCGCGTGAAGGGCATAGGTCGTAACTTTTTGCAGCAGGGTGTCCCTGTATTGCAGCATTTCCAGCAGCCTGGCGGCTTCTTTAGACTCTGTATTCTGGACATTTTGAGGGATTTTGAGCTTGATATCCTGCGCCAGGGTACCGTGGGCAATGATATCTATTTCATTGTCAAGTTTTACCGTAAAATCCGCGGCAATCTGTAAAGAGGGCCTCATATATTCCAAAGCCGGTGGGTTTTTGAGCGTTGCGATGATTTGTAACGCCCGCTTAAAGCGCGCATTGTTGCGATAGTTTTGGATATTTGCCATATCATTGGCGATCTGTTTTGTTTTTTCAAACAGCCCGGGGTCCAAATCCAGGCGCTGCAGCTGCTGTCTAAAGGATTCTATCGTATCTTTAGCGCCTACTCCGGGCGGTTCAAAAAAATGCAGAATGCGGGAGCGTATTTTTTCAACTTCCTCCCGCGAAGTGCCGCAGGTTTTGGCGATATCGGCAGTGTCGCCGTCAAAAAAACCATCCGCGGTGATATCGAAGATGATTTCATACGCGATTTTTAAAGAAAGGGGAGTGGGGAAGATATCTTTTTGGAGCTGATCTTCAAGGACTTGGAACAAACTTTCCTCAGGACTTAGTATACGTTCTTCAATCAGTCCCTTAGAAGGAAACCTGTCATAGACAAGACAGGAATTGAAAAAAGTTGCTTTTTTGACATGCTTGAACAGTTCCTGCCGGGAAGATTCCAAAATCTTTTGCTTCAGCGAAAAGAAGCGGTTATACCGATACTGCTGTTTTACCCTTTGAACTTGCGAAGGCATCACTCTTCCAGCCTGCTTTTCAGCGTATTTCGAGCGATATTGAGCGCTCTGGCAGCTTTGGTGATATTGTTGTCACATATTTGCAGCGTTTGTTCTGTTACGATGTGTTCTAACTCTTTGATCAGTTTACCGGCGTATTTGACTCCATGTTCATTCAAGCGTGCGTATATCATGGATTCAAGCGTTTGCGTCTGCGGTTGGCAAACCCCGGCAGAGAGTCTGAGATCTTCTTTGTCGATATTTTCACTGTTTGTATGCAAAACAGCGTTGGTGATGACGTTTTTAAGTTCTCGTACATTGCCGATCCATTCATGCTCTTTTAACAGTTCCAATGCTTGCCCGGAGATCGATTTGACCCGTGTATCGAGCTGTTTATTGGCTTCTTTGATAAAATGGCTCACCAAAAGCGTGATATCATCCCTGCGTTCTCTCAGCGGCGGCAGCTGCAGATACAAAGCCGACAGCCGGTAATACAGGTCTTGGCGAAACTCTTCCTGCTTGATCGCGCGGTGTATATCGATATTGGTAGCGCTGATGATCTTGACGTCCAAAGCGATCTCGTTCGTACTGCCAAGTCTTTTGATTGTTTTGGTTTCTAAAAAACGCAGCAGTTTTGACTGCATGAAAAGGGGCATTTCGCCTACTTCATCCAAAAACACGATACCGCCGTCTGCACTTTCCAAATACCCCGTATGGCGGTTTTGCGCTCCGGTGAAGCTGCCTTTTTCATATCCGAAAAATTCGCCCTCAAAGAGTTCACTGGGAATTGCCGCGCAGTTGATCGTGATAAAGGGGCGTTTTTTCCTGTTAGAATGCGCGTGCAGCAGTTTGGCTACTAACTCTTTGCCCGTACCCGTTTCCCCGTGGACCATGACATTGAGGTCATTGGAAGCTACCATGCCGATCTTTTTATAAATTTCGCCCATGGTCGAATAGGAACCTATAAACGATTCTCCGGTGGTATCGATCTTGAGTTCGATATTTTCACCGGCGCTTTGGGAGACGTATCGGTTGACGATATCGATAAGGTACTGCGCTTCAAAAGGCTTTTGCAAAACGTCTCTGACGCCGAGTTTGGTGGCTTCTATGATGTTTGTGGGCGTGGTATACGCAGTCATGAGGACAATAGGCAGCATTGTGTCTGTGTCTTTTAACTGCGAAAGAATATCGATTCCTGAAACCGTGCCGAGTTTGACATCAAGCAAAAGCAGAGCGGGGTCTTTGGCTAAAATAACATCTGCCAAGTCCTGTTCGCTGCCGTCAAAGGTAAAGACGCGGTGGTCATACTCTCTTAATATCTTTGAAACGCTGTATCGTATCTCCTCCTGGTCATCCACGACTATAATATCCATCTATTTTTCTCCTTTAAATACGACCGTAAAGCGTGTTTGCCCCTCTTTGGATTCCAGCGCGATATTGCCGTCCATATCATCGACGATACGCACAACCAGGGCCAGGCCAAGACCCGAACCGTTTGTTTTGGTGGTAAAAAAGGGTTCAAAAATAGTATCCTGTACCTCTTTTGGTACGCCGCATCCGTTGTCTATGACTTCCAGATATACGTACCGGCCTTCCTGATACGTGCTGATACCGATCGTGCCGCTTTTGCCCGCGGCATCGATAGCGTTTAAGACCAGGTTTAACACAATAATTTCAAACGCTTTAGAATATATTGTAGCAAAACAGGTTTCTAATTGTTTGTGCAGAGAAATACCACATTGGTGCAGTTTGGTTGAAAGCAAAAACAGCACCGCCTCAACGCCCTGGGCCAGGTTTGTTTGTTGCGCGTTTTCATTTTGCGGAGGTTTGGCAAAGGTTAAAAAATTGTTGATAAATGCATCCATATTCTTTATCGACCGGCCCATCACTTCGATATCGTATTGATCAAGGTTTTTTGCCCCGATCAACAGTTTCAAAGGAGAGATGATGTTTTTGAGTTCGTGGGATAAAAAGCCGCTCATTTCGCCAAGCATAGCCAGGGATTTGGTGGTGGAGTATTTTTTTTCCAACTCTTTTAGCTCGGTAATGTCTGAGACGGTGACGATGAAATTGTCCTTGAAGGTATTGAGATTGAGCAGAAACGTTTTTCCCTCTTTTTTGATTTCAACCATCTCTTTTTCATATTCCGTGATCTTGTTCTGAATGCAGAAATCTTTGATAAAATCGGTATTAATTGTCCCTGCAAGCGTGTTTTTGTTGCAGTAGACGGTTTTGAAATCGGATTTGAAAACAATCACCATCAGTTCAAAACTCGAAAGCACATTGTGATAAAAATCTTTTAAATGTTCTATCTTTTCTATATTGGACTTTATATCCTGTGCCATCGTGTTCATAGAATTAAGCAAAACCGTAATCTCATCTTTTTCCTTAAATTCCTTGGTATCGATTTTTGCCCACTCGCCCTTTTTGATCACGTCGATATTATTGGATGCCACTTTCAGGCGATCCAATATACGCCGTGAAATAAAGACGGCAAAAAGCCAGCTGCCAAGGGCCATGAAGATAAAAATGATCACGATGCTTTTGATATTGCTAAGAACCTGTGAGTAGATATTGTGCGGATTTTTAAAGATTGTCAGCACCGCTGTTTTATCACTGCCTATATCGATGGTAAAGTTCTGCCCCTGTTGCAGATACTGCCTTGATAAAAGCGAATTGACCCGGTACTGTGCGGGATGGGAGTGGGCGACGACTTTGTCGTTTATGCTCAAAAGAGCTTCACTGATGATTTCATTGTCGCTTATGGAATCGACGAATTTAAACAGTGCCCATTTATTGTCTTCAAGCAGGTTTTTTAAAAGATATTCCCGGTTGTTTTCATATGTTAAACGGATGAACCGGTCAGTGGTTTGGGTTATGTTTTTATTTGTTATCATCGCGATTGTCGCGCCGCCGATAAG
This sequence comes from Campylobacterota bacterium, assembly GCA_051746505.1. GTDB lineage: Bacteria > Campylobacterota > Campylobacteria > Campylobacterales > Sulfurovaceae > TCS-49. The sequence goes on from JBNJFE010000027.1 coordinate 4,195, forward strand.
CGCAAATGAAAAGATAACGACCAAAAACGACAGGGCCAGCTTTGTCGAGATGGGCAGGGAAAAAAACCATCTTTTGATCATTTGCTGCCTCTCTGTCCGCATCGAAGCATCGATTTGATTCTGGAATAATCATAATCGTTTGTATAGGCAAACTTTTCTACACCGAATTTCCGTAAAATCTGTCGGCCTTTATCTGTGGCACTCAGGGAGTGAAAAGCTTTTTG
>JBNJFE010000027.1:4518-19684 GCA_051746505.1 Campylobacterota bacterium
ATAATCATAATCGTTTGTATAGGCAAACTTTTCTACACCGAATTTCCGTAAAATCTGTCGGCCTTTATCTGTGGCACTCAGGGAGTGAAAAGCTTTTTGTACCCGTTTTTTTACTTGTGGGTCAATATCTTTTCGTATGACGACGGGAGTGGTTTGAAAAGGACCCATTTTTTGGATGACTTTTAATTTTTCTGTGCTTGTGGGATTGATCTGTTTGTAACTTTCATACACCAGACTGTCAACGCTTGCACCATCTACAAAGCCTTTTAAAACCGCTTCGATTGATTCGCTGTGGTCATACGTATAAATGACTTCCTCAAAAAAAGAATCGTAATGTCTGCCCATAGATCGAAGTTTGCAGGAGGGCACCAGTGCTCCGGAGTTGGATTTGGGATCGGAGTACGCATAGATTGTATTCTCAAAATCCAGCAGCGAGCGGGCGTTGCTTTCTTTTGGAGCTATTACCAAAGAGTAATACAGCGGTTTGCCCTCAAAATAGGGAAACGTCAGTATTTCCAGGTCGGCCGAGTCTTTGGCTTCGACATAGGTCGCGCCGCAGACATAGGCAAAATCCACCTCTTTTTTTTCAAGCATCAGTTTCATTTCATCATAATCTTTTGCAAACTTGGGCGTGATCTGTGTCTTTGCAGCCTGGCTTAAAAAATCTGTCAATTCAAAAATTGTTTGTGAATTTTTTACGACAGCGACGGTAGTGATTCCAAAAAAAAGCTCTTTTGCGATCATGAGATTGACGCTTAGGAGTAAACTGATAAAAAGTTTCAAAGCAGTGTCCTTTGATCAACAGATTTCAAAAAGAAACCTATTGTATCATTTTATCCGCCCCAAAGGGGAGGCGGATAGAGCTGTTTTACGCTCTGTTTTCAAAGGTCATGTTTTTGATAAGACCTTCGCTTCTGCCGATTCTTACGATATCAGCTGCCGTACCTTTGTAAAAAGGAATCTTGGTGTCGGGATCAACATAATCGGTGCACAGATCGTTGATAATAGAGTTTTGGAAACCAAAACCACCGAATACTTCGCCGGGACGTACGTCGGCAGTAACGATGGCGATAGCTCTGGTTGAACCGTAATCATTACTAAGCTGTACGATATCCCCGCTTGTGACCCCTACGTCTTTTGCGTCTTTTGGATGGATCTGCAGCGGTGCCATCGGCCATCTGTTGTTGGTAAACTCAAGTCTTCCGGTATGAAAGTTTGACTGCCAGATTTCGTTGATTCTGCCGGTATTGACCCAGTATGTATACCGTTTTTGCTGTCTGGCAACCTCATCTGGCATTGCAGGCTGAGGCGTGGGTTTGAAGATGGCCCGTCCCGAATCGGTACCGAATTTGCCGTCTGTGTACAGCATTCTGCTGCCAAGGAGTTTATTACCGTCTTTTTTGACAATTGGCAGCTGTACGCCGTTGTTGCCCGCTTTTTCCAGCAGTTTATAACTTGCAAGCGTGCCCGTGGGGCCGCCCTGGCTGGCCATTTTGGCACCCTGTCCGGCAAAACCGTCGTTAAAGGCGTCTTCTTCGCTTTCCCATTCAAAACCCTCAAAGCGCTTAGCCATTGTTTCATTGCCCTCTTTGCGGTATTCCTCTTTCATCGCGTTAGCGATACCCGCGGCAATCAGGCAGTCTGGTTTGGCCGTTCCCGGAGCGTCCATAACTTTTTGCGAAAGTCTCAAACGTCTTTCACCGCTTATAGAGGTTAAATTCATCTCCATTGTCGTAGCGGCCGGAAAGACGACGTGGGCGCGTTCTGTGGCCTGGTTTGGATAGATGTCGGCATCAACGACAAACAGACCGCCGGATTTTGTCGCTCTGTAAATGATTTCTGCCAACGTATCGATATCGTTGCCGTGGTATCCGTTGATCGCGTTTTTTACGATTTGAGAACGTCTTGAAATCGCTGTACGCATTCTTTCGGTGGCGATGGATTGGCCAAAGGGGTTAGTCGCCCAGATTGAGTAGGCAAGATAATCACCCTCAATAAGATTGGTATCGATAACGGGAAGGTTTTGCCGGCTTGGACCGTGAAAATGCGGTCTTGCATATCCTTCCTGGTGGCCGCCGGCTCTGCATACGCCCGTACCTGCCCGTCCCACGCTGTGGGTTACAAGCGCTACGTTGACGATAGAAGCGACATTTTCATAGTTTTTAATACCCCAGATAATGCCTTTTTCGTAATAGATCGCATTTCTGGGCCGATGACCGCTTGCTTTTGGTTTGGCGATCCACCGGGCCGCTTTTTTGATGTCTGACTCGCTCAGCTCGGTGATTTTTGCCGCTTTGCTGATTGCGGTTTTGTTTGCTTTGTACATTTGTCCGAAGTTTTCGGTGTGGGCTTTCATGAACTCTTCAGCGTTCCATCCCTGCTCAAAAATATACGTCACCAGCGCATTCATCAGCGTTACGTCCGTGCCCGGCTTGAGCTGCAGGTGCAAAACGTTTTCTTTGCCCGCTGTTTTTTCGGCATTGGAAACCGATGCGGTCCGTCTGGGATCGACAAAGATCACTTTGCCCGCGCCGACTGTTTCGCCGTTTTCATACTCTTTTTTCTTATCTTCGGCGGTTGCTCCCTGCATGTTTGGCATCATATGCAGATTGTACAGATTGGTTTGGCACTCATAGGGGTTACAGCCAATAATCAGCATAGTATCGGAAATAGAGGTGTCGTAATAGCTGGAGTTGAGTTCTCCGATACCGCTTTCGCGGCTTGCGTGGACTTCTGAATTGTACGCCGGACGGTTGTGGATAGATGCTGACGTCGTTCCTATGGCGCTATGAAAGAATTTTCCCGTTGCCCAGGTGTTTTCATAACCGCCGCCGCCACCGCCGTGGTCAAACGTTTTGTGCGCGATCTGATTAGCACCGTCGTTATCAATGATCTTTTTATATACCTTGGCAACAAGCCGGTTTGCTTCTTCCCAGCTGGTTTCCATCTTCATACCGCCGCGCCAGATCGCGGGTTCTTGTAAGCGGTCTTTTGTGGGAGTTGCGGGGTTGAAAGTAGAAACGCCCATCATGCCGCCTCTTACGGAGTTTTCCCCTTTGTTGACCACACACTCTTCATCGGGGATCACCATCAGGTTGTAATCCTTGCCGTCTCTGTCGCTTACGGTATTATACATCCGCTCACTGCACCATGGCCCGTCACTGTATTGCTGCTGTGACAGATCAACGCCAAAAGCGTTGTTGGTATACGTACCCTCCGTGCCCGCTCTCCATTTGTAGGATTTGTAGCCGCATCCGACAATACAAAATTCACATGTTACGTTTTTAACTTCCGCATCTTTGTGCGGTATCGGTAATCTGTCGTTTAATTTAATACCCATTGATATTCTCCTTAGCCTCTGTTGTTGTTGATTCGTCCAAAAATCAACCGATCGATACCGATTGCGTAGATGTCATCGCCTTTTTGCAAAAGTCTCACCTGCGGCAACCCGCCCGTAGCGTGGCCGATAATCATTTGACCGTCTTTTTTCGCGTCGTATTTCGTGTAGTGACACGGGCACTCAAAAACGCCTGATTCTTCGTCATAAACCGTGGGACAGCCTTTGTGCGTACAGACGGTATGGTAAGCCTTGGCTTCGCCGTTGACATAGACGGCTTTACACTGAGAGTTGGAATCAGGGTAAGGAAAATCGATCTGTTTTTCTTTTTTGAGTTGGCTCATTGTTCCGATTTTAAATGTCGGGTACTCCCCAAATACTGAACTTCGGTTTGCATTGTGACTTGATGCTGACAGCGCAGCCGGTGCAGCCGCCGTAGCACCCAAAGCAAAAAGAGAATTGCGTAAAAAACCTCTTCTGCTTTCGGTTATGGATTCTTTCGTGCTCATTCATTGCCTCCTAAAAAGTGATTTCCTTTGTATAGTAGCAATTTGATTTCCGTAAAATATCGGTTTTAAAGCGCAGAGAGTGGTAAAAAATTGATCAAAGCGGTTAAAATTTGATCGGTAAAAATTGACAATGCTGTTTGGGCCGGAGCTTAACGCACCTTGATAAAAGTAGCGCTGTCGCTGCCCTGGTCGGGATGGGAAAGGGAAAGGGTGAGTGCATTGGCAGAAACGTTTGCGAAGCTGACGCGGTAATACGTATTCCATTGATTGATCAGGGGGAGGTTGAGCGTGTGTATCTTCTTGGCTTTGGTGACAGTATCGGCGGCTTTGCCATCAAGGGTAAGCTGGTAATTGTGAAAAAACTCGCCGCTTTCTTTGGGGATGCCGACGATGAAGTGTTCTTTGTCCTTTGGCAGCGTCGTATACAGCTTGTTTATGTACGTTGCGGTGACAAGCATCCGTGTTTGTCTACCCTCTTTGAGTTGCAGTTTCTTGGTGTATTCTACGGCGTGGGTATAGGTTTTATTGTCATTGATTAAAAATTTAAACTCTCCCTTGACGCTGCATCCGCTGATAAAAAAGGCGGCAGCAACCAGGATGACTGCAAAAAACCTTGTCATTGTTTGGCTCCCTGTAGCAGCTGCTTTGCCACGCGTGGCAGGTAGGTGTGTTCTGCTTGCTTGAGTCTGGCCATGTAAGTGTCAAAATCGCAGTTTGGATCAAGGGGGATTTGCTTGATGATCTCTCCGGCATCAAGGTCTTCATTGACGTAGTGGATCGTAATACCGCAGTGGCATCTGTCCTCAAAGGAGCGTTTTTGCGCGCCCAGTCCCTTGTAATGAGGCAGCAGGGAGGGGTGGATGTTGATGATGGTATACTGCTGCGTCATCCACTGTGGCACGATGCGCATGAAACCTGCCAGTACGATCAGTTTGGGATCGTATTTGTTCAGATCGGCACGCAGGTTGTCCGTGTTTTCAACCGGGATTTCACGCTGCAAAAACTCCTTTTTTGCCAAAGAGTCCGATTCGTTTGTAAAGCCCGCGCGAACGGGCAGGCCGTGGTCTAGCAGGTTGATCGCGTTGCTTCCGTTTTTGCCGAAAAATACTACCATAAAACGCTTTCTTTATTTTTTTTGAGGGTTGACGTAATCGTTGTATTTGCCCACTGCAAAGATCATCAGCGAAACGCCCACGATCAGATACAGCGCGTTGATCATATCGGTGTAATCCACCAGCGCGATTTTGAAAACAACCATCAACGCCTCGATTGAAAGTGCAATAATAATCGAAATCAGAAATTTTGTAAAGACTTTGGTGTCATCCCGCGCATGATCGGTGCGGGATTTAAAAAAGATTTCCTGTTCTAAAATCGTTTTGGCAAGATCAAAGATCGCCAGGCCCAGGGTCAGAGCGATGATGGCTTTAAAAGTACTTTCAAGGTCAAAATGCTGCAGGTCAATAACTGACGCGGCAAAGATATAGATCGCGTACACACCCAGAAAGATCGAGAAAAACAGCAGTGAAAAACCCATAAAACCGTAAACAAACTTGTTGATCCAACGCAGCAGCCCGTGTCGCTGCACCAGGCCCAGCTTTTCCAGGATAGCGATTACGTCAAAGTCGATCACGACGTAGCCTTCACTGGTGTATTTGGCATAGGTGACATTGGCCCGGCCGCTTTGGCTGCTGACATACGGGTTGCTTAAGAAAAAAGGTTTTTTATGAAAAAGCACCTTATTGAAATAAAACGCTTTGGAGATGCCGATCTTGCTGTCGTCAATATAGTTTTTATGGTAATAGGGGGTAGCCAGGTTGTAGTTTGTATCGACAAAATACGCCATGCGGGCGCAATCCATCGCCTTAAAAATCTTGTTGGCGTTTTTCTTGTCGATGTAGTCGATATCCATCCGCTCAACAGAGGTGTGAATAAAGTTTTCAATGATCTCTCTATGCTGTTTGTAAATATTGATGATCTCTTTCATGCAAAAGCCCCCGTGTTTGAGTTAACTATCTTTGGTATAATAACACAAATTATATATAAGGTAGAAAAATGCTAGAACTTGTCGTGGCCATATTCCTGCTCTATACCGCGATGCGGTTGTATGTCAGCTTCATGCAGGCAGGCTTTATCGCCGAAGAAAAACACAATAAACCTGTTTTGCTCTCCCCGGGCAGCTATGTCAAAGCCGCAAACTACGCTATCGCAAAAGAAAAGTTAGAGATCGCTTCGGCGTTTTTGGATTTGGCGCTGTTTTTGTTTTGGGTGTTTGCGGGGTTTGCGTGGCTGCAAAGCATAACCGGTATCGATGGTCTGCTTGCAGATACGCCCTTTGTCATGGGCTTTGTGGCCTTTAATTACATCCTTTCGCTGCCTTTTGACATTTACAAAACCTTTAAGCTTGACGCGCAGTATGGTTTTAACAATACCACCCCGAAACTTTTTATCAAAGACCAGCTTAAAAGTGCGGCGATGTTTCTCATCTTCGGCGGTGCCGTGATTTATGGCCTTAGCTGGATTATCGCTACCTTTGATCTGTGGTGGGTGTATGGCTTTGTGTTTGTGTTTGCACTTGTCGTGCTGATCAACCTGATCTATCCCACCCTTATCGCGCCGATGTTTAACAAATTCACCCCCCTTGAGTCCTCACAGCTTAAAGACGCGATCGAATCGATGATGCAGGATGTGGGATTTCAAAGCAGCGGGATTTTCGTGCAGGATTCCAGCAAGCGCGACAGCAGGCTCAATGCCTATTTCGGCGGTCTTGGCAAAAGTAAGCGCGTGGTACTGTTTGATACGCTGATTAAAAAGCTTGAAAAACAGGAGCTTTTGGCGGTCCTTGGCCATGAACTGGGCCATTTTAAAAACGGCGATCTGATGAAAAATATCGTGCTGATGGGCGTGATGATTTTTGTCGTTTTTGCAATTTTCGGCAACCTGCCAACTGATATCTTTACGGCGATGGGGGTTGTGCAGACGCCGGGCGTGGTGATTGCGCTGATTATGCTATTAGTCAATGTGATCAGCTTTGTTTTTATGCCACTGATCTCTCTGGCAAGCCGCAAAAACGAGTACGCCGCGGACCGATTCGGCAGCGATCTGGTGGAAAAGCAGGCGCTCATTGACGCGCTTTTAAAGCTGGTCGAGGAAAACAAAGCGTTTCCAAAATCCCACGATCTGCATATTTTCTTTTACCACTCCCATCCGCCTATTATCAAGCGGCTGGAAGCTTTGGGGTATGATGAGCATAAATAGCGCGCTTGTAAAAGCAGCGCAGAGACTGCAAAACTGCGAGCGCCCCGGATTGGAAGCGCGCCTCTTGCTTGGACATTACCTGGGCCTCAGTCAGGAAGCGCTTTATCTCAAAGAAGATATGGAATTTGATCAGCAGGGCTTTTTTGCTCTGGTGGATAAGCGAAGCAAAGACATTCCGCTGGAATATATCACCAACAGTGTCTCCTTTTACGATACGCATCTGTTTGTAAAACAAGGCGTACTCATTCCGCGGCCTGAAACCGAGCTGCTGGTTGAAAAATGTGACAGGCTGATTCAAGACAGAGGGATCAGTCAAATTGCCGAAATCGGCACGGGAAGCGGAGCGGTCAGTACCTGCCTGGCCGCGCATAATCCCGGGCTGCGCATAACGGCAACCGATATCAACATGCTAGCGCTGGAGGTTGCAAAGCGCAATCTGCAAAGCCACGGCGTTTCTGAGCGGGTCAGGCTTGTGCATACCTCGCTGCTTGAGGGTATACAACAAGATTTTGAAATGATTGTTTCCAATCCGCCCTATATCGCCCAGGAGTACAAACTGCCCGCAAATGTGGCGTATGAGCCTGAAGAAGCGCTGTTTAGCGGCAGCGACGGACTGGAACTACTCAAAGAGATTATCGTGCTGTTTGCGCACAGCTCTGCACGCGTTTTAGCTTGTGAAACCGGACACGATCAAAAAGAAGCGTTAATAAAATTGCTGGAAAACGTTAATATTAAAAAATATGAATTTTATAAAGATTACGCCGGGCTGCAGCGGGGTTTTTTTGCTTACAAGGAGTAAAAATATTGTACCCCGACCAGTCGGTGAGACAGAAAGGAATGCTGCATGATTTTAGATAATAAACTCGGCATAACAGATCAAATAGAGCTTGCCAAAGAAGAAGAAAAAATCAGTAAGCAAAAAGCAAAACAACTTTTTGATTCAGGGGACATTGCCAAGGTTGAAGTGGGAACATTTAAAGGGCTGAGTTTTATTCATCATTATCTATTTAGTGAGATTTATGATTTTGCCGGAAAAATAAGAAATGTAAATATTTCTAAAGATGATTTTCGTTTTGCACCGCTTATGTACCTTGAAGCTTCTTTAAAACATATCGATACAATGGCTCAGTCTGGTTTTGACGAGATTATTGAAAAATATGTAGAGATGAATATAGCTCACCCTTTTCGTGAAGGCAATGGGAGAGCCACGAGGATATGGCTTGACCTGATGTTAAAAAAAGAAATACAACAAGTAATAGACTGGAACCGGGTAGATAAAGATGAGTACCTCTCAGCAATGAAAAGAAGTGTAGTAAAAGATATAGAGATTAAGCATGTACTTTACCTTGCATTGACAGATAAAATAGATGACCGTTTTTTATTTATGAATGGTGTAGATGTAAGTTATTTCTATGAGGGATACAGTGAATTTAAGACAGAGGAGCTGTAGCCGTGAGGATTACTTTGAGAATTTTAGGAGTTTTAAATGCAAAATGAAATAATGAAAAAAAATCTTACGATTGCGTATATCGCGCTGCTTTTTATCACGCTGGGAGCGGTACTGGCCGCGGGGGCATTTGCCGCGCCGGTGGTGTTTAACGCTCAGGCCGTGCTGGGAAGCGGTGTGCTGAGCCATTATCAGCAGGGGCTTATCATGACCGAGATATTTCTGCGCTTAAACTGGCTGCTGCATCTTTGCGTGCTGGCCATTTTGCTGATGGAGTTGTACCGTTATAAAAGCTTTCAGAGAGATTTTTGGCTTTTGGTCCCCGCGTTTGTGGCGGTATTTTGCGCGCTTTTGTTTACGCAGTATTATACCCCCGATATCCTGGCTTTTCAGGCAAAGGGTCCCGAGGCTACACAAACAGGCGCGTTTGAAGCAGTGCACAAGGGCAGTGAACTGGCTTTTAAACTCTTAGCCGCAGCCTTGGCGGTACTTGGCGTGCGAAACGTGCAAAAGATTTATAAGCAATAGGTTATAATCTGTCAAATTACAAACTAAAGGCGGGCAGATGGAAACACAGGCAGGAACGATCGTAATCGCCATTGTCAGCGCGATTATTCTGGGATTTGGATACTGGGTGATCCATAAGATAACGAATTTATAAGCATAAGGACAATTTTTGAAGATCGGATTTATCGGTGATATCGTAGGCAAGCCCGGACGGCATATGCTGCGCGATTATTTAGGCGGCGTTAGAAAACAGGAGGGACTTGACTTTGTTATCGCCAACGCGGAAAACGCCAGCCACGGCTTTGGCATTACGCCAAAAAACGCGCACGAACTCTTGGAATACGGTTGTGACCTGCTTACCGGGGGCAATCACAGCTGGGATAAAAAAGATATCATCGATCAGATGGATACGCTGCCGATTCTGCGGCCGCTGAATTATCCCGACGCCAGCGCGGGAAGCGGATACAGTATTCACGGGATCGGGGGCAAACAGGTAGCCGTGATCAACCTGATGGGCCATTTTACGATGCCCATGTGTGATAATCCCTTTGTCAAGATCGATCAAACCCTCAAAGCGCTGGCAGGACGGTGTGATCATATCCTCATTGATTTTCACGCCGAAGCCACGGCGGAAAAGCAGGCGCTTTTGTATATGCTCAAAAACAGGGTTGATGCCATTTTGGGCACCCATACGCATGTGGGTACCGATGATTTGCAAATTACCGGTCATTGCGCGTACGTCAGCGACGTCGGGCTGACCGGATGCTGTGACAACGTGCTTGGAATGCAAAGCGATGTGGCGCTCAAGCGCTTTTTAAGCGGCTATTCGGGCCATTTTGATATCCCAAAAGAGTGCAGGGCTGTTTTGCAGCTCATTATTGCTGAGTTTGACGAAAACGGTTGCAAAGAAGCCAAAAAGATCAAAATCTTTGATGACGGTCACAGAATAGAAACAGAGGCGGTGCGGTTATGATAGAAAGCGGTTTTGCACTCTTGCAACATTTGCATCAGATGGGCTGTGATGATTTTACCCACCCGTGGTGGTGGCCAAACGCGGGCAGCTTTGAAGTGATCGCCGGGGCGGTGCTGACCCAAAACACCAAATGGGCCAACGTGCAAAAAGCCCTGGATAATCTGCAGCGTGAAAATGCCCTGGATATGGAAACGATCGCTTCCATGCCGAGGCAAAACCTGGCCGCACTGATTAGGCCAAGCGGCTTTTACAATACCAAAGCCAAATACCTGCAAACACTGTGTCAAAATATTTCTGAGGAGTTTGGCGATTTTACAAGCTTTAGCCAAGAGGTCAGCCGTGAATGGCTGCTGTCGCAAAAGGGGCTGGGCGAAGAAAGCTGTGATGCGATCTTAAACTACGGCTGTTTTCGCGAAATCTTTGTGGTTGATCGCTACACCCACCGCCTGTTGCATGCGTGCGGAATGGAGTTTGATTACTACGGCGATATTCAAAGCTGGGTGATGGACACTATAGGCGGCTATGAAGCGATTTATGGCGATATGGAACCTGCGCGGGTGTATGCGTACCTGCACGGTATGATCGTGGAATACGCCAAAGTCGATAAAAAATTTATTCGGATAAAGGAGCGTTTGTGACACTGCGCGGCATCCAGGCAACAGGGATAAAAAGCGGGGGCTTTGATGGTTAATATCGTCCTGGTCCATCCCCAGATCCCGCCAAATACGGGCAATATCGGCAGGCTTTGCGTTAATATCGGTGCTACGCTGCATCTGGTACGCCCCCTTGGTTTTGATCTGAGCCAAAAACAGCTCAGGCGCGCGGGGCTTGATTACTGGGATAAGCTTGATTACAAGCTCTGGGATGATGTAGACTTACTGCTTGCAAGCGTACCGGCGGAGGCTAACTGTTATTTTGCCACCACAAAAACAAAGCGCAATTATTTTGAACCGGCGTATCAAAAGGGGGATTATCTCTTTTTTGGCAGCGAAACGATGGGACTTGACGCAGCGCTTTTACAGCGCTATGAAAACAGCTGCGTGACCATTCCGATGACGAAGCAGGGCAGAAGCCTGAATCTGTCTGTCAGTGTCGGTATTGTCGCGTATGAGGCGCTGCGCCAAAACTATCACCTGCTGTAACCGTAATGAAATAAACAGAGATTAGACTAATACAAGGGGAGTAAACAATGAAATCAATTTTTAGAGAATACGATATCAGAGGCATTTTTGAAAAAGAGTTAAACCGCCAATCAGTGACCAATATCGGCTACAGACTGGCTCAGGAGACAAAAAAGCGGGTGCAGGGGGCGCAATATATCGCCGTTGGTTATGATGCCAGAACGCATTCGCCTACGCTTTTATCCTGGCTGGCAAGCGGTATCAACCATGCGGGGCTGCAGGTACTGGATATGGGGCTTGTACCCACGCCGGTGAACTATTTTAGCAATTACTGCGAATTTGAAGGCAAACGTTCTGATGCGTCGATTATGATCACGGGATCACACAACCCGCCCGAGTACAACGGTTTTAAAATCACGATTGATAAGCAGCCGTTTTTCGGCGAAGATATCTACGCCCTTGGCGCCCTGATCGATTCGGATATGAAGCAGCTGCCTGATAATGACAAAACGATTGCCGTTGACGCAAAGCAGCGCTATATCGATTACATCGTGGAGCAATTTGCGCACTTAAAACTGCAGGATCAATCCTTTGTCTTTGACTGCGGCAACGGCGCGGCGGGGGTTGTACTGGATGCGATCTTGACCCGGCTGAATATCAGTGCCGAAGTACTGTACGAAGACCCCGACGGCACCTTTCCCAACCACCACCCCGATCCCAGCGACGCCAAAAACCTGCTTGATATCAAAGAAGAACTCAGCAGCGGCGAATACGCTCTTGGCTTTGCCTACGACGGTGACGCCGACCGCATCGCGGTCCTGAGCCAGAAATACAATTTCAAAGGCGACATGCTGGCGGTGATGTTTGCCAAAAATATCAAAGACCCCGTTGTAGTAGGGGAGGTGAAGTGTTCGCAGGTGATGTATGATGCGATCAATGCCATTGGCAGCGCGCATATGTACAAAACAGGCCACAGCAATCTTAAAGTCAAGATCAAAGAACTTGACGCGTCACTGGCGGCAGAAGTCAGCGGGCACCTGTTTTTTAACGACCGTTACTTCGGCTTTGATGACGCCATTTACGCCACGATGCGTACTCTGGAGCTGGTGGATGCGGGTTTTGATCTTGACAGTGAGTATGAAGCCCTGCCAAGCGTGTACGTCACCGATGAGATCAATATCGAAACCACCGAGGAGAAAAAATTTGACATTATCGAAGGGTTGAAGCAAAAGCTGCAACATCCGCCCGAGGGCTTCCCGCCGCTTAAAGAGGTCGTCGCCGTAGACGGCGTGCGTGTGATTTTTGAGCAGGGCTGGGGGCTGGTCAGGGCCAGCAACACTACGCCAAAGCTTGTCACCCGTTTTGAAGCCAAATCCAGGCAAGCGGCCAAAGCGTACCAAAAAGCGCTGATGGATCTGTTGCAAGATTTGCTGTAAGGAGCCACAATGATACAAATATTTAACGCTATAGCCAATATCGCGGTCCATATCGAAAAAGACGTTTTTAAAAACTGTTCGGGTTTTTTGGACAACGCCGATGAAGCGCAGATGCATCAAAAAGTGTTTGCCCACTGCCAAAAGATCATAGAAGGCGAGTTTGGCCGGGTGACAAACGCCAAAGAAGTTATCAGCCAGGACAGCAAAGCCTGCTGCGTGCGCAATGAGGGCGGCAAATACGTTATTACGTATAAAGCCATTGACAATATCGAACTTTTGGATTTAAACTTTTCGCTTGGATCGATCTTTGGGATTTATGAACAAAGCATTGATCCCGCCAATCTCAAAGCCGCGGTTTATATCACCTACGGTCCTACCTTCGGGCTGGTCTTTGCCTCCAAAGACGAAGGCGTGAAATTTTTCAGCTACGAAGGCGGCGAATTCGTGCAGCAGGAGAGTTTACAGTTAAAAACCAAAGGTAAGATCAACTCCACCGGCGGCTACAGACCCGGCTGGGATGCAGAGCACGAAGCATTGATGCGACAGTTTTTTGACCGGGGCTACAGGCTGCGTTTTAGCCAGTCGCCCGCCCTTGATACGCACCAGATACTTTTTAAAAAAGGCGGTATCTACAGTAATCCCGCCACAAGCCGCGACCCGCAGGGGCAGTTTGAACTGGCTTTTGAAGGCTATCCGCTTAGCTTTATCATCGAACGTGCCGGCGGAGAAGCCATTGACGGCAAAGAGGCCATCTTGCAAAAGCCGCTGCAAAGTCTGCATGAAAAAAGTCCGATCTATTTTGGATCCACTGAAGAGATTACGCAAGTCAAAAAGGCACTCACATGAGAAAAAGCAAGATCGTAGCCACCGTCGGTCCCGCTACAGAGGATGAAAAGAGTTTAAAACGGCTCATTCAAGAAGGCGTGGACGTGTTTCGGCTCAACTTTTCCCACGCCGATCATGCGTACCACGGCGCGGTGATCAAGCGTATCAGAAAAGTCAGCGCCGATCTTGGCACCCAGGTAGCCATTTTGCAGGATATTTCGGGGCCAAAGATCCGCGTAGGGCATTTAGACAGCCCCATCAGCCTGCAAAAGGGCGACATCCTGACGCTGAGCAAAGATACCGTCGATATGGAAAATAAAATCGTCTCATTAAGCTACCCCGCGATCATCGACAGCGTCAAAGAGGGCGAAATGATCTATATTTCCGACGGCAACATCCGGGTCAAGGTCATGCATAAAAAGCAAGACGCTTTGGAGTGTGAAGTGGTGGTAGCCAATACGCTGCATTCAAAAAAAGGCGTCAATTTTCCAAACAGCGAAATAAGTATCGACAGCATCACCCCAAAGGATAAAAAAGATCTCATCTTTGGCTGTGACAAGGTCGATCTGGTCGCTATCAGCTTTGTACGAAGCGCCAAAGATATCCGTCAGGCCAGAGAAATCCTGCGCGAGCAGGGCCAAAACCCCGATATCTTTGCCAAGATCGAAACCCCCGCAGCCGTAGAAGATATCGACAATATCATCGACGAAACCGACGGCGTCATGGTCGCCAGGGGCGATATGGGCGTTGAACTGGGAGTGCATAAGGTACCGCCCATTCAAAAGATGATCGTGCGAAAATGCAACGAAAAAAACAAACCCGTCATCATCGCGACCCAGATGCTTACTTCCATGATCGATTCGCCTTATCCCACCAGAGCGGAGATGTCGGATGTGGCTAACGCCGTTTTGGATGGAGCCGACGCGCTGATGCTGTCAGATGAAACCACCGTGGGCAGGTATCCCTTTGAAGTGATAAAAGTTTTACATGATGCGATTGTGGAAGCTGAGGGGATTTATCCCTATTACAAGCTGGATAATATCAGTGAACAAGACAGTGTCGTGGCTTCAGCGGCGATGATGGCTCAAAATATGAACCCTCAAGCGCTGGTGGTCTTTACCAGAGCGGGCAAAACGGCCAGGAAGCTTTCGCAGTTTCGTACCGACAAACCCATTCTGGCTTCCTGCTACAACATGGATACGCTGCGCCGTCTCAAAGTGGTGTGGGGCGTGCAGCCCATCTACCTGTCCCGGGAGTTTAACGATAGCAATGAACTGCAGTACCGCTTTATCAAAAAGGGACTTGAGTGCGGTATGATCGATATGAATAAGCGCTATATTTTTGCCTTTAGCTACCCGCTTGAAAGCCGCTTTTCGACCAACGTGGTGCGGGTGATGGAAAAAGAGAGTTTTAACTATCTGATAGATAAGTTTGAGCAAACGCTTTGACAAGGGTTTGCAGCGAAAAGCCCGGGTTTTGCTTTTCGTAAAAAATCCCCGTAGATAGCAGGGAGTTGACTAAGCCGGCCCCGGCTTTGTCGCTGATGTAAAAGTTGACATTTTTGCCTGCTGCTATTTTTGGCAATTCCAGCGCCGGTTTCGTGCCCTTTGTCACTACGGGATTGTCGGTAAACTCCACACTGTAATCATCCCCGCTGTTGATATGTACAAAAGCGATATAGCGTTCGATGGGGCTGATGGCGTGAAAACTCTTTTTTTCCGCGGTACAGATCATCAGTGTCAGGGATGTTTTTTCA
>JBNJFE010000028.1:0-19583 GCA_051746505.1 Campylobacterota bacterium
AACAGATGAATATGTTCCCTACAGGTATATTGAAACATGACGATCAGGCACGAGAGTACTGCGATATGTATGAAGATATTATCGCGGCACAGCAGGGCAAACGCGGCAAGATTACCCAAGACGATTTTGCCAAAAAGATATAAGGAGGTACACATGGCTAGAACGATAATGAGATTTACAGGTGTCGGCGGACAGGGTGTACTTCTTGCAGGCGAAATCTTTGCTTCGGCAAAAATTGAGACAGGCGGCTACGGCCAAAAAACCGCGACCTACACATCACAGGTCCGCGGCGGTCCTACGGTAGTGGATATTATTCTTGATGACAATGAGATTTTTTATCCCTACGCCAACGACGGCGAAATCGATTTTATGCTTTCAGTCGCGCAGAAAAGTTACGACCTGTTTAAAGACGGCGTCAGCGAGGGCGGCACGATCGTGATCGAGCCAAACTTGATCACGCCAACTGCAGAAGACAGAAAACGGTGGAATATTTTAGAAATTCCTATTATTACCATCGCGAAAGAGGAAGTGGGCAATGTCATTACCCAAAGCGTTATCGCACTGGGAATTGCCAACAATATTATGAAAGCGATCGATAAAGAAAAGCTCAAAGAGACGATGCTTTCCAAAGTACCCAAAAAGGTACACGAACTCAACCTCAAAGCCTACGATCTGGGCTATAAATACTCAGAAGAGCAGATGCAAAAAAAAGGGATGAAGTAATCTCTTAAATCCGGCAAGCCCCTACGGGGGCCGCTGATTGCTTTGATGCTTTTTTCAAACCCGACATCAGCGTATTGATATTGTTTGCCTCTGTTGCGACAGGAATTTCCAGGATCGCAGCTCCTACGCTTAAAAGTGAAAATGTACGCTCTATCCCAAAACGGTCCTTTGCTTTTATCCAGCCTTTTTGCCTATCTTTTTGTTTATACAGTGAGGATGCCGATTTTTCAAACTTGCGACAGATTTTTTCTACCAGTAAAAAGACGTGTTCATATTCCATCCCCTCAAATCCGGCAAAAAAATCATCCCCGCCGATATGTGCTTTGAAAATATCGCTTCCAAGATGTTTTTTGAACAGATCGCTAAAAAGCAGTATCGCCCGGTCGCCCTGTCTGAATCCATACGCGTCGTTAAAGGGTTTGAAATCGTTAAAGTCAAAATAAACGATATGACGGGTGTTGTGTGTACTTTTTTCAATGCGTGCCAAAAAGCGCTCGATCATCTCGTTGCCGGGCAGTTTGGTCAGCGGGTTCTGGTTTTGCGCGATCTGGAGGTTGCGTTTGTAGGACAACTCCAGCAGACTGCTGACATCGACAAATCCGTAATATTTTTCATCGACGGTGATAAAGATACCGTGATCACCGGAGCGGTTTTGGTTGTAAACCTGCAGTGCCTTGTCGATACCGCGGTTTTTTTCTATCTGCAGGCACGGTTTGATGTAACTGCTCATTTTCGCGCCGAAAGAATCGTTTTTTGCCAAAGCCATGCCATACTGCGAATACGAAATACGTTTGATATCAACTTCGTGGATAACGCCCCGCAGCCTGCCGGCACTGTCGATGATGGGAGCAAAACGGCTGTGGGGGTGCTGCTTGAAATAGGAAAAAAGTTTGTGCATTCCCGCGGCTTCATCCAGTGCCGTGATATCGGTGTTGATATATTCTGCGGGAATCTGGCTCGAACAATCCTCTCTTTTGTCATCTTTGTTACAAGTCTGGATGTGGGCATAGCTTTTTTGGATTTTTTTTATATCTTTTTGGGGTTTTTGGATAAAAAAGCCCTGTACGCAGTCAGCACCCAGTTCTTTGGCGATGAGGTACTGCGCCTTTGTTTCAATGCTCTTGACCACGGTGGTGATGCCAAGACTGTGGCACATATCGATAACGCTTTGTAGAAATATTTTTTTTCTCAAATCCTTCTGGATATTTTTGATTAAAAATCCGTCAATCTTGACAAAGCGGGGCCGGGCGAAATAAAGCGTATGCAGATTGGAATGCTGCGCGCCGAAACTGTCGATACAGATACCAAAGCCCTCATTGCAGTAGGTTTGAATAATGTTTTTCATCCCGGTTTGCTCTTCGCAGCGGCTGTGGGCGACTTCGTAGACGATATTGCCTTTATCCAGCCCCTCTTTTTGCAAAATGCGGTCGGTGTTGCCCTGTTTGAAATCAGGCATCGACATCAGGCGGTTGTCCAGATTGTAAAAAAACACCGCGCCCTTTATATCCAGGCTGCGGTATTTTTCAAACGCTTTTTTGCGCAGCCATATATCAACATTGTACAATACCCCCTCATGGGCGGCATCATCAAAGAGATTGCGGATGGAAAAATAGGAAAACGCCCTGTCATATCCCCGAAGAAGCGCTTCTACGCCTATGGTCTGGCCCGTGGCGCAGCTGACCACGGGCTGCAGGGCAAAATCGATCCCGTCGACGATTTTTTTGTATTTAAAATCCAGCATATCGATCCTTTACAGCCATATTAATCAAAATCGATTACAAAACGGTAACGGGGATAATGAGAAATTTGTTATAATTAGATTATCAAAGGCAAATACGGCCTTGCGTTATCCTGAATAAAACGATCCTTCGCAGACAAAGGGGTCCAACACTAAAGTTTTGTGGGACTATCGTAGCGCTTCTGTGTGACGATGACTTCGTTTGAGCCAGCCAAGAGGCGGCGAGAAGTTGTGGCCTGATGAAGCGCTCCCTCCCACACCGTTGGCTTATTATGGGCCAAACTATGCGAACCGTTTATTCGGGATAGTGAGAAAAGTTTTTCGCTGCATGACGCAGGGATGAGCTTTTCTCATACAAAAATCACACCATGAAGGCAGCATATGAAAGTTTTAATCGTCGGCGGCGGCGGCAGAGAGTACGCGATCGGGCAAGCGTTTTTTAACGATAAGGCTACCGAAAAGATTTTTTTTGCCCCGGGCAACGGCGCAACGGATACCCTGGGGGAAAATATCGCTATCAGTGATTATGAAGCCCTGGCCGAATTTGCTAAAAACGAAGGGATCGATCTGACTGTTGTGGGTCCCGAAGCTCCGCTTGTAGGCGGGATTGTAGATATATTTAAAAGCCACGGTCTCAACGTCTTTGGCCCAAGTGCCAAAGCTGCCCGTCTTGAGGGGTCAAAAAGTTATATGAAAAACTTTTTGCAGCGCCACGGTATTCCCACGGCACGCTATGTCCAAACAGATGAATATACCAAAGCGTGCGAATTTATCGATACGCTGGATGCCCCGATCGTGGTCAAAGCCGACGGTCTATGCGGCGGTAAAGGGGTGATTATCGCCCGCAGCAGGCGTGAGGCCAAAGACAGCGCCAAAGAGATGCTAAGCGGCGATGCTTTCGGAGACGCCGGTACCAGTATCGTGGTCGAAGAGTTTTTAGACGGGTATGAACTTTCCATGTTTGCTATCTGCGACGGCAGCGATTACGTCCTGCTGCCTGCTGCTCAGGATCACAAACGTTTAAAAGACAACGACGTCGGTCCAAATACCGGCGGCATGGGTGCGTACGCGCCGACGCCTTTGATCGATGACGCGTTAAAAACCCAGGTTGAGGAAAATATCGTCAAACCCACTCTGGAAGGAATGCAAAAAGAAAATACGCCCTTTGAAGGCGTGCTGTTTATCGGCTTGATGATCGTTGACGGGGAAGCCAAAGTTTTGGAATACAACGTCCGCTTCGGCGATCCCGAATGCGAAGTGCTGATGCCTCTGATCAAGACCCCGGCCACCAGATTTTTTCACGCCGCGGCAACGGGCGGGCTGAAAGACCTGGAGGTGCAAATCAGCGATCAAAAGGCCGTGGGCGTGGTCATGGCCGGCCAAAACTACCCTTATGGCGCCAGCAAACCCTCCCAGATTATTGTTGACAGCTGCGACACAGCATTGCAGGAAAATTCCTCGATCATGTATGCGGGCGTACAAAAAGAAGACGGCATCCTTTTGGCCACGGGCGGACGTGTTTTGGTATGCGTGGGCTTTGGCGATACCATTGAATCGGCGCGCCACAGAGCGTATGAACTGTGCGGGCATGTCCATTTTGCCGGCAAGCAGTGCAGAACCGATATCGCCCACCAGGCACTGTAGATGAATCCCCAGCAGATTCAGGAAAGGCTTTACCGCGAAGGCTTGCAGCTGGCGGATAATAAAAAACGGATTTTAGCGTACGCGATTGATGATATTTTGATCTCTTTAATCTTTGTGGTGATCTTTTGGAACTCCATCTCGCAGGCATCGGGGTATGAACAAACGATCGCAATTATCAATGAAGCCTTTTTTGAAATCATGACTGTTAAGATTTTGTACCACACCTTTTTTGTGATGCAGTACGGCGCGACCATCGGCAAAATCATTATGAAAATACGGGTACTGCAGGTAGATACGATGGATATACCCGGGTTTATGCCCGCGTTAACACGCGCAATCTTTCGTATAATCAGTGAAATCATCTTTTATTTTGGCTTTTTACTGGCCTTTTTTGATCCCAACAAGCAGACGCTGCACGACAAAGTCGCCAAATGCGTGGTCATTGATGGCTAAGGCAGCCCTTTTTTTTCTGCTGTGCGTTTGTCTGTGGGGCAATGATACTTTTGAGCTGCAGGCGCTGGACGCACAGGTGCAAGAGGGGATTGTGACCACCGATACGGGCGCTGTTTTGCTGCATAAGGGCAAGTACTTTTACGCAACAAGCGTACGGTACGACCAGGACAGCAAAGAGGCGACGCTGCAAGGCGATGTGATGCTGATTGACCAAAACGATGTCAGTATCGCCAGTGATTACGCGCTGGTGAATATGGACCGGGACACCGCCCGCTTTGTTCCTTTTTACTTAGTCGATGAAACCAGTACGCTTTGGATCAAAGGCGGCGAGGGTGAAAAGAGGGGAGAGTTTTACTTTTCTCAGGATGCAATCACCTCCAGCTGCGACCCGGTCGATCCGGACTGGCTGATTGAGTTTTCCTCAATGGAGTATGACGCCAAGGGCAAATTTCTGGATCTGTATAATCCGCGGCTGTTTATAAAAGACATACCGGTTTTTTACCTTCCCTATATGCGCGTATCAACCAACAGGGAGCGAAAAACGGGTCTGCTTCGTCCCATGATCGGGTTTGGCGGGGATGACGGGGTGTTTTACGAACAGCCCATCTTTATCGCTCCTTCCAAATGGTGGGATCTGCAGCTTAACCCCCAGATTCGAACCAACCGGAGCCACGGGATGCACGCAAACCTGCGGTTTGTCAACAGTGCCGATTCCGAAGGCTTTATCAGCGCGGGGTATTTTGAAACAAAAGATTCCTACGCAAAAGAGTTTGATCTGCAAAACAAAGAACACACCGGGGTGCAGATGGAGTATGAGGATGCCAACCTGATCCAATCGTACGATGACGGTTTGTATTTTCACGGGGCGTGGGTCAGCGATATCGATTATTACGATTTAGTAAGCAAGGATGAAGCCTCAGCCTCGGTAACGGGGGATATGGTCGAATCAAAGCTTAATTACTACCTCACCGACAGAAACTATTATTTTGGCAGCTACAGCAAGCATTTTCAGGATACGTCCAAAGATTCCAACGCAGATACCCTGCAGCTGCTGCCACAGACCCAGCTGCATAAATTTTCGCAAAACCTGCTGGTGGACAATATTCTCTACTCGGCCGATTTTACCCACAGCAATTACACCAGAAGTGAGGGACTGACTGCCAGGCAGAGTGAATTTTCGCTGCCCATTACCTTTTATACGCACCTTTTTGGTGATTATCTCAACTTCTCAGTGTCAGAAAACCTGTATATGACCCATGTCGATTTTTCCGGCGGCTATGACAGTTATGAGTATTACAGAAATTACCACGAGGCAAAACTGTTTACCGACGTAATCAAAGCATATGACAACGGGTACCATAATATGAATTTTGGGATCTCCTACACGCTTCCGGGCGAAGAAAAAGAAGATGAAGCTTATGAGGATCTCTCCGGGGCGCAAAAGGAAATTTTTGGGATAACAACGCCGGCGAAAGGATATAATTTCTATCTCAAGCAGTATTTTTACGACAAAAATAAAAATGAAATTTTCCACCATGCTTTCAGACAGCCTTATGTATACAACAGCGATGATACGCGCGAAAAGGGGGAGATGGAAAATATTTTGCGCTACAAGCCTGTTTCAAACCTCCAGCTTGGCGTAAAAACGTATTATTCGCACCAGGAAGATAAGTTTTCCAGAATCCAAAGCTTAGCGGCGTACCGGTACGAAAATTTTGATATACGCCTGACTCATCTGTACAGGGATTATTTCAACGGGAAAAAGGATAAATACCTCACTGCCGGGGCCGGGGTGGAGATGGCCAACTACAGGCTTTTTACCAATCTTGATTATGACCAGGAAAACTCTTATTTCAAAAAAAAGGTGTTTGGGGTGAGGATGAATAAGCGCTGCTGGAATTGGCAGATAACCTATACCGAAGATATCACGCCCTCTCTTACCAATAAAGACAGCCGGCCCGAAAAAGACCAAACCGTTATGCTGCAGTTTAACCTCAAACCCATCGGCGGTTTTGCCCAGGATATATTATAAAAGGAGACGGTTGTGAAGATTAGTTGCCAAACACTGTTTCAAGACAGTATCGACGCGGCAAACAAGCTTATAGAAGCGATGCCTGTGGACAAACTGCGCCGCTATGATACGCTTGTTGTCTCCATCAGTCCCAAAGCGGGTAAGATGGCGCGCAAGATCGCCAAGGTCACCGCAAGCAGATACGAAATCATGATCACAGAAGCGATCACGGCTCCGCACAACGATGAGGTCGCAGTCGCGCAGGTCAGCGAAACCAAAGATATCGTTATGCAAAAGCGCTTAATAGAACTGTTTGATATTAAAGAGGATTTTATATATAATCAAGCTGTAAGAAAGCATGAAGACAAGATCGTGCCAAAAATTTACCGGTACAGAAAAGGCCAGCCGCTGCCGCGCTTTGATGACAAATACGTCATCCTGGCCGATACCGGGGCTCAGACCGGGCTTTCGGTGATGACCGCGGCAAAAACCGCCATAGCGCTAGGGGCAAAAAACGTCTACATTGCCATCCCGGTTATGCCAAAAGAGGTGGCCTATGAGTTGCAAAACGTCACCGATGAACTGTTTTCGGCTTTTGTCGTTGATGATTTTACCGAGATAGAATATTACTACGAAACATTTTAAATACAACAGGAGCACATGAGTGAATTGTAAAGTACACGCCAATGAGATAGAAGAGGTTTTTGAATTCAACAAAGTCGCCAAACAGGCTGATGGATCGTTATTGTATAAAATCAACGATACCGTTATCCTGGCAACGGCGGTGATGGAGGATGAACCCATAGAAGAAGAGTTTTTGCCCCTGACGGTGCAGTACATCGAAAAAGCATACGCGGCCAGAAAGATTCCGGGTGGCTTTATCAAAAGAGAAACAAAACCGGGCGATTTTGAAACGCTGACGTCGCGCATCGTAGACAGAAGTATCCGCCCGCTTTTCCCCGACGGCTTTTTCTACCCCGTTCAGGTGACGATTATGGTTTTAAGCGCCGATAACAAAACAGACCTGCAGGTAGCCGCGCTCAATGCCGCATCAGCCGCGCTGTATACCTCCTCAATCCCCGTAGACACCCCTATCTACGCGGCCCGTGTGGGCAGAGTGGATGAAAACTTTGTACTCAATACCGATGAAGAATCCGGACTTGACCTGTTTGTGGCGGGGACAAAAGATGATCTGCTGATGATCGAGATGAAAGCCAATAAAACGGTCGATTTTGTCGAAACCACCGATGCCATCGTCGAACCGGCCATGAGTACGGTCGCGGTACAAAACAATAACGCTGTTGATGAACAGATGCTTGTAGAAGCGATCGATTACGCCAAAGACGCGGTGGCAGGCGGATGCAGAGAATATAAAAACGCGTTTGAAGGGTTTATAAAAACGCCCAAAAAGGTCAAACTAAGCGGCAAAAAAGTGGATGAGGGGATTTTTGATTATGTCAAATCCCACCATGCAGGCGATGTGGCCGCAGCCTTGCAGCAAATGGCAAAAAGTGAGCGCGCAAGCGGGTTAAGCAGGCTGGCAAAACAGATCGCAGAGCAAAACAGCTGGGATGAAGCGTTGGTAGCCAAAGTTTTAGACGTGTATAAAAAAGAAGTTATCCGCGATATGGTTTTAAACAAGGAAAAACGCGTTGACGGCAGATCTCTTGATGAGGTCCGCCCCATTAGCATCGAAACCAACATCCTGCCAAACGCGCATGGATCATGCCTGTTTACCAGAGGACAAACCCAGGCGCTGGCCGTTACGACTTTAGGCGGCGACAAAGATTCGCAAATGTATGAACTGCTGACTGAAAGTGAAACGCAGAATGAAAACTTTATGGTCCATTACAACTTCCCCGGTTTCAGTGTCGGCGAAGCCAGCAGAATCGGACCTCCCGGCCGGCGTGAACTGGGGCACGGCAATTTGGCGAAACGGGCGCTGGAATCCTCTTTGAAAACAAGCGAAACGGTACGGCTGGTTTCAGAAATCTTAGAAAGCAACGGTTCTTCCTCTATGGCTACGGTATGTGCCGGGTCTCTGGCACTCAAAGCCACCGATATCGACAGTATCGACCTTGTCGCAGGCGTTGCGATGGGGCTGGTCAGCGACGGAACGCGGAATAAGGTTATAACCGACATCATGGGCTTGGAAGATGCCAACGGCGATATGGATTTTAAAGTCGCCGGGACCAAAGAGGGCATTACGGCTATGCAGATGGATATTAAGCTCGGCGGGATCGACACGGCCGTACTCAAAGACGCGCTGTTGCAGGCAAAAACGGCGCGTATGCATATTTTGGAACTGATGGAAGCTGCCGCAAAACAGATTGAACTCAATGAAAAAGTGCTGCCAAGCGTAGAACATTTTCCCATCGATCCCGCAGCCGTGGCCAGCGTTATCGGCAAAGCGGGTTCCACGATCAAAAAAATCATCGAAAAATTTGATGTTTCCATCGATCTTGACCGCGACAGCGGCAATGTCAAGGTCGCCGGCGAGGACAAAGACAGCGTCAGCGAAGCAAAAAGTTATATCCAGAAACTGGCCGGCAGTGATACCCCGCCGAAGTTTGAAGAGGGTAAAACCTATACCGGCACGGTTAAAAAAGTCGTGGATTTTGGTGCCTTTATCGAGATAGAGGGGTATGAAGCCCTGCTGCATATTTCAAAAATAGCAAAAGGACGGGTCAATGACGTCCATGACTACTTCACCGAAGGTGAGGATATCGATGTGGTGGTCCTGGGACAAAAGGGAAAAAAGGTGGAGCTGGCTACAAAAGAGTACGTCAACTAAGCGTTATTAAACCGATTTTTAGATACAATGGGCCACACAAAGTATTCAGTAGGGAAACAGATGGCATTTATGTCGCTGTTGGCGGTGCACGGGCACCGTTTACCACAAGCCGAACGGACTTTGTGAAATTTTTTTAATGGAGTATTCAAATGAAAAAAATCTTTCTTTTGATGGTAGGTTTTGCTTCTGTCGCTTTTGCCAATGAAGGCGGAGTTGCAATGATTCAAGCATATTCAGTCGTTGCCGCAGGTGTCGGTCTTGGTCTTGCTGCCCTTGGCGGTGCAGTCGGTATGGGGCACACAGCTGCCGCTACAATCGCCGGTACGGCAAGAAACCCGGGCCTTGGCGGTAAATTGATGACAACAATGTTCATTGCTCTTGCAATGATCGAAGCGCAGGTTATCTATACACTGGTTATCGCGCTTATCGCACTGTACGCAAACCCATTCCTGGGCTAAGCGGACTTTTTTCTTCTCCGTCTTCTTGCATGGGAAGGCGGAGGCTAGTCTTTCAGGGTATACCCCACTCCCGAAACCGTTTTTATCACATCCGTATCAAGCTTTTTTCGAAGCCGCAACACTAAATTTTTCAGCGCCGAATCACTTTTTTCCTGTCGGTTGTAAACATGTTGCAAAACACGTTCTTTGCTGACAACAGCGTTTTTATTTTCCAGCAGCAGTTCAAAAAACAAAATCTCTTTTTTTGTCAGCGCGATCTTTTTCTCTTTCGATTCAAGCATCTTTTTGTCAAAATCATACCGCAACGTTGGACCAAGGGCGCAAACCGTGCAGGCTGCGGCGGCTATTTTTTCATCCAGGATGTGCAGCATCGATTCAAACGCTTTGAAATCCAGGGGTTTGATAAGGTATTTACTCAATCCCAGTTCCACCGCGCGCAGCAAAAACCGCTCATCGTTGTGCGCGCTTAAGACCACGATAGGGGTGGCCGTATCCTCCCTGCGCACCCCGGCGATAAATTCCAGCGCGTTTCCGTCATCGACTTTCAAATCGCTGATGATGGCGTCAACGTGCTGTTTCTGCCAGCAGTGCAGGGCCGCTTTGATAGAACTGCAGTGGATGATACTGCCAAAATAGAGGCTAAGCAGGTTGATCGTATCTTTTGCGTACTGCTGATTGTCTTCTAAAAACAGCAGTGTCGCCTGTGAAAGGTTTTTCATCGCCGCTATCCTTTACAGGCTGACGGTAAAACACGCACCGTCGCCGCAGTTTTGCGCTGTGATCGTACCGCCGTTTTTTTCGATGATATCTTTGGACATATACAATCCGATACCGCTGCTTTTGCTGCCGCTGACAAAGGGTTTGAAAATATTTTCCAGCAACTCCTGTTTGATCCCGCCGGCGTTGTCTGTGATACTGACAACGGAGGTTTCACCCTCTTTGCTGATAGATATGCTGACGACGGGACGGGGGGTGTTGTTTTTTAAAAACGCGTCCTTGGCATTGTTTAAAATATTTAAGATAACCTGCGCGTACTCGTTGGCGTTGCCAAAAACCTGGGGATTGTCGTTTTTTTCCAGCTTGATCCTGATATCAAAGTAATCATAGGTGGCACTGACGATATTCAGCGCCTCCTCAACGGCTTTTGAGACGTCAAAAAACGACTTCTGGCTGCTTGGTTTGTAAAAATTTTGAAACGTTTCCACCGTTTGGGACATGAATTTCAAAATCTGTTCTGTTTTTAAAAACGTTTTTTCCAAATCCTCGTGCGAAAAAGCCTGCCCCAGGCGCAGTTTGTTGAGATTGTACAGATTCATCGCGCCAAGACCGCTTAAAGGCTGTTTCCACTGGTGGGCGATATGCATCAAGAGTTCTCCGATGGCGGCCTGTTTGGACTGCTGGTATAAAAGCTGCTGTTTGAGCCTGTTTTTTTCCAGTTCGCTTTGTACCCTGGCTTCCAGATCGTTTCTGTAGGCGGCCAGTTCCAGGTGGGTTTTGACCCTGGCCAGCAGTTCGGCGGGGTTGAAGGGTTTTGTAATATAATCCACCGCCCCCAGTTCAAACCCTTTGGTGATATCTTCGCTTTGGCTTTTTGCGGTGATAAACATAACGGGGGTGTTTTTATGGGCCGGATCGGCTTTGATCTTTTGACACACTTCAAAACCGTCCATATGCGGCATCATGATATCCAGCAGTATCAAATCAACATGTTCATCACGCAGCACGTCCAACCCGTCCCTGCCGTTGAGGGTGGGAATAAGATCGTACGCCTGCAAAATAGAAGTAAGCATATCGATATTTGATGGAGTGTCTTCGATGATGAGTATTGTCGCGTCCTGTTTCATGAGACCTCTTTTATTCAATAAATGTACTTTTCCAATAGTAGCAAAAATTTATAATTATGCTCAAATACATCACGAAAGTGTGACGCGGCTGTTTTTTGTCCGGCGGTGTTGGGTATAATAAAACATATCAACAAGGGGGCGGCCGTGATAAAAATATCTGTGTTGCTGATGCTGCTGATGAGTATGGCAGCGGCAAAAGAGATGACGCATGTGACACTGCAGCTTGAATGGAAACACCAGTTTCAGTTTGCGGGATTGTACGCGGCCCAGAAGCAGGGATATTACAGCGACAAAGGTATCAAGCTGGAACTTTTGGAGTATGAGGAGGGGATGGATGTCCCAGAAGTTGTCTCCAGCGGCAAAGCTGATTTTGGTATCTCCTCTTCCCAGCTGGCACTGGAGCGTATGCGGGGCAGACCCATCGTGCTGCTGGCGTCGTATTTCAAACAAAACGCCCTTGCTTTGGCCGTGCAGCCTGAAATCACTTCGGTCTCCCAGCTTAAGGGCAAAAAAATCATGGCCGTCCAGCGGGCGTTAAAACACAGCAACCTGG
The DNA here is from genome assembly GCA_051746505.1 of Campylobacterota bacterium. Lineage (GTDB taxonomy): Bacteria > Campylobacterota > Campylobacteria > Campylobacterales > Sulfurovaceae > TCS-49. Next base: position 12,219 of record JBNJFE010000028.1, read on the forward strand.
CTTTGATGCTGCAAAATGAAGGTTTGCGCGAAAGCGATTACACCGTCGTTCCCCACAAGTACGTGATTGATCCCTTTGTAAATGGTGAAGTTGATGCAATGACGGTACTGGTGAGTTCACAGCCTTACGAACTGCAGCAGGCGGAAAAAGCGTACAATATTTTAAACCCCGCTGATTACGGTTTGTACTCGTATGATATGGAACTGTTTACAAGTGAAGCGTTCGCGATGCAAAATCCCGCGCTCGTGCAGGATTTTATCGAAGCGACGAAAAAAGGGTGGCAGTACGCCTTTGCCAACAAAGAGGAGATGGTTGATTATATCTACGAAAACCTCAGCAAACGCAAAACAAAAGAGGCGCTGGCTTTTGAAGCCGATATGGTGCAAAAACTGTTTAAGCGGGAAGTTTTTACCATCGGCAGCGTTGCGCCCGAACTGATCGCGCTCAATGCGCAGATGTATGAAAAGCTGGGGCTGGTTGAGGGCCAAAGTGATTTTAAAGATTTGCTGCAATCATACGCTTTTGAACATGAAAAATATAAAAACATGCTGGATTTGACCCCTGAAGAAAAAACGTTTTTGCAAAAGCTGCAAACGGTGCGGGTGTATGCAAGAGATGATTACGAACCCTTTACCTATACGCAGGACGGGCGCATGAAAGGGTATGTGCATGAAATCCTGCAGCTGCTGCAGCGCTACCTGGGGGTTGAGTTTTCCTACAGCAGGCAAATGAGTCCCGCCCGGGCAAAAGAAAAGCTTCGGGAAAAACGCCTTGATATGATCGCTTCGCTCAGATCCGGTCCGGATAACAAAGAATACAGTACCTTCTCCAGGCCGCTGCTGCAAAACACTTTGGCTGTAGCCAGCAGTGATAAAAACCTCCAGTCGCTTGATGATTTACAAAACAAAACCGTAGGCGTGGTCGCAGATACCTACTACGCGCGGCTTTTGCAAGAAAGGTATTCTCATCTTAACCTCCGTGAAACCGCCTCAAGACAAGAGGGGCTGCAACTGTTGAAAGAAGCTGAAGTTGACGCTTTTGTCTGCGGTGATACGGTTTTAAAATACTTGCTGGCAAAGCACAATATGTATCATCTTGATATCAATGTGATGCAGTACGATCCGGCCTTTATCAGTATGGAAAGTCTGGGTATCAGAAGCGACTGGCCGCTGCTTGCGTCTGCTGTAGACAAAGCGTTGGACGCTATTGCTCCCGCGACCTTTAAAGCCCTGCGCGACAAATGGCAAAATATCGAACCCCCGGCAGCAAAAGGCTCTATCTCCCTAAACAGTGAGCAAAAGCGTTATCTGCGCGAAAATCCAACGCTGAGGGTGCATAACGAAACCGACTGGGCTCCCTACAACTACCATAACGGCAGTGAAGCCAGAGGCTTGTCTATTGATTATATGAAGCTGCTTGCGGCAAAAGCGGGGTTTAACGTCGAGTTTGTAACGGGTCCTTCGTGGAACGAGTTTATGCAGATGCTGCAAAACGGGCAGATCGATGTGATGCTAAATATTGCCGATACGCCTCAAAGAAGAGAGTATTTTACATTTACCAAACCCTATATGCAGACCCAGACGGTGGTATATACAACCGATGACGTCAATTATGCGATCAACTCCGTAGAACAGCTTGCAGGCAGGAAAGTAGCCGTGATCAAAGGCTTTGTGCAGCAGGATATTTTTGAAAAAAACTACCCCAAGCTGAAGCTGGTGGAAACGGATTCGGTACTTGAAAGCCTCCAAGCGGTTAAAGAGGGCAGAGCCTTTGCGGTGGTGGGCAGTTACGGGATTTACAATCACACCATCGATAAACACGACTTAAACACTATCAAAGCCCATCCGTTTTTAAGCCATGAAGAACTCAATACCGAACTTGCCATGGCCACAAACAAAGAAAATCCCATCCTGCGCGATATTTTGGAAAAAGCCAGACAAAGCGTAAGCTTCGAAGAGTTTGAAACGATCAAGCAGCGCTGGCTGGATTACGAGGAACACAACACGAAGCTTTTTAACGAACGCATATTAAGTACGCAGCAGTTACAGTACCTGCGCCAAAAGGGTGAGATCAAGGTTTGTATCGATCCGGACTGGATGCCTTTTGAAAGCTTGAAAGAGGGCAAACATATCGGGATGGGCGCGGATTTTTTCGCATATTTTCAAAAATATCTCAACGTGGATGTAACAATAGTGCCCACCGATTCCTGGTCGCAGTCGCTTACGTACGCAAGACAGCGCAAATGCGACCTGCTTTCTCTGGCCATGGAGACGCCGGATCGAAAAGAGTATATGAACTTTACCGCCCCCTACCTCTCTATACCGCTGGTTCTTGCCACCAGAAAAAACGTTACGTTTGTCGATGATTTTGAACAGATCCGGGGCAAGAAGCTGGCTATTGTCAAGGATTACGCATTTTCCGAACTGTTAAGGCAGCGCTACCCCAATGTAAAACTCCAAGAGGTGGCAACCACCAAAGAGGGGCTCTCAGCCGTAGCGCGCGGGGAATATTTCGGCTTTATCGGGACGCTTGCAAGCGTGGGATATCATTTTCAGCATGATTTTACCGGCGAGTTGAAGGTAGCGGGCAAGTTTGACGAGAAATGGGAACTGGCGGTAGGGGTCAGAAACGATGACGCGATGCTGCTGGATATTTTTGATACGGTCATTGCCACGCTCGATGATGCCAAAAAGCAGGAGATATTTAATAAATGGATCGCCGTTACTTATGAAACGGGCAGGGATTATACGCTGGTATGGCAGGTGGCGCTGGCGGCTCTTTTGATTCTTGGCGTTATTGTCTACTGGAACAGGCGCCTGCAGCTTTTGAACAAAGAACTCTTTGCGGCCAAGGAAAAAGCCCAGGAGGCAACACGGGCCAAATCCAGCTTTTTAGCCAATATGAGCCATGAGATCAGAACACCGATGAACGCTATTATCGGCCTGCTGTATCTGCTGAAGCATTCGCCGTTAAACGATAAACAGCTTGATCAGGTTGGCAAGATTGAAACCTCTGCCAATAATCTGCTCAATATTATCAATGATATTTTGGATTTTAGCAAGATAGAGGCGGGCAAAATCAAGATTGAAAGTATTGATTTCAACCTTGAGGAGGTGATTGCCAACGTGCGCAGCATGACCGAGTTTAAAGCCAGGCAAAAGGGGCTTGAGTTTGTTGTGCGATTACAGGAAGATATGCCCACGGCTTTGCACGGCGATCCCTACAGAATCACGCAGGTTCTTATCAACCTGGTAGGAAACGCGGTCAAGTTTACCGACGAAGGAAGCGTACAGCTGGACATAGACAGGTATAAACAGCGGTACCGCTTTCGTATCAGTGATACGGGGATCGGGCTGGATAAAAAGCAGCAAAAACATCTGTTTGACTCCTTTACCCAGGCTGATGCCAGCACCACCAGAAATTACGGCGGAACGGGTCTGGGGCTGGCTATCTCAAAGCAGCTGGTCGAACTCATGGGCGGCGTTATCGGATTTGAGAGCAAGTATAAGCAGGGGTCTGTTTTTTATTTTCTGCTGCCGCTGAAGCAGCAGGCAGACCCTTACGCAAATACGCGGGCAAAACCTGAAAAGTTTGAGCCAAAAGCGCTGCATTCGGGGGTGATTTTGCTGGCTGAGGATAACAGTACCAACCGTGAAATCATCGCTTCGCTGCTTGAAGACAGCCCCGTTATTGTTGATATGGCCGGTGATGGAAGCCAGGCGGTGCAGATGTATGCTAAAAACCCCGGGCGTTACGATCTGGTACTAATGGATATACAGATGCCTGTGATGGATGGTTATGAAGCGGGCAAAGAGATATTACAAACCGATAAAGACGCCGTTATAATCGCTTTAAGCGCCAATGCGATGAAGGAAGATTTCAAAAAATCAAAACAAAGCGGTTTTGTCGATCATATCAACAAGCCTATCGATGTGGAAAAATTTTATGAAACCCTGCGCCGTTACGTCGCGATCAAAAAACCCCGCGCGCAGCAGGAGGTACAAAACAGTGATAATGACTGTGTGGACTCAGGTAGTGCGATCGCTTCGCTTGGGGCCAAAGAAGTGTTTTTCAAGGTTGCGGCCACCTTTTTAGCCCAGTACGCCACCGTGAGCCTGCATACCCTTGAAAAGAGTGAACTGTCCCGCGCGGTGCATTCACTGAAAGGACTTGGGGCCAATGTCGGGGCACCGAAGCTGCAGCAACTGGCAAGCGAATATGAGCAAAACCAAAGCGATGAAAGCCTGCAGCGTCTGCAAGAAAGCCTGGACTGCGTGGTTGGGCGGCTGCAAGAACTTGTCCCGGGACAGGAAACTTCAAAACGCCGGGCCGATGAAAAAGAGCTGCATTCACTCTGGCAGCAGTTGGAGAGGGCACTGCTTTCTAAGCGGCCAAACCGTATTGAGGCGGTGATGGGCAAGTTGGAAAAGATCCAGATGGATGGGCAAAAACAGGAAACTTTTGATACCATTAAGCAATTGGTTTTACAGTACAAATTCAAAGAAGCCGCGCAGCTTCTTGGGTAGGAGGCCTTTTGGCAAAAGCGAAGAAAAAAACACTGTTTGAATGCCAGCACTGCGGTTTTCAAACGCCCAAATGGATGGGCAAATGCGTTAACTGCGGCGCGTGGGAAAGTCTGGTGGAGTTAAACCAAAGCGAAATTGCGGTGCTTAAAGAGGTTGCAAAAACCCCCGCTTCATCCAAAGCCGTCTCTATCGAGCAGATAAAAGAAGACGATATTATCCGCTTTAGTTCCCGTGACAGCGAGTTTGACCTGGTTCTTGGCGGCGGCATCGTGCCCGGATCATTGGTGCTCATAGGCGGCAGTCCGGGTATCGGCAAATCCACACTGCTGCTAAAAATTGCGGGCAACCTTGCCCAAAACGGCCAGAGCGTGCTGTATGTCAGCGGCGAAGAGAGTCTGGGCCAGATCAAGATACGCGCCAACCGCCTTGAAGCAAACGCCAAAGAGTTGTATCTGCTGCCTGAAATCAAGCTTGAAAGCATCATCGACGAGATGAATAGCAAGCGCTACAGCCTGATCGTGATCGATTCGATCCAAACCATCTACAGCGGCGAAATCACCAGTGCCCCCGGCAGCGTTACCCAGGTTCGCGCGATCACGTTTGAACTGATGCGTCTGGCCAAAGATAAAATGATCCCCATCTTTATCATCGGCCACATTACCAAAGAAGGTTCCATCGCCGGACCCAGGGTGTTAGAACACATGGTCGATACGGTATTGTATTTTGACGGGGACGCGACCAAGGAGATCAGGCTGCTTCGCGGGTTTAAAAACCGTTTTGGCAACACCAGTGAAATCGGTATCTTTGAAATGACCAAAGAGGGGCTTAAAAGCAATAAAAAGCTGCAGTTTTTCTCCCACAAAAAACCCCAGTCTGGTTCCGCGCTGACTGTGATCATGGAGGGCAGCCGCCCCATCACCGTAGAGGTCCAGGCCCTTGTCAGCGACGCCTACGGCAACCCAAAGCGCAGTTCCAACGGTTTTGATTCCAACCGCCTGACCATGCTTTTGGCCCTGCTGGAAAAAAAGCTGGACCTGCCCTTTAACCAGTATGACGTCTTTGTCAATATCGCAGGAGGCATCAAGGTCAGCGAAACCGCAGCCGATCTGGCTATCATCGCCGCGATCTTAAGCAGTTTTCAAAACAGGCCCTTAAGCAAAGAGAGCCTTTTTATCGGAGAAGTCAGTCTCACAGGTGATATCAGAACCGTCAGCAGCCTTGATATCAGGCTCAATGAAGCAAGCGCTCAGGGCTTTAAAAACGCCATCGTACCTCAAAAAATCGAATCCAAGCTGCATCTGTACGCGGTCGAAGAGGTGGAAAAGGTTATTGACTGGATGTAAAGAACTCTACCCCGCCGGCATCTTTTGGATAGATCAGCCCTTTTAAAAGCAGCTGTTCAAAGCGCCGCAGTGAGGGGGCGTCAAAAAGTGCTTCGATATCTTCTTTTGTAAGCGGACGTTTGCTGAGTGTCGAAAGAATCTGCTTATCGCTGTAGGAAGCTTTAAAACCGCCGGCTTTACCACGGGTGACCACGGCAACGGGCAGGTCGCTGTCAAAGGTGCGGGCCGCTTGAAGCAGCTGCTGATAACTCAACGCTTTTACATCATACGCAGGCGGCCTGTCCACGGTGCCGATATCGATGCGTTTGATATTTTCCAGGCGCCGCAAAATGGCATTGAGCGCGCGCAGATGCTGCCGGGAGTCATTGATGTGTCGTACCAGCAGGATTTCAATGATAAGATCTCCCCGGTACTGTTTGCTAAAAGCCACCATCGCTTCAATCATCGCGTCAAAATCAAAACCCCTTACAGGGCGGTCAAGCTTTTTATGGCACGCCGCGTCCGCGCAATCGAGTGAGAGTTTGACGATGTCGATTTCAAGCAGCGTTTGAAGGGTTTTATGCTCACTCAGCGCGGCGGAATTGGTCAGAATCAAGCTTTTTGGCGTGAGGGTATTAAGAAATGCCACCAGCTGCTTCAGATGCGGATAGAGCGTGGGCTCACCGTTTGCCGTGATGGTGATCACGTCTATTTCTGTATATCTTTGCAGGGCTTGTACAATCTGTTTTTGTACCTCCTCAAAAGCGATCACTTCCTGCTGTGTCGCCATCTGCGCGGCCCCTTTGAGTTCGCAGTAAAGACAGTCATAATTGCACTGCTTGAAACCCGGACTCAGATCGATTCCCAAAGAGGTGCCAAAACGGCGGGAACGTACGGGGCCAAAGATAATATTACTCATCCTCATGCTTTGCTATGACCATGCCGGCAAATTTTCCCTCTTTGTAAAATTCGATGCGGTAATGGGTGCCGGCTTTGTTGAGACTGAAGCGATCAGGGATCTGGTCGGCGCCGACGGTGATATTGTTTTCGTCACCGTTGGTATACCCGATGATATTAACCCGGTACTCTTTGGGCGCGTGTACCGCAAAATCTTTGGCAAATGAAAAGCTGCCGGGTACGCTGACCTCCTGTCGCCGGCCGTCGGCGGTGATTGCAAGCTTTTGCAAACCGTGTTCCATCTTGAAATGATCGGGATAGAGGTAGCTGATCGTTTTGTGGCCGATGTTGAGTTTAAACAGTTCGCGCTCTGGCGTGCTGTGTGGGACTACCGCTACCAGGGGGTTGTCGGAGGTGACGGAGTTGCCGCTTTCTTTGAGCGGAACGTAATACAACACCTTTTTGAGTTCATCCAGGTCAAAGGTGATGGTATCATTGATCGTAACCGTGCCCTGTTCTTGCAGCTTGTTTTTGACGCTTTGTTTATTGAGATCAAAATCTCGTTCGTATTCAATACCCATGATATTCATATACGCTTCAATGGCTTGGAGTTGATAAAA
>JBNJFE010000029.1:0-19081 GCA_051746505.1 Campylobacterota bacterium
GTCCAGGGCTTTCATATCGCCAGACCCTCGGGTGTACTGGAGACAGGAACGTTTAAAGATTCCTGATTGCGGCGGTAACGTCTTTTGCCTGGACCGCCTGCATACACTCGTGCGTCTTAAGCGGACACACGCGCTTCATGCAGGGTGCGCATTTGAGGTCTTTGGTCACCACCGCGCTTTTGGCATTGTGCCACTGAGAGGTTTCGCTGTACTTGGTCGGTCCAAAGATCGCCGCGGTTGGTACCTGATAAGCCGCGGCCACGTGCATGGGACCGCTGTCGTTGGTGACAAACAGGTCAAGGCCGCCGATATATTCGATAAGTTCCTGCACGCTTGTTTTACCCGCCAGATTGATCACATCCGTTACCCCAAGGTCTTTGAGCGCTTTTTGGATATCGTCTGCGGGTTTTATCTCGCCGGGGCCTCCAAAGATAACAACCGTGTAATCTTTGCTCAACTGCGCCGCTACCGCGGCAAAACGTCCGGGATACCAGCGCTTGGCGCTGCCGTAGGTGGCACCCGGGTTGAGACCAAGCGTTTTTTTGGCAAGCGTTTTTGGCTTTTGGTATAAACGCAGGGGGCCTGGCTGATGGGCCGTATTGAAAAGCTTATTGACAAAATCATTGTAATGCATAACCAGATGCTGCGTTTTGGCCGTTGTTCTTGTATACGCAGCCTTCCTATCCGCACTGAGCGCAAAAAGCAAAAACTTCGCGCTCATCGTGCGCCGAAAGCTGACAGCCAGATCAAACCGCCCCAGCTTTTTTGCGCTTTTATACAAAGCGCACAGCCGGCAGCTGCTTTTTTTGCTCTCATCAACGACCACTTCAGAAACGTTTGGATGCTTTTGCAAAGCCTGTGTTGCCACAAAGGAACCAAACAGTACAATCTGCGCGTCCGGATAGGTTTTGACAATATTTTCAATGGCTGGTGTGGCCATCACCGCATCGCCCAGCCACGTGGGGATTTCGATAAAAATCTTATTCAAGCAGCGTACCTTTTAGCCTCTGGTACTCTTTGCACGCCTCCAGCAGTTCTGTGTCGCTGCCGCTGCACTCGACTTTGCCGTCTTTAAACACGTAAATCCTGTCGGCGTGTTCGATCGTGGAAAGCCGGTGAGCGATCATCAGCGTGATACGGTCTTTTTGCAGCCGCTTCATCGCTTTGGCGATGGCGCGTTCGCTTTTGTTATCAAGCGCGCTGGTAGCTTCATCAAAGATAAGCAGCTGCGGGTCTTTGTAAAACGCGCGCGCTATGGCGATACGCTGGCGCTGACCGCCGGAAAGGTTGGCCCCAAACTCATCAAGCACGGTATGAATCCCCTCGCTCATGGCGCTGACAAAATCATACGCTTCGGCGTTTTTCAGCGCACTAATCACCTTGGCTTCATCGACGTACTGGCCATAGGCGACGTTTTTTGCCACGGTGTCGTTAAACACGTACACTCTCTGGGTTACCATCGACGTGGCGTTTCGCAGACTTTTGATATCAAGGTCTTTGATATCGACCCCGTCAAAGCTCAGATGGCCCTGACAGTCATAAAAGCGCACCAGCAGATTCACCAGCGAACTCTTTCCTCCGCCGCTGTCGCCCACAAAAGCGACCACTTCACCCTTTTTGGCTTCAAAATTGATGCCTTTAAGAGCCTGGATATCGCCGTACGACAGGCGCAGATCGCGGCCTACAATCCTGTTTATCTGCCCTACTTTGCTGCCGCCGGTAATGATCTTGGCCTTTAAATCAAGCAAGAAATCCATCCGCTCAACCGCCGCCAGGACGCCGTGCAGGGAGTTGTACTGCTTTGTCACGCGCTTTAGGGGCGTATAAATCATAAACATCGCGGCCATAAACGAGAAGAAACTGCCCACCGTGATCTGTTCGTCAATAACCTGCTGCCCGCCGATGATAATCACCGCCGCTGCACCCAGGGCGCCCACCGTTTCCATCACCGGCGAAACCAGTTCGTTGGCTTTGACCTTTTTCATGGAGTAGTTGAAATATTTTTGGTTATCTTGTTCATATTTTTGCAATTCGAAATTTTCATTGGTATTGACCTTGATGATTTCGATATTGTTAAAAATCTCACCCAGAATCGACGTGGTATCAGCAATCTTTTCCTGGGCCAGTTTGGTAACTTTTTTCATCTTTTTATTGAGCAGCTTGACCGGGAAGATGGCTGCGGGCAGTACCACCAGGGCGAAAAACGCCAGCTGGGGGCTTTGGACAATGAGGACCACTATCAGCCCGGCGATAGTCAGCATTTCACGCAGCATCATCGGCAGTACCGAAGAAACGGCTGCTTTGACCTGCTCGATATCCCCCACCATGCGGCTGATCAGTTCGCCTTTTCTAAATTTATTGAAAAAATCCAACTCCAGTCCAAGCAGATTGTGCAGCGTCAGGTTGCGCAGGCGCCGGACGATATCATTGCCGATATAAGCCATGAAATAAGCCTGCATATACACCCCAAGCCCCTTGGCAAAATAGGTCGCTACCACCAAAAAGGGAATGAAGTATAAAAGCTCTTCGTTTTTTTCGATAAAAATCTTATCCAGGACGGGTTTGATCACATACGCCGTGGCGGCAGTACCGGCTGCTGCCATCCCCATGCCGATAAAAGCCAAAATAAATTTGAGTTTGTACTCTTTCATGTACGGCCAGAATCTGGCCAGTATTAACTGCATAACTTTAAACATTATCACCCTGTTTTTTGTCTGATTTTATCCAAAGTTGGATTAAACCCGGGTTTGTGCAAAGACGGGGCGTTACAATACTTAAGCTGGATATTATAATACTTTGGATACTATTTCGTAAAATTACAGAAACAAAGGTCAAGCTATGGCAAAAAGATGTATGATTAGCGGCAAAGGTCCAAACGTAGCAAACCACGTCAGCCACGCCAATAACAAGATGAAAAAACGACAAATGCCTAACCTCAGAAGTGTAAAAATCACACTTGAAGACGGCACTACAAAGAAAATCAAAGTTGCTGCTTCCGAGCTTAGAACGATGAAGAAGCAAAACTCGTAAATTCCTCCTTCTGGAGGAACCCTCTTGTATTTTATTTCTAAACTCAAAAACCTTCTGCACTGGGAAGCCCAGCCAAAACCCCATATCAACTTAGATGCGCAGATATACACTCTGCTGCAACCGTTTCGACTGCCTTTTATCCTCATTGTTCTGGTGATGATGCTTGGTACGGTAGGCTACATGGTCATTGACGGTTTTTCTTTAATGGACGCCATTTATCAAACCGGTATCACCTTTACCACCGTGGGCTTTGGCGAAATCGCGCCTGTCAGTGACCAGGGGCGGGTCTTTACGGTTACGCTTATTATCATCGGTTTTTTGATCTTTACGATCTCCATCGGTATCGTCGCCGAAGCACTCAAAAGCGGCGAACTGCAAAAACTCATAAAGGAGCGCAAAATGCTCTATAAAATCGCCCGGCTCAAAAGACATTTTGTCATCTGCTACCAAAACGAATTCACCATCCAGGTAGCCAACCAGCTCAAACAGGCCCATGTCCCCTTTGTCATCATCGATCCAGGCGAAGATATAGAACATGTCGCCAAGAAACAGGGCTATACCTACTACCTGCAAGCCCATCCCCACACCAATGAAGCGATGCTCAAATCCTTTCTTTCCAGTGCCAAGGGGCTGATTACGCTGGCTGACAATATCGCCGACAATATCGCCACGATCACTTCGGCCAGGCTGTATGAACAGGAAATCGTCAAAAAAACCCCGTTTCAGATTATTTCAAAAGCCAACAATTCCGGCGACCATGAAAAGCTTAAGAAACTGGGAGCGGACAATACCGTCATCCCCACGAAACTGATGGCCCAGAGAGTGGGTTCTATGGCCCTGCGTCCGGATATGGTCAATATTATGGAGCGCTTCATGTATTCCGGCGACAGCGCGCTGGATATGGAAGAGGTGGAAGTGCCAAAACGAAGCTGGCTGGTCCTTAAAAAGATAAAAGATACGCACTTTCGTGATTTTACCAACGTCTCCATCGTCGGTATCCGCAGAAAAGACGGGGTATTCAAATCGATGCCAAGTTCCAAAGAACTCATTACCGGCCAGTGCAAACTCTTACTGATCGGCAAAGCCGAGGGCATCAGCCTGACAAAACAGTTGATCAATAAAAACAAAAAACCAAAGGAACTCAGCTATGTTTAACGCAATCCCCATCAAAGGCGGTCTGGACTGTCTGGATGATTTTTACAGCGGCGGAATACACGCCGGATTCAAACCCAACGAAGAACTTGACCTTGGCTTTATCAGAAGCGACAAACCCTGTTCGCTGTCGTATCTTTTTACCAAAAACCGTTTTAAAGCCGCGCCGTTAAAATATGTTTTGCAAAACGATTGCAAACAGTGCGATTTTATCCTGCTGAATTCAAAAAACGCCAACGCCCTTACCGGGGAGCAGGGCTTACAAGATGTCGATACGCTGCTTGAACATGTCCGACAAACCCACGGGGCCACAAGCCCGGTCATGAGTTCAACCGGTGTCATCGGGGTACGCTTAGATACCGACAAACTCAAAAACGGCATTAACAATCTTGATATCAATGAAAAAAACAGCCACGCCGCGGCAAAAGCGATCATGACTACCGACAGCGGCCCCAAAGAGTGCGCCTATGAAGTCGAACTTGATGACGGCAGCGGTTTTAAGATCGCCGCTATCGCCAAGGGAGCGGGGATGATCGACCCGAGTATGGCAACGATGCTCTGCTTTATCGCCACCGATGCCAATATTCCCGATGAGCATATGCACACGGCGTTAAAAGAAGCCAACGAAATCTCATTTAACGCGATCAGTGTGGACGGGGACCGCTCGACCAATGATTCGGTGTTTTTGATGAGTTCAAAAAGCGGAGCGTATGAACAAAAAGCGTTTCAATTTGCCCTGGACCGGGTTATGCAGGAACTGGCGCTAAAGATCGTCGGCGACGGCGAGGGGGCCACAAAGCTGGCGGCGTTTCATGTCAAAGGCGCAAAAGACGACTACGAGGCAAAACTGGCGGCAAAGAAACTGAGCAATTCGCTGCTGGTGAAAACCGCGCTTTTTGGCCAAGACCCAAACTGGGGCCGGATCGCTTCTACCATCGGGGCAAGCGAAGTTGCGTGCAGCGAAGAAAGTCTGCGGATTTTCTTTGACGACCTGCTTATTTACGACAGGGGCAGCGTGTATTTTGATGCGGAAAATGAAAACAAAGCGGCCAAAATCATGGGCCAAAGCAGCTTTAAAATCACCTGCGATCTGGGCGCCGGCGAGGGAGAGTATACCGCATACGGATGCGACCTTGGCTATGAATACGTAAAAATCAACGCCGATTACAGAACGTAAGCGCGGTGATTAAGAATCTTTTGATAGAATAGCTTTAAAAAAAGGATAGATATGTTACACGAATACCGAGACGAGATCAGCGAACTTAAACAAGAAAACGCGCACTTTGCCAAGATTTTTGAAAAGCACAATGAACTGGACCAGAAGGTAGCCGACGTTGAAGAAGGCAGAGCGCCAAAAGATGATTTTGAACTGGAAAAAATGAAAAAAGAAAAACTGCTGCTGAAAGATGAAGCTCTTGCTATGATTACCGAGTATAAACAAAACAAGAAAAGTTAATGCCCACAATCGACATGATCCAGTACGCAATCGCCTTTGGCGTATTGCTGCTGTTTTTGATCTTCAGAAATATAATATTAGATTTCCTCTTTTCCCTCCTGCGCAGAATTACCAAAAAAACCAAAAACGATATCGACGATGAAGTCCTTACGATAATCCACGGCCCTATACGGGCGGCAATTCTTATCGTGGGCATTTCGGTGAGTTTGAAAGTCGCCGGTATCTCTATTGATTTTATCGACAGCGTTTTAAAAAGTATCATTATCTTTATACTCTTCTGGGCGGTCTATAATACCGTCGCGCTGTTTAAGCGGGTAGTGGAAAAAACCTTTGTCAAATCCAATATCGACCTGGCCGAAGAGATCAGTTCGCTAACAATCAAGCTCGCGCGTTTTTTTATCGTCATCGTGGGAGCCGTAGCGGTGCTGGAACAGTGGGATATCAATATCTCAACCTTTGTCGCCTCTCTTGGTATCGGCGGTTTAGCCTTTGCTCTGGCGGCCAAGGATACGGTTGCAAACTTTTTTGGCGGTATCATGATCTTTGCCGACCGCTCGCTGAAAATCGGCGACTGGATCAAAGGCGGAGGCGTTGAGGGGATTGTCGAAGAGATCAGTATCCGCTCAACCAAGATCAGAACCTTTGAACACTCTTTGATCACGGTTCCAAATGCCAACCTGGCCAACAACCCGATCGAAAACTTTTCCAGACGCGGCATCAGGCGGATCAATATGCGCCTGGGTCTTACCTACTCTACCAGTGCCGCGCAGATTGAGGGTGTGGTAAGCGATCTGCGCGAAATGCTGCATGATAGAAACGATATCGACCAGGAAACAATCTTTATCTATTTTGACCAGTTTGCCGACAGCAGTTTGAGTATCTTTTGTTATTTCTTTACCGCAACGGCAAAGTGGCAGCAGTACTTAGAAATCAAACAGGATGTGTACTTAGAGATTATGCGCATCGTCAAAAGCCACGGGGCAGAGTTTGCTTTCCCCTCACAAAGTATCTACTTTGAAAACGACCTGCATATGCACAGAGACCAAAAGCAGCTGCAAAGCTAAGCTTTTGTCATCACCGCAATCTCCCTGCCGTCACAGTAGCGAAGACGCAATCCGCACTTTTTAGCTAAAACTGCAAAAGTTTTGCGGGTAAAAAAACCTATATGGGTGGGATCGTTCCTGTAATACCAGCTGGCAAAAGTATCAGGGTCATTGTCATGATGACGCGTCATAACGGCAATGATACCGCCTGGCTTACATAGCCCCGCTATGGTCTGTGTTACCCGCAACGGATCGCTTAAATGTTCAAACACTTCGGTACTGACGATAAGATCGTATCGCTTTTGTAATACTTTTGTATCGGGAAAAAAGCAGGGATCATAAATACTGCTTTTATACCCCTTTTGCTCTAAAAGCTGAGCCAGTACCGGTCCGGGACCGCAGCCAAAATCAAGTACATCTCTACCCGAAGTTCCCAGAGGCAGCACGGGCTTTAAAAAACGTTCAAACATAGCTACATAGCCGCTGTTTTCAATACTGTTCTCATGCAGAGAATAAACGTTTTTTTCCTCCGTTGCGCTTAAAAAATAATCACTGTCCAAAAAGATATATTCGCAAGCGTCACAGTGGTAATATACTTTATCAAAAGAGAGTTTTTTTGTGGGGGTTTTGCAAATCGGACAGGGGTTCATACAGGTGCAGCCCGCTTCATGGGGCTGCTATGCGTTAATCTCGCTGATTTCGCATAAAAGGAGGGATATCTAAGTAATCTTCGTTTTCACTCATATCGTATCCGCCCACGACTCTACGCTGCTGCAGTTTCTTTTCGCGGATAGCTTCCTGCTTGGCTTCCTGGCTGACTTCGACCTTGTTAACGCTTTTTGGCTCCTCTTTTTCAAAGCCCGTTGCCACGATAGTCACCTTGATTTCATCGATTGGAACGCTGTCGTCGGTAGTTGTGCCCCAGATAAATTCCACATCCTCATCGGCCAAATCTTCAATCATCGTCATCGCTTCGCTGACTTCAAGGATCGGATAATCGGGGTGCATGTAAATATTAACCAAAATACCCATCGCACCGTTAATGCTAACATTATCCAAAAGCGGCGATTCGGTGGCATCCTTGACCGCCTCGTATGCGGCGTTATTACCCTGAAAGTGCCCGATACCCATCAACGCCATACCCTTGTGGCTCATAACCGTTTTGATATCGGCAAAATCCACGTTGATATCACTGGCTCCGTGGGAAAGGATCATATCGCTGACACCGCCGACGGCTCTGCTTAAAATATCGTCAACCATCTTAAAGCTCTCTTTAAGCCCCATGTTTTTCTCAACGATAGCTAAAAGCTTATCGTTTGGTATAACAATGAGCGAATCACTCTCTTTTTTGAGTTCATCCAGGCCGTTTTGGGCCAGCTTGCCCCGTTTCTTGCCTTCAAACTTGAAAGGCTTGGTCACAACCGATACCGTCAGCGCACCGACCTCTTTTGCCGCCTTGGCAATGATGGGAGCCGCGCCGGTACCCGTTCCGCCGCCGAGACCGGAAGAAACAAAAACAATATCAGCGCCTTCAAGCATTGTTTTTAACTCTTCATAGGTTTCCTCGGCGGATTCCTTGCCTATGTCGGGTTTCATACCCGCGCCAAGTCCTCTGGTCAGCTTTTCGCCAAGTTGTATCTTCATCGGGGCCAAGGATGAAGAAAGTGCCTGCGCGTCGGTGTTGGCGACAATAAGGTCAATCCCGCCGACTCCGTCATTGATCATGTGGTTGATCATATTGCCGCCGCCCCCGCCGACTCCGATCGCTTTTATCTTTGCGCCCATTACTCCGTCTTGAATCTCTACATTAAAATCACTCATATCTGCTCCCTAAAAAAGGTTTTTTGCCCACTGAATCAGCTTGTTATACCATGACTGTGAATCATTTCTAGCAAAATCGGCAATCTGGGATTTTATTTTAGGGTTTTTCTCCTCAATTTTAAAATCCTCTTCATCTTCCTCTTCCTGCTGCGCGGGTTTAATATTGTTTAAGTTTTTATTGGGCAACTCTTCTTTGTATGTCTGCAGTTTATTGTTGCTGTCAATTTCATACTCGGTAAAGGCTCCCATATCATACAACACCATCCCCATAATCACGGCATAGGCAGGATCTTTGAGCTGATCAAACATTCCGTCCATCTCACGCGGTTTAGCCACCCTGATTGCGTGATCGTCAAAAAAGGGCTCGACTGCCTCTTTAAGGCCCTGCAGATTCGTTAAGCCCCCTGTGAGTATTATACCCGTTCCGATGTGATCTTTCAAGCCGCTCTTTTCTACCAGCGATGACAGGATCATAAAGGTTTCTTCAATACGGGAGTTAATAATGCCGTGTACAATCTCCAGGCTGATCTCTTTGTGCTCACTGTTTTGCATCGTGGGGATTTCTATCAAATCTTTTGAAACCTCTTTCAGGTTGCCGTACTCTTTTTTAATCTTTTCAGCCACTTCAAGAGGCGTATTCAAAGCGATGGAGAGGTCACTGGTAATATGATGGGACCCCACGCCCAGAAAGCCGATATGGCGGATAGAGTTGCCGCTGTGGATCACCAGCTCGCTGGTGGAAGCGCCGATATCGATGACGGCTACGCCCAGTTCCCGCTCATCGTCGTTTATCACCGAAAGCGCTGCGCCGTATCCTGAATAGATCACCCGTTCTATATCGATACCGGTGGATTTGACCGCCTTTTTAAGGTTGTTCAGGCTGGATTTCTGCGCCACGATAACATTGCACTCCACCTCCATGCGCACGGCATTCATCCCGTAGGGATCTTCGATAAACTCCTGGTCATCGACCTTGAAATTAAAAGGAAGAATATGGATGACATCGTACTCGTTGGGAATGTTGGCGTTATACAGTGCCGTCTGCATCGCCCTGTTGATCTCTTTGATACCGATTTCATGGTGGGGGATATTGACAATACCGGTGGATTTGATGCTTTTGGTATACGCGCCCGAAATCGAAACGATCGCTCTGTTTACATCCGTACCGGAGATACGTTTGGCATCGCTGACAGCCTTGCTGATCGCTTTGGAAGCCAGTTCGATATTGACAATAGCCCCTTTTTTTACGCCGTGGCTTTTGGCAATCCCGTGCCCCAGAAGACGGGGACTGCTCTCTTCTTGCTGGGCGATAGCGGCGACGACTTTGGATGAACCTATATCAATGGCTAAGACTGATTTTTGCAACACCTTCCCCTTTATTTTATATATACTTGAACGTCATGTTCATCTTTGAGCTGCTCAAGCAGTGCTTCCTCGTATACCGCGCCTTTGGTCCCTTCAGTGTTTTGGCTGCCCGTTTGCAGTTTCTGGTCAATAATGCGGTACACGATCGCTCTTTCACCCTGACTGAAGACACCTTCATTCTCGTTTGCCGAGAAAAGATGCTTTGCAAACGCCCCTGCTTCATATTCATTCAGCGCTTCCATCGCGCTCATATCATTTGGCGTGACATAACCGTCTGTCTGTGTGCCGCTAAAACTGTTTTGCATCTTTTTGGCTCGGCTTTTAAGCGCTTGAAGCGATTTTTCATACACCGCCTGCTGTCTGACTTCATCCTCGACCTGTTCCAGCGGTTTGGGACTTGGTTCATTGATCGATTCAAGGCGTAAAATAGCATATCGGCCTGAATCGGCAATAGGTTTAATATACGCCCCTTCGTCCGCTTCCTGAATCTTTTCCCAGGCGGCGGGATCAAAACGCTCATACTCATTGAGTTTCAGCGTCTTGGTTTCAAATTCCTCTCCGTCTTTAAAATCAACGTATGTAACCTGCGCTCTTTTTTTGGCGCGCTGCATTTTGTACGCGTTGATCACTTCCTGCCTGATATCATCCAAAGGCTTTATCTTCCCCTCATCGTCACGGTAATCGTATTTGATCTCTTCATACGTCGCGTTGATATCTTCCGCGGTGTATTCCACATCCCCGGCATCTTCATACACGGCTGAAAAGGTATAGCTTCTTTCAGTCTGAAACTCCTGAATATATTCATCATAATACTCTTGTATCTCTTTTTGGCTGACGCTTACATCCACGTCATCCAGGCTCAGTACTTTGTACTCAAGCTTATCGGCAACCACCGCGCCCAGGGCTTTATTTTCTTTTTCCAGCTGCGGCAGGCTCAGCAGGCCAAGCAGTTTTTGCAGCTTGATATCATCAGCAAGCATCGATTCAAACTCTTTTGGCTTCAAGCTCATATTGGCAAGGGCCTGTTTGTAAACTTCTCTGCTGAAGCGCCCGTCTTTTTGAAACCCCGAAATCGACCGCAGCTGCCCTGCGATCTCTTCATCGCTGACGATGATACCGTAATCATCGGCAAGGGTTACAAAATGGGCCTGATTGACCAGATTGTTCAGCGCAATCTGCTCCAACCCCATCTCCTTTGCCTGCTGCTGGGTCAACTGCCCGCCGGTCATGGAGTTGTACTGTTCATACAGGTTTTGATACGACAGCTGCAGTGCCGACATCTCTATCTCTTTATCTTCCACTTCCGCCACCGTCGAGCCGGAATTGCCGTAATTATAACTGCCCCATCCGACAAAGCCGGCGCCGACAAAAGCGATCGTACTGATCCAGATAGTGACAACTAAATATTTTCTGTGTTTTTGCATCCAATCGATCATACATATATCCTAAGGAAAAAAGTTTATTCTATTGCTATAGTACTTAACGGTGTAATTGTAGTCAAAGTCGTATTAAATTACGCTTTATCAGGAATGCGGATCAATCATCGGCCAGGCTCAGCAGCCGGCAGCTTTTTTCCAAAACGCCGATCTTTTTGACCAGTTCAAACAGGTCCCTGTCATACGCGTAGATACCGTATCCCCTGATGACCATCAGGTTAGTATCTTTGGTCGTAAAATACTGCGAAATCTCGGCCGGGGCCCTTTCATACCAATTTAAAAACTGCATGGGATCATACACCCGCACCCTGCCCAAAACGGTTTGGCCAAAATAATCTTTTGGCTCGATAACATCGTTGTAAAGGCTGTAAGAGGTGGTATACTGGGGCATAGTATAACAGATAAATTTGGCGCTTAGGATGTTTTTGTAAATCTCTTCATGGATCCCCGCGTCGATACTGGCTTCGTTCCAGCGGTAATCCTTGCTGTAAGAGTATACCTTGATCATGGAATCGCGGCTGAATTCATCAAAGATCGTATCGCGTTTATTGATCAAAAAACTGCCGCTTGCGGCTTTGGCCGAAATCGATCCGTGGTAAATCCCGAAAAAATCCTTGCGAAACAGCGAAAGCGAAATATCTTTAAGCCTTGCAAGCAGTACCTCATCCATCTGCATCTATCCTTTTGCCCGAACGTGGTACAATTATACCAAAACAAGCCGCAGCAAAAGGAGAGGTGTGAGTAAAAAACGGGGCAAACTCAACAAACAGATCAAAAAACTTTTTGACGGAAAGGGTTTTGAAGAGGGAATTGAGGATTTAGAAGATGAACTGCTGCTGGAGTTGACGATGTTTGCGTCACTGCAGCCCCAGTCACTCAAAAGAAGCGATCAGATCAAAGCACTCCGCCGCTTCTGGGCCACCTCGCAGCTGCATATCAAAAAAGCGCTGATCAAGTATTTACACAAGCGCCTGCAAGAGCGCAAACAGCAGGAACAAAGCGCCAGAAACATCAGAGAGGAAAAGATCACGCAACTGGCCGGAGATTTTGGATGCGGCGCCGAAGAGATCCAGGCTTTGATTGAAAAGCTCAGTCCTTTAAAATCCAAAAAGATTACGCCAAAAAAAGTTGCCAATACGCTTGAATATATCCGTTTTCAAAAAACGCGCGAATACGTATATGAACAAACCGGCGCCGATATCAGCAAAGACGGCGGCGGGGAATTTTTAGCCTCGTTTGCCTTTGCGTTTGAAACACAAACATTTCACAAGCAGCTGCAGACGACTTTTGAACCGACCGAGGATTTTACCGCCCTGGATGAGGACAAACAGATCGCGATGGTACAAAAAGCGATGGATAAAGCGGCAAAAAAACGCCAAAAAGAGATCGATAGCCTGACAGCGCATTTGCAAAGTACGCACCACCCCTACCTCAGCCTCACCCAGATCATACAAACCCTGCAGGATATGGACCCCGCCGATTCCCCATACGCGCCCACAATCGACAAAAACATACTCCAAAAACTTTTTGCCCCCCTGTCGGTGACGTTTGAAAAAGAAAGCATCATTTTCAGCAAAACCCAGCAAACAATCGTACTGGAAAACGAGGTACGTTACACGCTTTCTTTGAAAATGGATGCTTCCCTTGTCCATGCGCAGGTTTTTAACGCCCAGGAGTTTGACCTGCAGGAGCGTTTTGAAGCGATGCACCGGGAAAACAAGGCGCGCTTTTTCATGGATATCGACCGGCTGCAGGATGAGATGCTGCGCCAAAAAGGCGATATACAAATCGATCAAGGCACTCTGCACTCCTTTTTTGCCACCCACGTCATACCCGATATCAGGCTCAGGTCCAAACTGCAGCTGCGTACCAAAATCGCGCGCCGGATACTGTATTATTTCAATGATTACGTGGCAAAACAAAAACATGAACTCTACCAGCGCCAGCTGCTGAAAAAAACAATCAAGGATTTTAAAAACCTCTTTCCCGTCGCCAGGGGCTTAAAGCGCAAACTTATCTTTCACATGGGGCCTACAAACAGCGGCAAAACCCACCAGGCGATGCAAAAGCTCAAACAAAGCGACACGGGCTACTACCTTGCGCCTTTGCGCCTGCTGGCACTGGAGGGGTATGAAAAGCTGCGGCAGGAAGGGATCAACTGTTCACTGATTACGGGCGAAGAAGAGATTGTGGACGAAGAAAGCACGCATATCAGTTCCACTATCGAAATGATGAATTACGGATTTGATTTTGACTGCTGCGTTATCGATGAAGTCCAGATGCTGGCTGACAAGGACCGGGGCTGGGCGTGGGTCAACGCCATCATCGGCGCGGGGGCCAAAGAGGTGTATCTCACCGGTTCGCCAAACGCCCTTGAAGCGATCAAACTGATCGCGCAGTGGCTGGGTGAGGAGTTGGAAGTGGTTGAATTTAAGCGCAAAAACCCGCTTGAAATGCTTGAAAAACCCGTATCGCTGCAAAAGATCCAACCCCAGACCGCCGTGATCGCATTTTCGCGAAAAGAGGTGTTGGCGCTGAAACAAAAACTTTCTTCCCGGTATGCGGTTTCTGTTGTTTACGGCAATCTCTCCCCCGAAGTCAGACGCGAGGAAGCCAGACGCTTCAGAGAGGGCCAAAGCCAGGTACTAATCGCCACCGATGCTATCAGCATGGGGCTGAACCTGCCGATAAAAACCATTGTATTTAGCAAAGACAGCAAGTTTGACGGCCAGTGCGTGCGGCTTTTAAAAAGCGATGAAGTCATTCAGATTGCCGGCCGTGCCGGCCGCTTTGGCCTGGAGGAAAAAGGCTATATCGCGGGGCTGGATCATAAAATCCACCAGACAGTCAAAAGCAGGCTTAAAGGTTCGCTAAGCCCCATTACCCCACCTTTTACGGTAATGGCCAACCTCAATCACGCCAGACTTGTAGCAACGATTCTGCAAACCAAAAACCTGCACGAAATCCTGGAGTTTTTTGCCAAAAACATGCGCTTTGACGGTCCTTTTGTAGCCAAAAACCTGCAGGGCATGATGCAGATTGCAGCGATTACGGACGGGTATGACCTCTCACTGGAGCAAAAATACCATTTAAGCTGCGCTCCCGTGGCGATCAATTCACCCTATATCGAAAGCCGCTTTCACGAATACATCCTCAACATCGAACAAAACCGGCCCATAGAATACCACCCGCTCAAAAACCTGCCAAAATACGCCACAACCGAAATCATGCTGCTAAAGATCGAAGACAGGGTCAAGGAGATTTCACTGTATCTGTGGCTGTCGTTTAAATTTCCCGAACTTTTCATCCACACCGAAAAAGCAAAGGAAAACAGGAAACGGCTCAATGCGTTTATTGAAAACTCTTTAAAACATTCCCGCTTTGTCAAACGCTGCAAGCGCTGCGGCAAGGCACTGGATTACGGTTTTGCGTACAATATCTGTGACCGCTGCTTCCAAAAAGGAAAAAAACGGGGGCCCTAAAGGGTTCAGGTGAGTTTGTAAAACTTTTTGCGGTCGCTGGAACTGCCGATATCAAGCTGTTTTCTATACTTGGTGATCGTTCTTCTGCCAAGCTTTAAGTCAAAGGCTTCATTGATCAGATCGGCCAGTTTCTGATCGCTGTGGGGCTTGTTTTTATCTTCTTGCCTGATCAATTCCTGAAGTTTGTATTTGACGCTGTTTTGGCTGACCTCTTCGTTTTGCCCGCTTGAAAAGAAGTATTTCAACTCATACACACCCCGGTCGCACGAGAGGTATTTGCCAGAAATCGCGCGCGAAATCGTGGAAATATTGTAGCCAAACTCTTTGGCAAAATCCTGCAGCAGCATCGGCTTGAGGTTGCCGCCCAGGAAAAAATCGTACTGGTAATCAATAATCATCAGCCCGATCTTTTTGAGTGTGGCTTTGCGCATATCCAGCGAATCAACGATATTTTTTGCCTCTTTGAGTTTGGCGCTGATATATTCATGTTCAATTCCGGGATGTTCAATCTCGATGACGGGATAGTAATCGCTGTTGAGTTCAATATGCAAATTGCCCTTGTCAAAAAAGATATAAAAATCAGGCTTGATCTGCGAAGAGTTTTGCATATAATCAATAGCGGGGGGATTTTTGAAACTTTGAATAATCCTTAAAGCGTCCTCGTAATTTTTGTGGGTTTTAAACTCGGCCATTTTATGCATGTTTTGTATCATCTGTTCACACAGATCATGCATAGCTCCCTCTATCTCCATATCAAACAGTTGGTACAAAAAACACTCCGTTACGTCCCTGGCCGCAACCCCGCTTGGTTCCAGGTAGATAAAACGCTGCCTGATACGCTCTACGTTTTGGGCATCGCTGCCCGTTTGGGCTCCTATCTCTTCGCAGCAGCCCGCAAAATACCCCTCCTCATCCAGGTTTTCGATGATTTTGTACGCGATTTTCTGTGACTGTTTTGTGGGAAAAAGCGTGGGCGTAATCTGCTGGGCCAGCATTTCATACAGCGATTTTTGATCGGTGGCGATATTTTCTAAAAAGCCGCCGCTGTTTTCAGCCGACTTGCCTGAGAAAGAGCGCTCTTTTTGGACAAACTCTTTTTCAAAACCCGATTTTATCTCCACCAGCGGATTGTCTTTTGCGTATTCCTTGACCACCTCTTCCAAATCCTCGATATCGGATTTCAAAATAGGCAGCCAGCTTTGCAGTACATGAGAAAGTTTTTGTTTGGTAGCGTTGTGGTGGTTTGTTTTTAATCTCATGTATCCTCACCTCTGCCTGCACCGCTTACAGCGTAAAGTCGTCTCCCAGATAATACCTGCGTACATCCGGATGCCCGGCGACCTCTTTGGAATCGCCCGTAGCCAGCATTCTGCCCTCTTTCATCACATACGCCCTGTCACAGATGCTTAAGGTTTCCCTGACGCTGTGGTCTGTGATCAATACGCCCATATCCAGATCGATCAACTGTTTGATAATATTTTGAATATCCTTGACCGCGATGGGGTCTACGCCGGCAAAGGGTTCATCCAGCAGCAAAAACTTGGGATTGACCACAAGGGAGCGCGCGATCTCCACGCGCCTTCGTTCCCCGCCGCTTAGCTGGATACCCAGGCGGTCCCGGATGGGTTCGATATTAAACAGTTCCAGCAGCTTTTCAATCCGCTGTCTGGTTTGGCCCTTGGACAGCTTGGCCGCCTGGGCAGCCATGATCAGATTGTCCTGAACGCTTAAATCCTTAAAAATGCTGGATTCCTGGGGAAGGTAGCCTATTCCCATCTGCGCACGCCTGTGCAGGGGCATCGCCGTCACATCCTCCTCATCGATAAAGACCCTGCCTTTACTGGCTTCAACCAGACCGCAGATCATATAAAAGGTGGTCGTTTTGCCCGCCCCGTTTGGTCCAAGCAGCCCCACAACCTCTTTACTCTGCAGCGTCAGGGATATATCTTCGACGATAGTGGTTTTGCGAATCTGTTTGCAAAGGTTTTTTGCCCTGAGTTTATGCGACATCGATCAAATACTCCCTTGTATCGTTTTTACCCTCAATCCGGATAGATGCGGTGGCAAAGCCCGCTTCTTTGAGAAAGCTTTGCAGTACATCAGGCGCCCATTCGATAAAATGGATTCCCTCTTTTTCCAATTCATAAATCAAACCCGAGTGCATAAACTTTTGGGTATCGATGGTGTAAAGATCATAATGATACACCCCGTCACCGTAGCAGTTTTGCAGCGAAAAGGTAGGAGAGGTCACTGCTTTTTTGCTGGCAAAATGCTGTACAAACGTGGTTTTTCCCGCAGCCAGATCACCGTGTAAAAACACGACCATATCCCTGTCGCCAAAAAATTCCCTGATCTTTTTAACCACCGCCGGCAAGCCTTCTAGACCGGTGCTACAGCGCATTGCTGATTTTGATAATTTCTTGCAGATGCTCATACGCTTTGCCGCTTTCTATCGCTTCTTTTGCCATTTGCAGTCCGTCTTGCATATCCCTTGCTTTGCCCGAAACAATAAACGATCCCGCGGCGTTAAGCAAAATAATATCTTTTTTCGCCCCGTCCAGACGGTTTTGCAAAATATCGCGCGTAATCTGCGCGTTTTCCCGGGCGTTGCCGCCTACGATACTGCTTTGTTCATGCAGTTTAAACCCAAAATGCTGCGGATCGATCTCAAACTCTTTGATCCTGCCCCGGCTTAGATACGCCGCGTAGGTGATATCTGAAACGCTGATTTCATCCATCCCGTCTTTTGACGAGACGACCATGGCGTGTTCGCATTCAAGCATTTGCAGCGCGCGGGTGAGGGAGTTGACAAAATCGGGACTGAACACCCCGATAAAAAGGCGCTCCACGCCGGCTGGGTTGGTGAGAGGGCCAAGCAGGTTAAAGATCGTGCGGTGAGGAAGGGATTTACGAATGGGCATGATATATTTCATCGCGGGATGATGGTTTTGGGCAAACAAAAAGGTAAATCCGGCAGCTTCAAGCATCTTGGCCTGCTGCGCGGGGGGATGGTTCAAATCGATCCCAAGGGCTTCCAGCATATCCGCGCTGCCGCTTTTGCTGGTAATGCTGCGGTTGCCGTGTTTTGCCACGGGAACGCCCATGGACGAAAGCACCAGCGCCACGGTTGATGAGATATTGATGCTGCCGATATGATCCCCGCCGGTACCGACGGTATCCACAACCTGCGCTTTGATCTGTGGGGGCAGTTGTAATTTTGTACAATGGCTTCGCATCACGCTGGCTGCCGCGGCGATCTCCTGGGCGCTTTCACCCTTTTGATACAGACTTATTAAAAACTCTTTTGCCTGTTCCTGACTCATTTTGGCAGTAAAAAGCTCTTCAAAGCGCTGCCTTGCTTGTGTATACTCCATGGTTATTGTGTTATCTCCTTTATATACTCATCTTTTTTGCTTTTGGGAATCGTTTTTGTCGCCGGAACCGCCAACACTTCAAAACGCTGGGTCTTTTTCAAATACCGTATCTCGATTATATCGCCGGGTTTGACCTCTTTTGATCCCTTGGCTTTGCCTGCGTTTAAAAACACGACACCCTCTTTAATCATATCCTGAGCGATCGTTCGTCTTTTGACGATATTGACCGCACTTAAATATTTATCTATACGCATTAAGAATCAAAACCTTATTTTTTGTTATATCATAACATATATTGGCGCAAATTTTGCTATGAACCGCTTTGAAACTGCGGCGTATGGGTCTTTATTACAATTTATTGACGATTTTTGCAAAAATATTCATAATTTATTACTTTTTTTAAAAAAGTTTTGTTACAATAATCTCAGGTTTTTAAAACCTATGGAATTTAAGTTTGCATAGAGGAGGCTTTCGGGCCTCTTCTACTTTATTCCAACTCCATCACAGCTTCATATTTCACAAACTATTCTTAAAAAACTTAACTACTTATCATTATTTTCGCATAGCTGCAGCGCCGCGCCTTCACGAAGGCCGTCGTCAATCACGACCGCGTCTGCTTTGTCCACGATCGCAAACAGCCGCCGCAAGATCATGATCCCCGCCGCGATCAGATCATCCCTGCCCGTTCCCACCAACTGTTCCTTTTGGCTTTGGCTGCTGGATGCAAGCAGGTTTTGGCAACTGTTTAAATCCTGCGGGGTGATAATCGTGCCGTTGACGGCACTTGCGTCGTAGTTTGCGTAATCCAGGCCTTTTTTCAGTGCTGCTACCGTCGTAGGCGTCCCGGCCGTACACACGAAAGCGCTAAAATCTTTTGTGCCAACAAAGCGTTTGAGCGCGTCAAATTCCTGTTCATACGCAC
>JBNJFE010000030.1:0-19080 GCA_051746505.1 Campylobacterota bacterium
AGCAGGGCGACAATAAGGGCCGTGACATACATCAGCCCGTACCAGTGAACGCTGAGAGGACCCAGAGAAAAGGCTACGGGGTCAAAGTGCGCATATATATTTTGCCAAAATTCAATCAATCAAAACTCTTTATCACGTGGAATCTGTTCTTTTTGTCCCCGACCGGGACATACCAGTATCTTACTTTTGTAAGTGTACCATAAGAAGTTTTGCCAAGCTTTAACGAAATGCGCGGATAATCGATTCCGCCATCAAAAAGCTGGTTGCAGCGGCAGATACGAAAAAAGGAGGAGATAAAAGCTTTGTCGATGCGGTTGTGTTCAAACTGCCATCTGGCGTATTCGGAACAGGTCGGATAATAGCGGCACGAAGCCGGAAAAAGTTTGGAAATATACTGATAGAGCGCCAACAGTTTTAAAAGTGGTTTTTTTATCATTTTGATACTTTGAAGATGGCGGAGTGGACGGGGCTCGAACCCGCGACCCCCTGCGTGACAGGCAGGTATTCTAACCATCTGAACTACCACTCCGCAAAAGTAATGGTGGTCGCTACTAGACTCGAACTAGTGACATCCACCTTGTAAGGGTGGCGCTCTACCAACTGAGCTAAGCGACCTAATAAGGTCATAACTGGCGACCCCTAGAGGATTTGAACCCCTGTGACTGCCATGAAAAGGCAGCATCCTTGACCACTAGATGAAAGGGTCATCTAGCGAAAACAGCAAATTTAATTCTAAAGAATTAAATGGTGTCCTGTCTAGGATTCGAACCTAGGACCCACTCCTTAAAAGGGAGTTGCTCTACCACCTGAGCTAACAGGACAAAATGATAGTGGCGGAGTGGACGGGGCTCGAACCCGCGACCCCCTGCGTGACAGGCAGGTATTCTAACCATCTGAACTACCACTCCGCAAAAGTAATGGTGGTCGCTACTAGACTCGAACTAGTGACATCCACCTTGTAAGGGTGGCGCTCTACCAACTGAGCTAAGCGACCAGAATGCTTTTTACAAGCTGGTGTCCTGTCTAGGATTCGAACCTAGGACCCACTCCTTAAAAGGGAGTTGCTCTACCACCTGAGCTAACAGGACAATTACGTGCGCTTGTAAATGTAGGCGAAATTTTAGCCTAAAAATGCATCCAAGTCAATAGTTTTGTCCAAAACTTTACAAAAAAGTATCCCTGTCGCTTAAAAGCAACATTTTGACAGCGCTGTACATAGCCTGTTTTTGGACATAATTGCGGTCCCCGGCAAAATGAAACTCCTCAATCTCAGTCTGGACGTTTTGCCCCTTTGTTTTGGCCACGCCGATCACAACGGTGCCTACGGGTTTATACTCCGTGGCCCCG
This sequence comes from Campylobacterota bacterium, assembly GCA_051746505.1. Classification (GTDB taxonomy): domain Bacteria; phylum Campylobacterota; class Campylobacteria; order Campylobacterales; family Sulfurovaceae; genus TCS-49. Next base: position 1,348 of record JBNJFE010000030.1, read on the forward strand.
CCCGGACCGGCAATGCCGCTGATTGCTACGCTGTAATGCGCGTTTGCAATCTGCAAAGACCCTTCCAGCATCTGCTGCACGCACTCTTTGCTCACGGCGCCGAAACGTTCAAACACTTCCTCATCCACGCCGATCCATTCATGCTTGGTGGTGTTGGAGTAGGTGACAAGCGAACCTTTTAAAACCGCGGAAGAGCCGCTTTGTGCGACCATGTTTGCCGCCAGCAGGCCGCCCGTGCAGCTTTCGGCGAAAGTAATCGTTTTTTCATTTCTCTCCAGGCGGTTTATGAGGTATTTAAACAGGTTCTTCGCATCGCATACCCGTCCGGAAAACAGTTTTTTCGCGCTTGCGAGAAAGTGGTTGATTTCTCCGTACTGCCTGCTTTTGCACGTAAGCTTGATCCAGTCTTTTGTAATAACGCTGTAGTCAATAGCCACGTCAAAACTTTTTGTCAGCGGTTCCAGCAGGATTTCGATACTTTCACTGTCCATATCAAAAATATGCAAATTTTGCATTTGCAGCGCTTCAAACAGCACCGGAGGCAGTTTTTTGTTTTCCAGCGCGTGCAGGACGTTGATCCTGGCGCCTCTGGTTTCGATGATATAACTGCCGTTTTCATATACGGCGGTGTTTTTTGGGATCAGCATCTCAGATTTTAGTTCAAGCTTGTCCCCGCTGAGAGTGGCCAGCAGCTTGCTGACGGTGGCAAAGGCGCTGTCTGAGGCAAAGATCAGTACATTGGTATTGTCTTCAAGGATGCGTTCTAATGTCACAAGCAGTTTGTTAGAATCTATATGAAGCAGCGTGTCGGTCTGGTCGATATTTTTTTTGGCGTGGCGCAGACAGTAGTCGTAAAAGGGTTCATTGTGCCATAACCTGCTGCCCACAAAAACTATGAGGTTTTTTTGCATGGATGCTACCTGTTTTAATCTTAAATTATCTTTTTGAGCAAAGCCAGAAAGGCTCCTTGGCGGAGTGCCCTGGCCACCTTGTTGCTCTTAATGAAACACTCATGACCTTCATTCTTGTTTGTACCATGTTGTATGCATGAGTGTTTCATTGATTATAGCACAATATCAGCAGTTTTTAAATAGGTGTTGGATATAATCAAGTGAAAAAAAGGCTTTGTGCAATGGATTACAAAGACACGCTACTCCTTCCAAAAACCTCTTTCCCGATGCGGGGAAATCTGGGCCAAAACGAGCCAAAACTTTATGAACAATGGTATGAAAACAATATATATAAAAAGATGCAGCAAAACCGTAAAAACGCAAATGAAAGCTTTACGCTGCATGACGGGCCTCCCTATGCCAACGGCCATATCCATATCGGCCACGCGCTTAATAAGATTTTAAAAGATATCATCGTCAAGTACCACTATTTTCAGGGTAAAAAAGTCCATTATACGCCGGGCTGGGATTGCCACGGCCTGCCTATCGAACAGCAGGTGGAAAAAAAGATCGGCAAGGCAAAAAAAGACAGTCTGCCCGTTTCCAAATTCAGAGATATCTGCCGGCAGCACGCGGCCAAGTTTATCGAGATACAGAAAAAAGAGTTTGCCGGGCTGGGTGTCGTGGGCGATTATGAAAATCCCTACCTGACGATGGATTTTGCCTTTGAGGCCGATATATACCGCACGCTGTGTGAAGTGGCCAAGCAGGGGCTTTTGATCGAGCGCAACAAACCCGTATACTGGAGCTGGGCGGCCAGATCGGCTCTGGCTGAAGCTGAAGTGGAGTATGAAGATAAAGAGGATTATTCCATCTACGTAGCCTTTGAACTGGGCGACAAAGCCAAGCAGGACCTGGGCGTGGACAAAGCCGCCGCCGTTATCTGGACCACCACTCCATGGACGCTGCCGGCAAACAGCGGTATCGCGCTGAATCCGGATGAAACATATGTATTGTGTGAAGATGGCAACATTATCGCAAATGAACGCTATGAAGCCCTTAGCAAGGAAGGCGTGATCAGCGGCAAGATCATACACAAATTCGGCGCAAACGAATTGGCGGGGAAACTGGCGATCAATCCGCTTAACGGCAGAAGTTCCAAGCTCGTCCTGGGCGATCATGTCGAACTTGGCGGGGGCAGCGGCCTGGTACACACCGCTCCCGGCCACGGCGAGGATGACTACGTGGTGGGACTGCAAAACGATCTGGAAGTATTGATGCCCGTAGACGATCACGGACGGTATGACCAAAGCGTAACGGGCAAGAATCTGCTGGATGAAAAATATGTGGGGATGCATGTTTTTGACGCCAATGAACCTATTTTGGAAGAGTTGGGTAAAAGTCTGCTGCATGTCAGCAGGTTCACCCACTCCTACCCCCACTGCTGGCGAACGAAAAAGCCCATTATCTTCCGGGCAACAAAGCAGTGGTTTATTAGTCTTGACAGCATTGCCAAAGGCGCGGAAAAACCCCTTCGGCAGGTGGCGATGGATGAGATTGAGCAGACCACTTTTTATCCAAGCTGGGGAGCCAACCGGATCGGGTCGATGGTCGCTGACAGGCCTGATTGGTGCATCAGCCGCCAAAGAGCGTGGGGCGTGCCTATCGCGTTTTTTCGAGACAAAAACACCAAAGAACCCGTCTTTGATGAAAAAGTGCTCAATTTTGTCGCAGCCATCTTTGAGCAAAAGGGCGCGGACGCGTGGTATGATATGAGCATTGAAGAGCTTCTGCATCCGGCCAGCGGATACAACGCTGCCGATCTGGAAAAAGTCGATGATATTTTGGACGTATGGTTTGACAGCGGTTCGACGTGGAACGCGGTGCTGCAAAGCAGAAACTACGACGCGGGCGATTATCCGGCCGACCTGTACTTAGAAGGCAGTGATCAGCACAGAGGGTGGTTTCAAAGTTCCCTGCTGCTTTCAAGCGCTATCCATCACAAAGCCCCTTACAAAGGTGTTCTTACCCACGGCTTTACCGTCGATGAAAAGGGTGAGAAGATGAGTAAATCCAAAGGCAACGTCGTCGCTCCCGAAGATGTGCGCAAAAAATACGGCAGCGAAATCCTGCGGCTGTGGGTTGCCATGAGCGATTACCAAAGTGATCTCAAAATCAGCGAGGGTATCCTCAAGCAGGTGGCAGGACAGTATAAAAAGATCAGAAACTCGTTTCGCTTTTTGCTTGCCAATATCGACGACCTGGACGCACTCAAACCCGTCAGCGAATTTGGCGAACTTGAGCGCTGGATTTTGGTGCGGGCAAAGACGACGCTTGACAGTGTCGTGAAATCGTTTGAACAATATGATTTTCAAAAAGGCTTCAGCGATTTGAACAACTTTTTGGTCAACGAACTCAGCGGCATTTACATGGATATATCCAAAGATACGCTGTATTGCGAAGCTAAAGAAGGCGATAAGCGAAGGGCCGCGCAAAGTGCCATGGCCATGATCGCAAGATCGATGCTTGGCGTGATCGCTCCGGTGTTGAGTTATACGGCCAACGAGATTATCACCCACGCTCCGAGCGTGGTTAAGGGCCAAAGCGAAGATATCTTTGATTTTGCCTACGAGCCGCTGCCGGAAATTGATCTTGGCTTTGACGACAGCTTTATTCTGCGTGCAAGAGATGAGTTTTTTGAAGTGTTGGATAAGTTGAAAAAAGATAAAGCGGTCAAATCCTCGCTGGAACTGGTACTGCAAACAGATGAGGATATGGTGTATGCCAGAGAGAATCCCAAAGCGTGGTTCATGGTCAGTGACGTAACCAGAAAAGCCCCGGGGGAAGAATTGGCGCGTTTTAACGTAGGAGATGCCGCGTTTGTGATCAAGAAATCACAAAAGTATAAATGCCCAAGATGCTGGAACCTTGACAGCGACAGTGAAGATACGCTGTGCAAGCGGTGCGAAAGTGTTTTAGATGCTTAGCCAGCCCATCAGCTTCGGCGTAGTAGCGGTCACGGCTGTGGTCGTGGTAGCAGCAACGTTTCTTCTTGTGGCAATATTAAAAAAACTCAAAAAGGATTAGGCTTGGTGACATTACAAGAAGCTTTAAAACTGAACAAAACAGACCTTGAGGGGATCAAACAAGATATCAGGCAGAAGGTTAAAGACAGTGACCTTAACGCGTATATCGACCTGGGCGATGACGGCTTTTCAGGCGTACCGATTGCTATCAAAGACAATATCGGCGTCAAAGACCGGCCCCTGACCTGTGCCAGCAAGATATTGCAGGGATATGAAACTCCCTTTAGCGCAACGGCGGTAACAAATTTGCAGCAAAAGGGTTTTAGCGCCTTTGGCCGGACAAACATGGATGAGTTTGCCATGGGCAGTACCACCGAAACCAGCTTTTACGGCAAAACCAAAAACCCGGTCAACCCCGATTTCGTTCCCGGCGGCAGCAGCGGCGGCAGTGCCGCGGCAGTCGGCGGCGGCCTGGCGATAGCGGCCCTTGGCAGCGATACCGGCGGCAGTATCAGGCAACCCGCGGCTTTTTGCGGCTGTGTGGGGATGAAACCCACCTACGGCAGGGTCAGCAGATACGGACTGGTCGCCTTTAGCTCTTCGCTGGATCAGATCGGTCCCATCACCCAAAACGTCACCGACGCCGCACTGCTATATGACGCGATCGCGGGCCATGACACGATGGATTCAACCAGTGCGGACATAGAATACAACCCCACCAAAATCGATGCAAACCGCAAACTGACCATAGCCGTGATCGAAAACTATATAGACGAACTGGACAGCGACAGCCAAAAAGCGATGAAAGACTCCATCAGCGAACTGGAAAAAGCCGGCCACAAGATCGTGTATAAAAAGATGATGGGGACCAAGTATGATATTTCCACCTACTATATCGTCGCCACCGCCGAGGCAAGCGCCAACCTGAGCCGTTTTGACGGCATCCGCTACGGTAACCGCATCGAAGGCGAAGATTTGGCCGATCTGTACCTTAAAACCAGAAGCGAGGGCTTTGGCGATGAGGTCAAACGCCGTATCATGCTTGGCAACTTTGTCCTCTCAAGCGGCTATTACGACGCGTATTACATCAAAGCCCAGAAGGTGCGCCACCTGATCAAAAACGAGTATGAAAAAATATTTGAAGAAGCAGATTTGATCTATGCTCCCGTCAGCCCGTCCCCCGCGTTTGCTTTTGGCTCTATTCAGGACCCGCTGGAGATGTATAAAAGCGATATGTTTACGCTTTCGGTAAATCTGGCCGGCCTTCCCGCACTTTCGCTTCCCATAGGCAAAGCGGGCAACGGGATGCCCATCGGTGCGCAGCTGATTGGCAGGCATTTTGACGAACAGAGTCTTTTTGACGGCGCATACGGCTTAGAGCAGCTTTTACAATAGATTACGACAAAGGATCGAAACAATGAATATAAAAAAACAAGCCTTTACATTTGAAGATGTGTTGCTAGTCCCGCAGTACTCGGAAGTACTGCCAAAAGAGGTGAGTATTCGTTCCAAGCTGACAAAAAATATCGGGTTGAACACGCCCGTGGTCAGCGCGGCGATGGATACGGTGACTGAATACAAAGCGGCCGTAGCCATGGCCCGTCTGGGCGGCATCGGCGTAATCCATAAGAATATGGATATCGACACCCAGGCCAAGCATGTGACCAAGGTGAAAAAAAGCGAAAGCGGTATCATCATCGATCCTATCTATATTTCGCCCACGGCCAAGGTCAAAGAAGCCGAGGAACTGATGAGCGAGTACCGCATTTCAGGCGTGCCGGTGGTGGACCAGCACGACAATCTGCTTGGAATCCTGACCAACCGTGATATGCGCTTTATCAGCAACGACGTCATGGATGACGAAATCCAAAGCGTGATGACAAAGATGCCCCTTGTCACCGCAAAGCAGGGCACCACGCTGGAGGAAGCCTCCAAGATTATGCAAAAACACAAGATCGAAAAACTGCCCATTGTCGATGATGAAAATCATCTTAAAGGGCTTATTACGATCAAAGATATCCAGAAAAAACGAGAACACCCCAACGCCAACAAAGACGAGTTTGGCAGATTGGTCGTGGGCGCTGCTATCGGCGTGGGCCAGTATGACAGGGTCGCCGCTTTGGTTGATGCCGGCGCGGACGTATTGGTGCTTGACTCGGCACACGGACACTCAAAAGGGATCGTAGAGACGGTCAAGAAGATCAAAAACGAATTTGCCGTGGACGTCATTGCGGGCAATATCGCCACCAAAGAAGCAGCGCAGGATTTGATCGAAGCCGGAGCCGACGGTATCAAAGTCGGCATCGGTCCGGGCAGTATCTGCACCACGCGCATCGTAGCGGGCGTGGGGATGCCACAGATCAGTGCCGTGGCGGATGTGGCCGAATACGCCAATGAAAAAGGTGTACCCGTGATCGCTGACGGGGGCATCAAATACTCAGGCGACGCGGCCAAAGCGCTGGCAGTGGGTGCCAGTGCGGTGATGCTTGGTTCAGCCCTTGCCGGTACGTATGAAAGTCCCGGGGAAATGATTATGTTTCAGGGCCGACAGTACAAATCCTACAGAGGTATGGGCAGTATCGGGGCGATGAATCGAGGCAGCAGCGACCGCTATTTTCAGGAAGGCACAGCCGCGGACAAACTTGTCCCCGAAGGTATCGAAGGGCGCGTTCCCTACAGAGGCAAAATGGGTGATGTGGTTCACCAGATGATGGGCGGTCTGCGCGCATCGATGGGATACTGCGGTTCCAAAGATATCGAAATGTTCTGGCAAAAGGCGGAATTTGTTCAGATTACGAGTGCGGGGCTTAAAGAAAGCCACGTCCATGATGTCACCATCACGAAAGAAGCTCCCAACTACTACGTTTAGAAGCAGTTCCCGAAGGTTTTTACACCTTCGGGAAAACATATATTACGCTTTAATAAGTTTATTGGAGAGTCTGAAAAAGACTTTGATCGTAAGAAACTGCACAACTGCCAGCAGGCCAAGCAGAATGAAAAACGCCGGCGAATACATCGCAACGACTCCGTTGAATACAAGCCCCATCTTGATGAAGAAAAAGCCAAATACAAAAAACGCGACACCGGGACAGATGATGGCAAAACTGGCCGGAGACTTTCCTTCCCCGCTGATATATTCTTTAAAGTACCCCACACGTTTCATGACCATATAGCCGATAATGCCAAAGATCAGTTCCAGCGAAAAAAGCGTTGAGGTCAGCAGGAATAAAAACGCGCCCGAAGGGTGGCTTGCTCCCATGAAGTTGTGCGTAAAACCAAAAGTCAGACGGATAAAGGTAATACCAAGCACGGTTAAGATGGGAATCATGATCCACAGGCTCACGCTTGTTTCTTTGCCGATACCCTTGTCAAAGATATCACGCATGGCAAATACGATCTTTAAAAGCGCCAGCGTGACGGCGATGACGGCAAAAAAGATGGAGAAAAATACGCCAAGGGCAGACATCAGTTCATTGTGGCTCATAGCCCCGGGTGCGGCAAAGCCAACCGCGATCATGGAAAACGCAAAGATGGCGATGAGTTGGGAAAAGTTGTTGTTGGCGCTGTAGTCAAAATCGCCGTTGACAATGATTCGGGTAAAAAACTCAGTGTAAATTTTCAGCGCGTAAATGCCGACACCCAGAAAGCCCAAAAAAGCAAAGGGAAAGAGGTACTCCACGATTCCCCAGAGACCGGGAACAAAGACGCCCCCCAGAACAAACATGACATTAATTGTCATTGCGTATGTCAGGGGAATGGCCATCAGGCTCACTTCGGCGTTGCCGCTTCGCAGCTTGTCAAAAGCGGGAGTTTGCTTAAACTTGTTGTATTCTTTGATATTCCAGATAAGCAGCTCGATATGTTTATACGCAAACACGACGATGCCTAGCATCACCAATACGATCAACGCCGAGACGAGATTACCCTGCGCGATTTTGCCAAAGAGGATATCTGCGGTGACAATGGGGGTATCTTTATGCGCGATCATAAAGTTGATGTACATAAAAAAGGAGACGGCCAAACCGCCCGCTCCCAGTGAAGCAAGATAGTACATCGGGGTATATTTCTCCTTCAGATCGGTAACTTTTTTCATTTTTCCTTCCTTTTTCTATAAGGTTTAGTTATTTTTTAGTTTATTTATAGTAAACTCAGTTGACATATTACTACAAAAATTCTTATTTTGTCAAGGAGGTTGACAGTGCAGCTGCAGGGGCGTGATTTGAAATTTTTACTGCTGCAAAAGCTTCATATTATTGAAGAACTTTCCCAGCAGGAAGCAAAAAACTACGGGTATGAAGATAACGATATACTTTCATCTTCCAGGATTTTGGCATTGATTGACAACGGGATCATTACCGTTTCGGCTATTGCAAAAAAGCTTGGTGTCAGCCGGCAGGCGATCCATAAATCCGTGCGCAAACTCTGCGATAAAGGTTTCATCAAATTCTGCGATCAAAGCGAAAACAGAAAGAATAAAAATATCATCATGACCAAAAGCGGTCATGAACTGCTGGCGTGCAGAAAAGACGTGATGGCCACCGTGGAGAAAAAGATAGAAAGCAAACTGGGCAAAAGAGAATACAAAAAGCTTAAAACCCTGCTTGAAAGCGACTGGGGCTTTAGCCCCTGAACGCGCAGACAAAAAGGTAATCTTTGCCAAAGGTCAAAACCTTAAACCCCTTTTTTTGCAGGTAGCGTTTGGCAAAAATCATATCTTTTAATACAAGCGACATTTCGCTGAAATCGTAATTTTTCATCTTCGCACCATACACCATCTGCCCGTCAATCCAGCGGCAGTTGGGAAAGCCCAGGATTATGCCTGCTCGTTTCTGAAGCAGTTCCTTGACCACGTAGCGCAAAACATTGTCAAAATCGATACCCGGAGAGTGCAGGGTTCCAATGGAGATAAGCAGGTCGCTTTTGTGCAGGGGCAGGCTTGCAAGATCGTTGATATCATGTTCGTAAAACAGTGCGCCCGGGTAGCTTTGGCGCGCTTCTTGCAGCGCGTCGGCATTGAGATCGACCCCCTGCAAAGCCATCTGCTTGAAATCCTGTTTGCACAGCTGCTGCAAGGGTGCAAACTCCAGCCCCCGGTGTACACCTAAATTCAATACCGATACGGCTTTGCAGGCTTTGGTCTGTTGTAAAGCAAGCAGGTAATAATGCAAAAAAGATGCCTGTTCATTCTTGTCGAGGGTAAAAAAGGGAGAGTTTTGGCCGTATTTGTCCACTGTATGGTTGTGAAAAGAGTTTGTTCCATCCTGCCTGGTAAAAACAAAAACAAGCAGATGGTCCTTTTTTTGCGGCACCCTGGCAATGAAACCAAGCTGCATCGCAAGATCAAGATAACACTGCAAGGGCCGGTGGATATAGCTTTGTTCTTTGTATTGTACCCTGGTACCCGCGTACTCGTGCAGGAACAGATCGGGGTTTAAAACGCAGAAGCTGACATCTTCTCCCGGATGCATCGCGGCTGCCTGGCGGCTCAGCCAGCGGTGAACGGTAAAGAGAGGTTGATCGGTAAATGTTTTCATAGCGGTATTATGCCATAAACCAAACGTTTTGCAATACTTTGGCAAAGTATCTTGACAAGTGCTAAAAGAATTGGTATAATTTTTACAAGTTGATGGCAATAATATCAACTATATAGAATAAATTTATTGAAGGAGGCATACATGCTAGTACCACGATTTGATCCGTTTAGTGAATTGGACAGGATGCAAAAAATGTTTTATAACTATCCTGAAAAAGGTGAAAAAAACGATACATCCATTTCGGCGTTTACACCCGTAGTCAATACCAGAGAAGATGAAAAAGCGTACTATATCGATGTTGATCTTCCCGGCGTGAAGAAAGAAGATATCAATGTAGACGTTGACGAAGGCGTTTTAAGTATTCACGGTGAAAGAAATTTTAAAGATGAAGTCAAAGAGGAAGATTATTACAAAGTCGAAACCAGCTTTGGCAAATTCCAAAGGGTGTTTAACCTGCCTGAAAACGTAGACAGCGACAATATCAAAGCAAGCCGGGATAACGGCGTACTGGAAGTGACTATTCCTAAAAAAGAACAGGATAAAGCCAAGAAAAAGATCGAAATCAAATAACACCTTTGAAGCAAAGCCGACCCCGCTTTGCTTCTTATCACTAAAGGGGTCCTATCATTAAGGGGGTCCGACCCCTTATGAAGAAACGATGCAATATAATAGACTGACGCAAAATCTTGACAAAGGATGCATCGTGATCGAACAGAAGCAGCAAACCGTAGACAACCTCAAAGCCCAGATCGATGATCTTGAGCTGCAAAAAGATCAGATTCGCCGCGAGATAGAGGAGATCGATGAGGATATCGAACTCATCAAAGACCGCCTCAAAATCGAAAAAAAAGAGCTCAAAGCATTAAAGAAAAAGCAGTCTTAACCGGCAATACGTCATTTTGTCTCAAAACATTTTTGCAAATGTTCATTAGAAAAGTTTCTGCTGAATTTTGAGATGATGATTGCCGCCAGCGTAGAAAGGGGCAGGGCGATAATAAGCGCGTCTACAAAGATGATCTTGCCATCAAGCAGCGAATCAACCCCAAACAGCGCTTTGGCTACACCCAGCTGCTTAGCTTCCTGAAAATGCACAAACAGCAGCCAGAAACCGGAGACAAAAAGCCCCGTCAGCATCGAAGCAACGGCCGCGGCTTTGGTAAAGCCTTTAAAAAACAATCCGCCGATAAAACTTGGCAGAAAGATTGAAGCACACAGGGCAAAAAAGATCGCCGTACTTCTTGCGATAATGGCGGGTTGGTCATCAAACGCGTACGCCAGCAAAACGGCAACCGAGATCATAATGACCACCCCGATGCGCGTTACCAGTACGGAGTTGAGGTTTTTAGAACTGATTACTTCCACCAGGTCTCGGCCCACAGCCGTTCCCATCGTGTGAAACTGGCTTGAAAGCGTACTCATCGCCGCACTGATAAGGGCAAAGAGAAAGATAAAAACAAACCACTCAGGCATTGCTTCTTTGATGAAATGGGGGATTACTTTGCCGATCGTGCCCGCACTTTGCAGCGCGTTTTGCCCGCTTTGTTCAAAAAACCACGCATTGCTAAGAGCGCCTACGATAAAGACAAACCCCGTCATCGCGATGATAAATACCCCGCCGATGAGGACTGCGCGGTTGAGCTCTTTCTTGCTCTCAACGGTCATGAAACGCACGATCAGCTGGGGCTGTGCAAGTACGCCGATACCCACGCCAAGGGTAATGGTGGTAATGACAAAGAGCCAGCCCCTGGAGAGAAATTCAGGCATCTGGTTCCAGCTTTCAAACCCCCACAGCGTCGCCAGCTTCATCATAAAATCGGGGCTTTTGGGCGCAAGCTCCCCAAGGCTTACGTTTTGCAGCGGTGCCACGGTTTGGGTCCATACGTTTTCAAGCTTACTGTAGGCAGCACCCACGCCCCCAAGCGAATCAAAGGTGAAATACAGCAGAAAACTCATGGCAATAAACATAATACTGCCTTGCAGCGCGTCTGTGAGCATGACGCCTTTCAGGCCGCCGGCAAGCACGTAGGCGGTGATGATAAGAGAAAAGATCAAAAGCGCGGTATGGTAATCGATGCCAAAATACATCCCGATAAAATGGGTCCCGCCAATCAGAACCGCCGTGGCATACAGGGGCATAAACAGCAAGATGATACACGCGGCAAAAAGCTGTATGAATTTGGAATCATAACGCTTGCCCAGAAATTCTGGAAAAGTATGCGCGCCCAGACGGTACCCCATCTTTCTGGTGGGATTGCCCAAAAAGACAAAAGCGATAAAAATCCCGACAAAGATATTAAAAAACGTCAGCCACAACAGGGAGTTGCCAAGCCACGCCGCCACGCCGCCAAAGCCCACGATCGCTGCTGTGGAGATAAAGGTGGCGCCGTAGCTTAGGGCCATGATGAAAGGGTGCGTATCCCGGCCGGCAACCAGATAGTCGGTGGTGGTTTGCGTCTTTTTATATCCCAGATACCCAAGATACGCTACAACCCCCAGGTATAAAATAATGACGATATTTTCAAACGCTCCCATTACAGCCGCCTTTCCATCTTGTCTTCATCTTTGGCCCACTTTCTGCGTTCGCGGGCGTTTTCCCTGTCCTGATTATTCCAGTTGATGCCGCCGTAAATGATGCACAAAAGCGCGCTGAGAATGGACAGCCAGAAAGCCAGGTTCACACCCAGATCAAAATGTTCCATTACTTCCTCTTTCAAATTTTTTTTCTATTGTAGTAAAAGTTTGGTTATAACTTGCCATTAACGTACTCTGTAGTATAATAAAGACAAAAATTGACACAAAGAAGAGTTTATGAGAGCCAAAACAAAAGCATTGCACCGGGGATATGAAAAAGACGGCCAAAAAACGATGGCCGTACCGATCTATCAAACTTCAGCGTACGAGTTTGACAGTACGCAGCACGCGGCGGACCTGTTTGAACTCAAAGCTATCGGCAATATCTATTCGCGCCTGACCAATCCCACCACCGAAGTGTTTGAAAAACGCTTTGCCAGCGTGGAAAACGGCGTGGCCGCCATCGCTACCAGCAGCGGGATGGCCGCGATCTTTGCCGTGATCGCCAATCTGTGCGAAGCAGGCGACAATATCATCTGTTCTAACCGTGTATATGGGGGAACGACCACGCTTACAAGCCACACCATCAAACGCTTTGGCATCGAGGCGCGCTATTTTGATATCGATAAACCCGAAACGATGGAAGAACTCATCGATGACAAAACCAAGGTGATCATGTTTGAATCGATGTCCAACCCCAGTGTGGACGTAGCCGATCTGGACGCCATAGCAGCCATCGCGGACAAATACGGTGTCGTTACGGCGTGTGATAATACCGTGCCCACGCCGATGCTGTGCAACCCCATCGATTTTGGTATCGATCTTGTTACGCATTCAACCAGCAAGTACACCACCGGACAGGGGCTTGCCATAGGCGGGATCGCCGTTGAAGCCCAAAGCTTTAAGGAAAAGATTGTAGACAATCCCAGATACAGCCATTTTAATGAGCCAGATGAGAGTTATCACGGCTTGGTGTATACCCAGGCGCCCCTGCCGCCTTTTAGCCTGCGGGCAAGGCTGGCGCTTTTGCGCGATTTTGGCATCGCGCCCGCGCCGTTTAACAGCTGGCTGTTTATCCAGGGCCTTGAGACGCTGCATGTACGGATGAAAGAACACTGCGCCAACGCGCAGATCGTAGCTGAGTTTTTGCAGCAGCATCCAAAGGTCAAAGCCGTCAACTATCCGGGGCTCAAAGAGAATAAAAACTACGCCAACGCGCAAAAGTACATGCGAGGGGCTTCTTCGGTGATGAGTTTTGAGCTTGAAAGCTTTGAAGAAGCCAAAAAGGTTGCCAACGGTGTGGAAATCTTTAGTCTGGTAGCCAATATCGGCGATTCCAAATCCATCATCACCCACCCCGCCAGCACGACCCACCAGCAGTTAAGCGCCAAAGAGCTTGAAAACGCGGGTATCGGGCAGGGGCTTATCCGCTTGAGCGTGGGCTTGGAAGATGCAAGAGATTTGATCCAAGATTTAGAAAAAGCGCTGGGGTAGGGTGTGAAGATAGAGCACAAAGTCGAGCGTTTTACCAATCCGCTGTATCTTGAAAGCGGCCGAATACTGGAACCCTATGAGATAGCCTATGAAACCTACGGGCAGTTAAGCGAGAATAAGGATAACGTCATTGTCATTGCCCACGCGCTCAGTGGCAGCCACCACGCCGCTGGCAAATACGAGGGAGACCGCAAATCCGGCTGGTGGGACGGTATGATAGGTGATGGTAAAGCGATCGATACGCGCAAATATTTTGTCGTGTGTACCAACACCATCGGCAGCTGTTTTGGCTCCACCGGACCGGCGTCGAAGATGTATCCAAAAGATGAGGAGTACCGGCTGAAATTCCCCGTCGTTACGATCAAGGATATGGTCAGAGCCCAGCATATACTGTTTAACAAGCTTGGTATTTATAACGTTAAAGCCGTCATCGGCGGGTCTATGGGCGGGATGCAGGCGCTGCAGTTTGGCGTGGATTATCCAAACTTTGCCAAAAACATCGTCGCTCTGGCCTGTACCCACGCGACCCGCCCGTGGGTGATCGCGTTTAACAAGATCGCAAGCGAAGCCATTATCAGTGATCCGGCGTTTCAAAACGGCGAGTATGAACGCGAACTGCTGGAAGAGGAAGGGTTTAAAGGCTTAAGCATCGGCCGGATGGCAGGCCATATCAGCTACCTCTCGCCCCATTCCATGGACAGCAAGTTCGGGCGCGATTACGTCGATACGGACGGGTTGTATGATCTGTTTGGGCGGTATGAGGTTGATAGGTACTTAGATTACAACGCGGCCAATTTCAGCCGCTTTTTTGATCCCATCAGTTATCTGTATATCATCAAAGCGATCAATATCTTTGATCTGAGTCAGGGGTATGAGTCGCTGGAAGCGGTCCTGGAGCGCTTTAAATCCAAGTTGACGCTGATCGGGTTTGCAAATGATATGATGTTTATGCCAGATGAGATGCGCCAAATCCAAAGTGTGATGGAAAAACTCGGTAAAAACAGCCGGTTTCATGAAATCCCAAGCGACTACGGCCACGACGCGTTTTTGGTCGAACTGGACAAATTCAAACATATAGTGACAAAGGCGATACAATGACTTATGAAAAACGGATAGAAAAAGCAAAAGAGCTGCTGGAAAAGATCATGGACCCCCAGGCTACGCTCAGTCAAAGCGTCAAGGATTACAAAACGGGGCTTAAAGAGTTGTCTGCGGCCCAAAAGCTCATAGAAGAAGCCAAGGCTGAGATCGAGACCATAGAAAAAGAGCAAATCGATGGCTAAGATCAAAGCCGCCGCCCTGCAGCTGCCGACTCTGGGCATGAGCCTGAATCGGCTGGAGTATTTCATCAAAGCCGCGCAAAATGAAGGGGTCAACCTGCTGCTGCTTGGCGAATACGTACTCAATCACTTCTTTTTGGAACTGCGAAATCTGCCAAAATCGATGGTCAAAGAACAAAGCCAAAAGCATCTGTCCACACTGGAAAATATCAGCCAAAAATACGATATGGCAATCTGCGCGCCCATTGTGGTAATCCAGGAGGAAAAATACTATAAATGCATGGCTTTTATTGAGGGAAGCAACACGCAGTTGTTTGAACAGGAGTTTTTGATCAATTACGACCACTGGGATGAAAAGGGCTTTTTCAGTAACAGCGGCGAAGCAAAACAGCCCGTCATCGACTTTCACGGAGTAAAAATCGCGCCGATGTTTGGGTTTGAACTGCATTGTAATACAAAATTTGACACCGTGATGGACCAAGAGGTTGATCTGGTGCTTCTAAGTACGTGTTCAACCTTTGATTCGCACAACAGGTGGCGCGAAGTGATCAAAAGCCGCGCGTTTATGCACAACTGTTATATTCTGCGGGCCAACCGCATCGGCGAATACACCCACCAAAAACACAAATGGCGCTTTTACGGCGACAGTATGCTGGCCCTGCCAAACGGGGAGGTGGGCGATATGCTTGATGACAAGGAATCGCTTCTCATCGCTACCATAGACAGCCGATACGCGCAGCAGGAGCGCGAAGCGTGGGGCTTCTTTCAGCGTTAGAGAATAACCCCGTAGTCGCTTTGGATCTTGTTTTCAAACTCCCCGATGATTTCCACGGCGTTGGCGCCGTCTCTTGGGTAGCTGACGATGGTGTCTTTTCGCTTTTGCCCCAGGTATTGGCATAACTCTTTTATCAGCATATCCGCACCCGAATACTCCGTGGCGGGCATGAAGATGATAAAAAACTGTTCTCTGTCAAAAACGATGTCGGTATCTCTGAGTGTGTGCGTAATCATATCCTCAATATCGATCCTGTGTTTGTCGTGGATAGATAAAAACGCGATGGAAAAATGCCTCAGCGGAGTATCCTTATAACGTTTTGCGAGACTGACGTGGTGTTTGATAACGTTGTACATATCTTCATATTGATAATGCAGTGCCATAGATAAATCCTTTGCGGCGTGTTTTGTACTATGATACTATAAAAAAAGTTAAAACGTTATTTGGGTATAATCTGTTTACGGTATAGCAGACGGTAGCTGCCAAAGTGCAGAGAAAAGTCCGGGCTGCAGCAAGATAGGGTTCCGTCGAAATGACGGCTGGAGCGATCCAAGGGACAGTGCAACAGAAAGCAGACCGCCTGTTTGTGATAAACAGGTAAGGGTGAAACGGCGGTGTAAGAGACCACCGGCTCCTTAGGCGACTTTGGAGGCCATGTAAACCCAACCCGCAGCAAGAAGCAATGGTATTGATCTTGCCTGTGATTTGCTTCGCAAGAGCCGATTGTGAAATCGGCCAAGAGATAAATTACCGTCCAATACAGAACCCGGCTTACAGCTATACCGTATTTTTTGGACAATAAAGGAAGTGTGTGAAAGTTTCAATCAACTGTTCTTCACTGCTGCTGCAAAAGAGTTTGGAGAATTTTCTCAAGCGCAATATCGTCAGTAAAAACAGGGCCGATTTTGTCATCAGCGACAAAGAGATAGCGGCGGATAAACCGCTGTTTGTTATCGGCAGGGATATGGATAAACCCTTTTCCCGGTCCCGCCTTTTTATGGCGCTGGAAGCGTTTGAGAAAAAGCTGCAAACCCTGGATGCGGCAAAGCAGATGGATGAAGAATTGCAGCCAAATACTCTCCAGCAGGAGATCGAGACGCTGACGCGGCAGTTTGTCAAAGATATTATGCGTGTTATAGAAAAAAATGGCTGATATCTACAGGGCCAAAATTATCGGCGGCAGATACAGAGGCAAAAAAATAGCCCTTCCGCCGGTAGATTCGACCCGAAGTTCCAAAGCCAGACTCAAAGAGTCGCTGTTTAATACGCTGCAGTTTGATATCAGCGGCGCGTATTTTGTGGAAATGTTTGCCGGAAGTGGATCGGTAGGCTTGGAAGCCCTCAGCCGTGGAGCGGAAAAAATCTACTTTTTAGAAAAGAATAAAACCGCACTGAAGACGCTGAAAAAAAACATCGCTTCGATGGATGAAAGCCGGTGCGAAGTCTTTTTCGGCGACAGTTTTGAACATATCAAATCGGTGCGAACAATGCTTGAAAATGCGGGCCAAAAAGCGTACTTTTATATTGACCCGCCCTTTAGCATACGAGAAGGCATGGATGATATATATGACAAAGTGATCGCTTCTATTGAAGCGCTGCCAGCCAAGGTGGTGCACACAGTGATCATAGAACATATGACTTCGGTGGAATTTGGCCAAGAAATCGGCCCCTTTGTTTTGCAAAAAAGCAAGAAATTCGGCAAAACGACGCTGAGTTACTACAAATAAATATTTAAGAGCGAATCGGTGCTGATTCGTTATAATTTTAAAAACTATTACAGGAGTACATATTTATGGTCCAATCAAAAGAGGAATTTAAAAATATTATCACGGAAGTCCAAAGCGGCAGCGGTTACAGAAAACCCCTTGGCTTTGGGATCGCCAGAGTAGACAGAGGTCAAAAAAACGCGGAAAAAATATTGCAGGCTAACTTTGCGCATGTCAACTGGCAGGAAAACTACGGCAGCGCGGCGGTCTTTATCAAAGCCCTGCAGGAGTGCGGGGTAGAAGTGCAGTGTGATAAAAGCGAATTTGTCTGCACGGTTGATGAAAATTTCGTGCAAAAAGCGCTGGAGATTTTTAACCCCTACCTTGGCGAAGCCACGGGTGAAGAACACAAAAACGTGCAGGTAGTCAAGGCGCTAAAAAACATTGAGAATCTGGA
>JBNJFE010000031.1:0-9455 GCA_051746505.1 Campylobacterota bacterium
AAAACCAACGCCAAAGAGGTGATTTTGCGCTCGTTTAAAAACAGTTTTGAGTAAGAGTGCAAAGCGGGTATACATAAGGTTGTTTTTTTAAGAAAAATATAACAATTTTTTGGATATAATCAGCCGATATTTCAAAATTTCATGAAAAGGAAGTAGTTTGCCAACTATTAATCAGTTAATTCGAAAAGAACGAAAACGGGTGATTAAAAAATCAAAATCACCGGCACTGGTCAAGTGTCCTCAAAGAAGAGGTGTTTGTACAAGAGTGTACACAACCACGCCTAAAAAGCCTAACTCGGCACTGAGAAAAGTCGCAAAAGTCAGACTGACAAGCGGTTTTGAAGTGATCAGCTACATCGGCGGCGAGGGCCACAACCTGCAAGAACACTCAATCGTCCTGGTCAGAGGCGGCAGGGTAAAAGACTTGCCCGGCGTGAAATACCACGTCGTAAGAGGCGCGCTTGATACCGCGGGTGTTGCAAACAGAGGTGTTGCAAGATCAAAATACGGTACCAAAAAACCTAAGAAATAAGTCGCAGAGATTATCTGCTTGAAAAATAATAATACACAGTCGCTGTCATAAAACCTTCGGGGGCAGGGATTGAGTAAACATTACACGTTGAAGAAGGAATAATATGAGAAGAAGAAGAGCTCCGGTACGACAGATTCTGCCAGATCCGAAATTTGGCAGCAAAGTAGTTTCTAAGTTTGTGAACGCAATTATGCTTGACGGGAAAAAAAGCATCGCGCAAAACATTGTTTACGGCGCGATGGAGATTTTGGACAAGAAATCAGGCGAAAAAGAAAACGGTTTTACGATGTTTGAAAAAGCATTGGAAAACGTCAAGCCTGTAATGGAAGTCAAAAGTAGAAGAGTTGGCGGCGCTACTTACCAGGTACCGATCGAGGTGCGACCCGTGCGGCAGCAGGCGCTTGCAATCAGATGGATTATCTCTTTTGCAAGAAAAAGAAACGAAAGAACAATGGTCGAAAGACTGGGCAACGAGCTTCTTGAGGCGGCAAACAACAAAGGTTCGGCCGTGAAGAAGAAAGAAGATACGTACAAAATGGCAGAAGCAAACAAAGCGTTTGCTCACTACAGATGGTAAGGGGATAGTCAAACATGAGTAAAAGAAAAACGCCACTACACAGGGTAAGAAATATCGGTATTGCCGCGCACATCGATGCGGGTAAAACCACGACAACCGAACGGATTCTTTTTTATACCGGTTTGTCACACAAAATCGGTGAAGTCCACGACGGCGGCGCGACAATGGACTGGATGGATCAGGAGCAGGAAAGAGGTATTACGATTACTTCTGCTGCGACGACGTGTTCCTGGAAAGATAAAGACGACAACGATATCCAGATCAACATCATCGATACGCCCGGCCACGTTGACTTTACGATCGAAGTTGAACGTTCTATGCGTGTACTTGACGGCGCGGTTGCCGTTTTCTGTTCCGTCGGCGGCGTACAGCCACAGTCTGAAACGGTTTGGAGACAAGCCAACAAATACGGTGTTCCTAGAATGGTTTTTGTCAACAAGATGGACAGAGTCGGCGCGGATTTCTTTGCCGTGGAGCAGCAGATCAAAGACCGGCTCAAAGCCAACCCCGTACCTATCCAGATCCCAATCGGAGCCGAAGAGGATTTTAAAGGCGTAGTCGATCTTATCAAAATGAAAGCGATCGTTTGGGATGAAGACCCCAAGCTGATGGGCCAGAAATTTGAAGAGATTGATATCCCGGCAGAGCTGCAGGATAAAGCCGACGAGTACAGAGAGCAGCTTGTCGAAGCAGCGGCTGAAAGCAGCGAAGAGTTGATGGAAAAATTCTTTGAAGAGGGTGATCTGAGCAACGATGAGATCAAAGCGGGCATCAAAGCCGGTACGCTTGATATGTCCATCGTTCCCATGACATGCGGCACGGCGTTTAAAAACAAAGGCGTTCAGCCGCTGCTAGACGCGGTTGTGGACTATATGCCCGCACCTACCGAGGTTGAAGATATTGACGGTGAGTACGAGGACGGAACGGAAGTGAAGGTAAAATCAGGCGACGAAGGCGAATTTGCCGGACTTGCGTTTAAAATCATGACCGATCCGTTTGTCGGACAGCTTGCCTTTACCAGAGTATACAGAGGCGTTATTGAAAGCGGCAGCTATGTATATAACTCCACAAAAGGCAAAAAAGAGCGTGTGGGCAGACTGCTGAAGATGCACTCAAACAACCGTGAAGAGGTCAAAGCCCTTTACGCCGGTGAAATCGGCGCGGTAGTGGGTCTTAAAGATACGCTGACAGGCGATACGATTACAAGTGAAAAAGACAGAGTGATCCTTGAGCGTATGGAGTTCCCCGATCCGGTAATCTCAGTTGCGGTTGAACCAAAAACAAAAGCCGATCAGGAAAAGATGAGTGTTGCCCTTGGCAAGCTTGCCCAGGAAGACCCCTCTTTCCAGGTAAAAACGGATGAAGAATCAGGTCAGACGATTATTTCGGGTATGGGTGAGTTGCACCTTGAAATTATTGTCGACAGACTGCTTCGTGAGTTCAAGGTTGCCGCAGAAGTCGGTAATCCGCAGGTTTCTTACCGCGAATCGATCAAGAAAAGCGTTGACCAGGAGCACAAATACGCCAAGCAATCAGGCGGTAGAGGGCAGTACGGCCACGTCTTTATCAAGATCGAGCCGCAAGAGGCAGGCGAAGGCTATCTGTTTGAAAACAAGATTAAAGGCGGCGTGATTCCAAAAGATTACATTCCTTCAGTCGACAAAGGGATCCAGGAAGCGATGCAAGGCGGTGTCATCGCCGGTTATCCGCTGGAGGATTTGAAAGTCACGCTTTATGACGGCAGTTTCCACGAAGTCGACTCTAACGAGATGGCGTTTAAAATGGCCGGTTCTATGGCGTTTAAAGAAGGCGTCAGAAGAGCTGATCCCGTGATTATGGAGCCTATGATGAAAGTCGAAGTCGAAGTTCCCGAAGAGTTCATGGGTGATGTTATCGGCGATGTGAACAAAAGAAGAGGCCAGGTAAACTCCATGGATGATAAAGCGGGCAACAAAGAAGTAAACGCGTATGTTCCGCTTTCAGAAATGTTTGGCTACTCAACCGATCTTAGAAGTATGACACAGGGCCGCGCGACGTATACGATGGTATTTGACCACTATGCGGAAGTGCCTAAAAATATTGCTGAAGAGATCATTGAAAAAAGAAACGGATAGATAGAAGTTAAAAGGGGCGAAACGCCCCTTTTGAATAGAAAGAATAAAAATACATTAGCTGCACGTCTGGCAGACACCGCTTAACTCAAGCGAGTTGGCTTCGACGATAAAATCACTGTTTTTCTCCACACTTTTCATCACAGCACTGATATCGACTTCTACATCTTCGACTTTGCCGCACCGGGTACATACCAGATGCGCGTGCGGATCTTTGGCTATTTCATACTTAGAATCAAGATTGCTCAGCTTTACCTCTTTGAGCAGGCTTTTATCCAGTAGAAAATTGATGTTTTTGTAAATTGTCGCCAGCGAGATCGAGGGAAAATTGGGTTTGATCCGTTCAAAAATCTCTTTGATACTCAAATGCCCGTGGCTTTCCAACAGATTGAGGATACTCAACCGCTGGGGCGTGGCTTTGATATTGTGCTGTTTCAAAAATGTTAAACTGTTTGCTTGCATAACATGCCCCTTTCATACTAAATTACTCCTATTATACCATAAAATCTTTCTAAATAATAATTTTTTTCCCTTGATACGAGGTGAGTATGTCAGTCCGTAAAGCCGCGTTTAATTATATTTAAATATAATGAATTATCAATTTTTTAATCAGGAGACAACTATGTTAGTAACAAATAAAGCACCCGATTTCACGGCGACGGCGGTGATGGGTAATAATGAAATCAAAGAAGATTTCAACCTCTACGACAATATCGGCGACAAGGGAGCGGTACTGTTTTTTTATCCGCTTGATTTTACCTTTGTATGTCCGTCTGAAATAATCGCCTTTGACAAGCGTTTGGAAGAGTTTACCTCAAGAGGCATCAGCGTTATCGGCGTATCTATCGATTCGCAGTTTTCTCACTTTGCCTGGAAAAACACGGCGGTAAACCAGGGCGGTATCGGACAGGTCCGTTTTCCTTTGGTAGCGGATTTGACAAAACAGATCGCCAGAGATTACGACGTACTCTTTAACGAATCAGTGGCACTTCGGGGGTCGTTTCTGATCGATAAAGACGGCACCGTAAGACACGCCGTGATCAATGACCTGCCCCTTGGCAGAAATATCGATGAAATGATCCGAATGGTGGATACGATGATCTTTACCAACGAACACGGTGAAGTATGCCCCGCAGGCTGGAACCAGGGCGATGAGGGTATGAAAGATACCACAGAAGGCGTAGCGGACTACCTGGCGAAAAACGAAGACAAACTCTAAGAGGCAGCAGGCTTTAAGCCTGCACTCTTTGAATACTTTCTTTCAAAGACACCAGCACGTCATAGCTGATGGTGTCAAAGTGCCGCGCCAGCGTTGCGGCGTCATCAAAAATACACAGACTCTGCTCACTTCCTTGTGCACTGAGACTGTCCATCGAAATTTTTCCTACCACCTTTGAACCGTTTGCCAATGGCATGGGATCGTGCGCGTGTGCCCGAAAAAGCCCGTCTGCGTAGCCCGCGTCGTATGTAGAAACCGTCATCTCCGCCGGCGCGCGATACGCTCCGCCATAGCCTACCCGCTGCCCCTTTTTCAGCCGCATTGTCGCAATTCTGTCGGCCCACAGGCTCATGACCGGTTTCAAAGGTGGCTTTGGCAACCCTTTTTCATAATCGATATACCCGTACGCGGCGATGCCGACCCGGGCGATGTCGTCTTCTAAACTCTGCGCGCGAAAGAGAGCGGCGGAGTTAAAACTGTGAAATCGCACGCCAAGATGCCCGTAGCGCTTTTTGATTCGCTCAAAATTCTTTTGCTGCCAGTAAAATTCGCTGGTGAGCATATCCGCGCTTTTGTGGTGGGTAAAGATCCCTTTGAGGACAAGACCATTGTCTTCAATAGCGTCCAGGGCGGCTTCGACGGCGGCTGTATCCACGCCGTTTCTGTGCATTCCGCAATCGACTTTGAGTTCCACGCTGCATCCTGGCTTTATCTGTTCAATCTGATCAAAACTGTTGACTGCCTGGTGCATAAACGGCGGAAGTTTGACCTTGGTCGGATTGAGCAGCAATACGGTGTCAAAAAGATTTTGTACGAAAAAGGCTTCTTTGAGATCGCGTACCACGCAGTGTTTGATCCCCGCTTCCGCCGCCTTTGGCGCGATGATATCAAGGCCGTGGCCGTAGGCGTTGTCTTTTAAAACCAGCGCCGCTTTATCAGCGCTGCCGGCTTTGTCTTTGATCAGGTCGATGTTGTGCAAAAAGTTTTGGGTGTGAATTTTGATTTGAGCCATAAGCGTTATTGTACCTTTTTTAAGATAAAACTCGGCGATGCGTTGGCGCTGTGATAAATACGCACCCCGTGCAGGCGTACAAAATGAGCCATCAAAAGCTTTTGCAGCGTGGGCTGAACAGAAGGGGTAAACCACGCGTTGTTGCTGATAGCTATGACGCGCTTCGGATTTTGGGTATACAGCGTGTAATCTGTTGCTTCATAACAGATAGCGGCGGTATAATCATTTTTACTGATCGAAAAGGTGGTGAAAGCCGCCGCGCTTTCGTAATCGGGCGCGCCGTCATAAAAGATATCGTTGATGATATCGCTTAAAAACGCAGGCAGCGGATTGGCTTCACCAAAAGGTACCAGTACGACTTTATGCGCTATCTCCATTTGGCCGTTTTGAAATATATAAGCCGAGTTTTTCGCCCGGCCGTTTTCAAGGTAGAGGCTGCCCGTGACGATGGTGATATCCCGGCTGATGCGTTTTAGCCGCTTGATCAGGGTTTTGTTTTTATTTAAATAGTCTGTGATAAAAGATTCGGGGAAGATAATCATCCTCTTGCCGCTTTGTGCGGCTTTACGGCTTTGGTTTATGACAAAATCGGTGTATTTTTCTCTGTTTTCCGGCTGCCACTTCTGATCCTGCGCGATCTGTGTGGACAGGGGCTGTATATGGGTATTTTCAACCTCTTTGACCGAGGAAAAATCAAGTCCCAAAAGCAAAAGCAGCAAAAAACCTTTGTGACGCGTACTCAGATACAGACTAAGCAATACAAGCCCAAACTGCCACTTTTGGATGCCAAGATAAGAATCCACAAAAACAAGTTCGGGCCGAAACCAGTCAAATCCAAGCAGGGGAAGGTAGCCAAGCAGCACAAGGGCTGCGATCCGAAGCAGCGGATGCAGCCTGCCAAGCAGGTAAAAAAGCACTCCATACACCGCGCCGATGCCAAAAATCACAAAAGGGATCATCCACGCCAAATCGTAGTAGCGAAAACTCAGCGCAATCCAGTAAAACCAGAAAATGCCGATGAAAAAGCCCGCAAAAAGCAGCTGGCGTCTGCTTGCGCGCAAAATCATAAAAAAACCCGTAAGCCCAAAAAGCGTATTAATCAGCGGATGAGAGAGTGAAAAATGGTCCAAATAGATAAAAAGAGACAAAAACAGTGCCGCAGACAAGCCGTATATAAAATTATTCACGGTAAAATATGATTTAAAAAAGGATATGTATGGATATTTTAGCATCACTCTTTCCGCTTATTATTTTGTTTGGTATTTTTTACTTTCTGGTCATCAGACCCCAGCAAAAACAGGCCAAGGAACATAAAGAAATGATCGAGGCGCTTCAAAAGGGCGACCGTGTCGTAACCAACGGCGGTATTATAGCAGAAGTTGTCAAGCCCGAAGAAGACCACATCAAGCTTAAAATCGATGAAAACACGTCGATCAAACTGGAAAAAGACTTCATAGCCAAGAAGAAAGATTAATGAACTACCGTCTCATACTCTTTGTGCTTGCTCTGGTTTTTGGGATTGTTTTTTCTATTCCCAGTCTGACCCAGAGCGAGGGCGGCAAAAAGATTACGCTGGGACTTGACCTGCAAGGCGGGCTGCACATGCTTCTGGGCGTTAAAAGCGAAGAAGCGATCAACTCCAAAATCCAATCGATCGCCTCGGCGATGAAATACAAGATGGAAGATGAAGAGATCATCTTTGACCGATTTTCCATCGAAGAAAACAGTATCACCTTTGAACTGCTTGATAGCGGCGACAGCCAAAAACTCCAATCGATCTTTGATGAATACGAGGGTTTGGAGATCGCGCAGGAAGGCGGCGATTACGACGTTTTCCTTACTACGCAGATGCAAGAGAGGACAAAAGCAGACGCAATCGATCAAGCCGTGGATACAATCAGAAACCGGCTGAATCAGTTTGGACTGGCTGAACCCACCGTGGCAAAGCAGGGTGAGGAAAAAATCTTGGTGCAGTTGCCCGGGATCAAAACCAGACAGGAAGAACAGCGTGCCAGAGAACTCATCAGCCAGTCAGCACACCTGCAGCTGATGGCTATCGATGAGGACAGGGCTTCGCAGGCAGGCCAAATGAGCAAAGCCGAAGCCAGAAGCTACGGCGACCTTCTTTTGCCCGGCGTAGATGAACAGCGTCAATATTTGGTCAAAGAAGTGCCGATTTTAGACGGAAAAATGCTTACGGATGCCAGGGTCAGTTTCGATGAGCAAAACAGACCCGTGATCAATTTTTCGCTCAACTCCGAGGGCAGCGCGATCTTTGGCGACTTTACGGCGAAAAACGTGGGCAAACGCTTGGCTATTGTCATGGACGGTCGGGTGTATTCCGCGCCCAATATCCGTGAGCGTATCGGCGGCGGCCACGGCCAGATCAGCGGCAACTTCACGCCCCAGGAAGCCCACGATGTCGCGATCGCACTTCGAAGCGGCGCGCTGGCGGCTCCGGTATATCTGATGGAAAAACGAAGCATCGGTCCAAGTCTGGGTGCAGACAGTATCAAAGCCAGCCTGATCGCGCTGGTAGCGGGATTTGTGGCCGTGGTCATCTTTATGGTGTGGTACTACGGCATCGCCGGGATCGTATCCAATGTCGCACTGATTGCAAACCTGTTGATCATCCTGTCGGTGATGGCGATGTTTGGTGCCACGCTGACCCTGCCCGGGATGGCGGGTATCGTCCTGACGGTAGGGATGGCCGTGGATGCCAACGTCATTATCAATGAACGCATCAGGGAACTGTTTAACAGAGGCGTGAGTGTGGCAAAAGCGATCGAGCAGGGCTATAAAAACGCCCTGAGCGCGATTTTGGATGCCAATATTACCACGCTTATTGCGGCAGTGATCCTGTACGCGTACGGATCGGGCCCGATCAAGGGTTTTGCCATCACCATCAGTATCGGGATTTTAGCTTCGATGCTTACCGCGATTGTGGGCACACACGGGGTGTATCAACTGCTGTATCCCCGCATCAAAAAGAGCAAACTTAAAACCTGGTTTGGTATAAAGGGTGATCATGGAACTGTTTAGATACAAAAGTCCGTATAACTTCATGGGCAAAAGCGGCCGCTTTTCCATGCTCTCCATTGTCCTGCTGATCGCTTCGGTTGTGCTGCTTTTTACCAAGGGGTTGAACTTCGGCGTTGATTTTAACGGCGGGACGGTGGTACAGGTACAGTACCCCCAGCAGGCACCCATTGACAAGATCAGGGATGTGACGCGCCAGAATGAAACCTTTGAAGGTGCGAGCGTGACCTATTTCGGCGCACAGGATGAAGTTGTGATCAAAGCCAAAACAAGCAGCCGCTCGGTGGGCAGCGACGTAGGCGATATCGCCGCGAAAATGCTTGCTCCCACAGGAGAGTTTAATATCCGAAGAGTGGATATGGTCGGACCGAAAGTGGGCAGCGAACTTCGAAACGACGGGATCATGGCGATGAGTTTTGCGATACTGGCGATTCTGATCTATGTCAGCTACCGTTTTGAGTTTCGTTTCGCCGTTGCTTCCATTATCGCTCTGGTTCACGATATCACGCTTGTTCTGGGTGCGGTATCGGTATCGCAGATTGAAGTAAACCTGGATACGCTGGCGGCGCTGTTGACGATCCTTGGTTACTCGCTCAATGATACCATTATCGTTTTTGACCGTATCAGGGAAGGCTTGCGCGACTCAAAAAGCAGCGAACTTGCCGCCGTGATCAACGAGTCGGTGACCAAGACGCTGTCGCGTACCACGCTGACCTCACTGACGACCTTTTTTGTGGTGCTAACGCTGTTTGTTTTCGGCGGCGAAATCATCAAAGGTTTCAGCTTTACGCTGCTTGTGGGCATTATCGTGGGGACGTACTCTTCGATCTTTATCGCCGCGGCGACGCTTAAGCCTCTTGGTTTCAGCGTCAGCGACTACAGGCGAAAGCTGGCCGAAAAAGAGAAAAAGAGAAAAGAAAAAGAGCGTCTTCGCGCCCAGTATGAAGGCGGCGTAGTTTAAAACC